>NZ_JBEYZF010000028.1:0-95911 GCF_040645915.1 Nonomuraea sp. NPDC046570 | reverse complement strand
TTTTAACACACTGTTGAGTTCTCAAGAAACGGACGCGTACACCCTAGAACCACCAGGCGGCGCTCGCTTCGTTATGTCTTAATTCTTTCAGCCGTCCCAGTCGGTGTCAAATTCAGTGATTTGACATTTACTGTTCTGACCTGCGGTAATCTAGACCGCCCCGTTTCCAAGGCAACCCCTCCACCTTACTCCGACATCCGACTCTTGTCGAATCGGACACTCGCGGGCGCATGCGTCTACGAGATCGGATTGAGCTGGGGGTTCCCCCGGTCGTGGGCCGCGATCATCGCCGCCCCCGTGGGACTGCTGAACTCTATGTACGCTCCCCCGAACCGTCAAATCGAGCGCGCACGCCCGACTGGTCCGCCCCACATGGGTAGGAAGCCCCCATGAACGGACCGACCATACCCAGGGCGCTGATCGTGCTCGTCGGCATGGCGGGTGCGGTGGTGGCGCTGTTCGGCATGCGCGAAGTCGCCTCCATCCTGGGGCCCGTGGTGCTGGCGCTCGTCCTGGTCATCGCCGTCTCCCCGGTGCGCAGCCTGCTCGCCGAACGCGGCGCGCCAGGCTGGGTTCAGGTCGCCGTTCCCTTCGTCATCGTGCTGCTGGTCCTGCTCAGCATGGTGGCGGTGCTGACCGTCTCGATCGCCCAGCTCACCTCGCTCCTTCCGGCGTACACCGGTCAGTTCCAGAAGTTGCTCGCCGACGGGCAGCGGTTCGCCGCCGGCCTGGGCATCAGCAACGAGCAGCTCGACAAGACGGTCAAGTCCTTCGACCCGGGCAAGATCCTCGGACTGGCGCAGACGCTGCTGTCCAGCCTGCTGAGCGTGATGTCGAGTCTCTTCCTCATGGTCGTGCTGCTGCTGGCGATGTCCCTGGACGCTCCGGTGACCTCGCGGATCATCGCCGCCGGCCGTACCCGCAGGCCGGAGCTCGTCTCGGCGCTGGCCGCGTTCGCGCGGAACACCCGGCGGTATCTCGTGGTGTCCACGGTGTTCGGGTTCATCTGCGCGGTGCTGGATGTGGGCGCGCTCTACCTGCTCGGGGTGCCGCTGCCGTTGCTGTGGGGGGTGCTGGCGCTGATCACGAACTACATCCCGAACATCGGGTTCGTGCTCGGGCTGATCCCCCCGGCGACGCTCGCCCTGCTCGACGGCGGGGTGAAGCAGATGCTGCTGGTCATCCTCGCCTACATCGCGATCAACGTGGTGATCCAGTCGTTCATCCAGCCGAAGTTCCTCGGTGACGCCGTCGGGCTGTCCACCACGATGACGTTCCTGTCGCTGATCGTGTGGGCGTTCGTGCTCGGGCCGCTCGGCGCGCTGCTCGCCATCCCGCTCAGCCTGCTCACCCGCGCCCTTCTCATCGACAGCGATCCGAGCGCCACCTGGGCCGCGGCGCTCATCTCCGGCACAGAGCCACCGGAGCCGCCGAAGCCCAAGCCCGTGCCGACCCCTGAGCGCAAAGGCGGGACGGGTTCTGTCGGTGGCCGGTCATAGCGTGGAGGCGTGTACCTGGAATGGGCCCCGCCTGTCGCCCTTCGCGAGCGGATCGTCTGCCTGTGGCGTAGCGCCGCCGACGTCGGCGAGACCTCGCTGGTGGTGCCCGACGCGTGCGTCGACCTGATCTGGAGCCCGCACGGCCCCCAGGTCGCGGGCCCGGACACCGGCCCTTTCCGGGTACGGCTCCGCCCGGGCGACGTCTATCGGGGAATCCGGTTCAGACCTGGAGCGGTCGGCGGCGTCCTCGGCGTGCCGATCGCGGAGTTGCGCGACCGGCGTGTCCCGTTCGCCGACCTGGGCCTGCCCGAGGATCTCACTCTCGATCAGCTCGCCACCCGCCTCCGGGCGACGCCCACCCCTGACCCGGCCGCCTCCGCGATGGCCGAAGCGCTGCGCCTGGGCTCGTCGGTGCGGGAGGTGGCGTGGGAGCTCGGCGTGAGCGAGCGCCACCTGCACCGGCGGTGCGTGGCCGGTTTCGGCTACTCGCCCAAGACACTGCAGCGCATCGTGCGCTTCCAGCGGGCGCTGCGGCTGGCCCGCCGGGGAATGGCGCTGGCCGAGGTGGCCGCCGTGAGCGGCTATGCCGACCAGGCCCACCTGTCCAACGACGTCAAACGGCTCAGCGGCGTCCCGATGGGCAAACTGATCAGGCCGTGAGGCGGCCGTAGGCGCGCAGCGTCTTCAGGCGCAGCACGGTGATGTAGCCGCCCCACTCGTGTGCTACGAGCGGCGTCCACATCGGCCAGTTGGGGGCCCAGCCTCCCTCGGCCGACTGTGCGCCGATCAGCGCGTCGAGGTGCCGCTGGAGCAGGTCGTCGTCGAAGAGCGGCAGCCCCCGCGGCTCAGGCGCGAAGTCCAGCGGGAAGTGAGCGTCGCCGTCGGCGGCGAGGTCGAAGGTGACGGTGGCCAGGATGGCGTCGCGCAGACGGGTGAACTCCGCCTCCGCCCGCCGCCGGTCCGGCACCCGCTCCAGGAACGGCAGGATCGCCCGCGCCTCGTACGGCGTGGTCTCGGTGACCCGCGCGATGGCCGCCCAGCAGAACTCCGTCGCCGGTTCCAGCCACGGGTGCTTCACCTGGTGCTTGTACAGCATGGCCGCGAGCCCGGCCGTGGGCACCAGGGAGCCCGGCGGGTCGTCGTCGGTGTTCCACCACGGCGCCCGCGGCGTGTCCCTGACGCTGGGCAGCACGAACGGCACCCCGCCGTCCCCGGTGGTCACGGTCGCCAGGTAGTCGCAGGCGGCGGCCACCATCGGATCGTCGAAGGCGCCCAGCTCGTCCAGGATGTCGAAGGCGATCTCGACGGGTTCGGGCTGGCTGCCCGCCCCCCGCAGATCGGGCTCGATCGCGTGCCCGAACCCGCCGTCGGAGTTCTGGTAACCGCCCAGCACGCCGAGGACCCGCGAAGCCTCCCCACCGCGGAACAAGGCCTCGAATCTGAGCCGGTCGATCAGCCGCCCGTTCAGCAAGAGGTACTGCTCGGCCCGGTCCAGCGCTTCTCTCGTCAGCGTCTTCATGCGATCACGCTATCCCCGGAGCCGGGCGGCGCTCTTGTAGGAATCGGACGCATGGCGTGTCACGCGCCGGGCGGGGCGTCCGGTGCGAGGGCGACCCGCCCAGCCGTCCGGTCACGGCGTCGCCAGGGCCTCGGTGGGCGACATGCGGGCCGCCCGTACCGCGGGGTAGAAGCCGGCGAGGCCGCCGATGACGAGTGTCGCCACGAGGCCGCCGGCCATCGCCCAGACCGGCACGATCGACGGCCAGCCCTGGAAGGCGGCGTAGGCGCCGGTGACGCCGATGCCGAGCAGGACGCCGCCGAGCCCGCCGATGGCCGAGAGCAGCAGCGACTCCGCGAGGAACTGCAGCCTGATCTGTCCCCGGGTGGCGCCGAGTGAGCGGCGCAGGCCGATCTCGGCCCGCCGTTCGAGCACCGAGATCACCATGGTGTTGGCCACGCCGACGCCGCCGACCAGCAGCGCGACGCCGCCGAGGCCGAGCAGCAGGGCGTTCAGGGTGGCGTCGGTCGCCTGCTTGGCGGCCAGCGCGTCCGACGGCCTGGACACCTCGACCTCGTTGGGCTTGGCCGGGTTGGCGGTGGCGGCGAGCACGTCCCTGACCGCGACGACGTACTCCTCCTCCGTCCTGGTGTAGACGGTCGTGGGGTAGCCGTCGAAGCCGAGCCGCTCCTCCGCTACGGGCCAGCCGACCAGGGCGGCGCTGTCGAGTTCGGGGGCGAGCGGCACCGGCGCGAGCACGCCGACGACGGTGAACCACTGTCCGCCGAGCCAGACCCGCTGGTCGGGGCCCGCCTGGACGACGCCGAGCCGGTCGGCGGCGGTGGCGCCGAGGACGGTGGCCGGGTAGCGGTGGGTGGCGGCGTTCAGCCAGGTGCCGGCGGCCAGGTCGGCGCCGACGTCCTTGAGCAGGTCGAGCCGGGCGGCGGTGACGGCGATGCCGCCCGACTCGGCTTCAGGGATGCGGTCGTTGCGGTACACCTTCGCGCTGGTGCCGGCGGAGGCGGTGACGGAGGTGACCGGGCCGATCTGCTCGATCATGCCTTCGGCCTCGGCGGGCAGGTGGGAGGTCTCGCCGAACAGGGTCTGGCCGGGTGAGACGGTGAGCAGGTTGGTGCCGAGCGCGGCCAGCTGCCGGTTGAGGTCCTCCTGGCTGGAGGCGGAGATGCCGACCACGCCGAGCATGGCGGCGATGCCGATGGCGATGCCGAGCGCCGACAGGAACACCCGCAGCGGCCTGGTGCGCAGTCCGGCGCCGCCCACCCTGAGCACGTCGCGGGGGCGCAGCCGGGAGGGGTTCAGGCTGACGGCGGTCACCATGCCGTCACCCGCTCGCGGGTCGAGTCGCCGACCACCCGGCCGTCGAGCATCTCGATCTGCCGGGGCAGGGCGCCGGCGATGTCGCGGTCGTGGGTGATGATCACGACGGTGGTGCCAGCCCGGTTGAGCTCGCGCAGCAGCTCCATCACGCCGGCCCCGGACCTGGAGTCGAGGTTGCCGGTGGGCTCGTCGGCCAGCAGCAGGCGCGGGTCGCCGACGACCGCGCGGGCGATGGCCACCCGCTGGCGCTCGCCGCCGGACAGCTCGTGCGGTCGGTGGTCGAGCCGGTGGCCGAGCCCCACCCGGTCGAGCGCGGCGCGGGCGAGCCGTCTGCGCTCGCGCAGCGCGGGCCCGGCGTAGAGCAGGCCGTCGGCGACGTTGTCGAGCACGGGTACGCCGGAGGACAGGTGGAACTGCTGGAAGACGAAGCCGATCAGCCCGCCCCGCAGGGTGGACAGTTCCCGGTCCGACAGGGCGCCCACGTCGTGGCCGCCGATGCGGACGGTGCCGCCCGAGGGGCGGTCCAGGGTGCCGATCATGTTGAGCATGGTCGACTTGCCCGACCCCGACGGGCCGACGATGCCGGCCAGCTCGCCGTAGTCGATGGACAGGGTGGCGCCGCGCAGCGCGGCCACCTCGCCGTAGCTCTTGCTGACGTCGGTGAGTTCGACGATCACTTGGGCACCACCACGGTCACGCCCTCCTCGACGCCGGTGACCTCCACCTGGCCGTCGGCGAACATGCTGGTCTCGACGGCCGCGTACCCGGTGGCGGGGCCGTCGGCGATCTGCACGCCGTAGCCGCCCTCGGCCAGTGCGACGAGCGCGCCGACGGGGACGGCGAGCACGTTCTCGCGCTCAGCGGAGACGATGGTGACCTCGACGGGCGCGGTGTCGAAGCTCTTCACCTTGACCGAGACGCGCAGTTCGACGGTGGTGGAGGTCTCGTCGCCGGTGCCGGTGGTGGTCGCCACCTTGCCGATGGAGGCGATCTTCCCCGGGGTGGTGCTGCCGTCCGGCAGTTCGACGGTGGCCTTCATTCCTTTCTTCACCAGGTGGCGGTCGGCGGCGTCGAGGTTGACGAGGACCTCGCGGGTGGTGCCCGAGTAGGTGAGGACGGGGCCGCTCGCGGGGGCGCCGAGAGTGGCCTTGAGCTCGGTGACGCGGAGCGGCCCATCGGACACGACGACGGCGGCCGGTTCGATCCGGCCGGTGATGGGGAGGCCGAGGTCCTTCTGCCACTCCTCCACGGCCTGCGCGGTGGACCAGGTGTACTCGTCGTCGACGGTGAAGCCGTCGTAGCCGAGCTTGGCCAGGTTCCGTTCGAGCAGGGCGGCGTCCGCGCCCTCGACGCCGTTCTGGAGGGTGCGGTAGAGCGGGGTGGTGCCGTACAGGAGGGGGATGCGGTCGGCGTCGACGCTGTAGACCGCGCGGCCTCTGGTGATGGTGGCGCCCTCGGTGGGCAGCCAGGTGATGGTGCCCTGGGCGGTGGCGGAGACGGTCGTGGTGGCGCCGTAGCCGAGGGTGCCGTCCACGGTCTTGGTCTCGGTGAGCGTGGTGCGGGTCACCTTGGCGATGGCGGGCGGGGTGCGGGTGGCCGCTGGCGTACCGGCGTCCTGGCCGCCGAAGCCGAGGGCGGCGGTCACGACCGCGGCGGCGAGCAGGCCCACGCCGCCGGTGAGCGCGATCGCGCGGACGGGTCCGCGACGGCGGCGCGGGGGCGGGGCGTCCGGCGGGGCGGAGATCTCGGTCTCGGTGCGGGTCACGAGCGGCCCGCCATCGGCCCGAGGCCCTTGCACGCCTCCATCGCCTTCTTGAACCTGGGGTCGTCGGGTTTGACGTTGCGCAGCTGGATCGCACCCCCGCCGGGCGAGGGGTCGGGCATGTCGACGCCGTTCTCGCGCATGCACTTGGCGAGAGCGCGGGCCTGCTCCACGAGTTTGGGGTCGTCGAGCTTGCCCTTGTCCATGAAGGGGGCCAGGTGGCGGCAGGACTCCATCGCCTTCCTGACCTTGGACTTGTCGTCGTTCTTGCCGATCTTCAGGTTGATCCCGCCCTTGGTGCCGGGCTGGGGGTCGGGCATGTCGACGCCGTTCTCGCGCATGCACTTGGCGTACTTGACGGCCTGTTCCCGCGGGTCGGCGGTGGCCGAGGGGGTCGCGGTCGCCTTGCCCTGGGCGCCGGTGACGGAGGCGACGCCGCCCGAGCCGCTCTGCGCCTGGCCGCAGCCGGCCACCGCCAGGGTCAGCGCGGCGGCGATGAGAAGTCGTTTCATACCGGCGAATCTGCCGCGCCCCGATCGGAGTGACCCCGGAGCTACCTGGGAGCGGGCTCGGAGTCCCCGACCGGCAGCAGGACGCGGAAGGTGGCGCCGTGGCCGGGCTCGCTGTCGAGCTCCACCCGGCCGTGGTGCGCCCGCACGATGGCGGCGACGATGGCCAGCCCGAGCCCGGCGCCCCCGTCGGCGCGCGAACGCCCGCTGCCCGCCCGGTAAAGGCGCTCGAAGATGTACGGCGCATGCCCCGCCGCCACCCCCGGCCCGGTGTCGCTCACCTCCAGCACCCCCTCCCGCCCCCTGGCCCCCACCCGCACGGTGATCTGGGCGTCCGCCGGTGTGTGGGTGAGCGCGTTGCCGACCAGGTTGGCCGCCACCTGCCGGAGCCTGGCCTCGTCGCCGTGGACGAGCACGGGCCCGAACGAGTCGCCCAGCCCGGTCAGCCTGACCTGGCGGCCGGGGACGCGGGCCCTGGCGTCGCGGATGGTGTCGGCGGCCACTTCGAGCAGGTCGACCGCGTGGCGTTCGAGGGGGCGTTCCTCGTCGAGCTGGGCGAGCGTGAGCAGGTCGTTGACCAGGACGCCCATCCGGGTGGCCTCCTCCTCGATCCGGCGCATGCTCTCGTCCATGGCGGTGCCGGGCGGGGAGCCGCCGCGCCGGTAGAGCTCGGCGAAGCCGCGGACGGAGGTGAGCGGGGTGCGCAGTTCGTGGGAGGCGTCGGCGAGGAAGCGGCGCATGTTCGCCTCCGACTCGGTCCTGGCGGCGATCTCCGACTCGACCCGGTCCAGCATGACGTTCATGGCCAGGCCGAGCCTGCCGGGTTCGGTGTGCGGGTCGGGGTCGGGGACGCGGCGGCCGAAGTCGCCCTCGGTGATCTGCGCGGCGGTGCTCTCCATCCTGGTCAGCGGGCGCAGGCCGAGGCGTACCACCGTGGCGGCGGTCAGGCCGAGCAGCAGGAGCACGAAGACGCTGACGCCGGTGCTGATGACGAGCAGCGACCGCTGGGTCTCCTCGACCTCTCTGAGCGAGGCGGCGAACAGCAGGATGTTCCCCTGGCGGCCGACCGCCATCACCCGCCACGAGTGGCCCGTGCCGCCGGGGAGCGTGTAAGGGCCGGCGCCCGGTCGGAGGTCGGGCGGGTCGCCCACGTCGGGCCCCGGTGTCTGGGTGTTCGGCGCCTCGCGTACCAGTCTGCCCAGGCCGTCGTAGACGTAGACGCGGGAGACGTCGGCCAGGCGGGGGGTGAACACCATGTCGGGCTTGCGGAGGCCGGGTATGGCCAGGTCGGAGGTGATGATCTTGGTCAGCGGGACGAGTTCCTCGTCGACGCGTTCCAGGAGGCTGGCGCGCAGCAGCGCGATGGCGAAGACGTTGGCCAGGACGAGGGCCAGCGCGCTCAGCCCGACGATGGCCACGACCAGCCGGGCGCGCAGCGTCCAGCGGGCGGGCTTCACCGCTCCTCGCTGCGCGGAAGCCTGAGCGTGTAGCCGACGCCGCGGACGGTGTGGATCAGCGGTGGGTCCCATTTGTCGATCTTCTTGCGCAGGTAGTAGACGTAGGACTCGACGATGGCGGCGTCGCCGTCGAAGTCGTAGCGCCAGACGTTGTCGAGGATCTGCGCCTTGCTGACCACCAGGCCCGCGTTCGCCAGCAGGTAGGCCAGGAGGTTGAACTCGGTGGGCGACAGGTCGACCGGGACGCCGCCGCGCCGTACCTCGTGGGCGGGGGCGTTCAGTTCCAGGTCGGCGTAGCGGAGGATGGGCTCCTTCTCCCTGGCGGCGTTGCTGCGGCGCAGGATCGCCTTGATCCGTAACACCACCTCCTCCAGGCTGAACGGCTTGGCGACGTAGTCGTCGGCGCCGATGCTGAGGCCCTGGACGCGGTCCTCGACGGTGTCGCGGGCGGTGAGGAAGAGCACGGGCACCCGCTCGCCGAGTCTCCTGGCCACCTCGAAGCCGTCGAGGTCGGGCAGCATCACGTCGAGCACCACGATGTCGGGCTCGAACGACCTGGCCGCGCTCAGCGCCCGCAGGCCGGTGTCCGCGGTCCTGACCTCGTACGAGACCAGTCGGAGGGTCTGGGAGAGCAGGGCGAGGATGTTCGGCTCGTCGTCGACGACGAGAACCCTGACTGGCCGGTCCATGACCAGAGGTCTACCGCAGCCACCTCGATGCCGGCTCAAAGTTATTCCGTTGCGCCGAGACGAAACGTTCCGTATTCTCACAGGCATGTTCGTTCTCTACTTCGTACGCATCCGCAGCGGCCGGGCTCTGGCCCGCTAGCGGACGCTCTCGTAACGCGCGTCCCCAGGCGTGCCCAGGGCCCTTCGAGACCTGTTCATCTCGAAGACCCGAAGGGGCAACCGCTGTGGCGCAGTCTTTCGCTCACGGAAACTACTCACACACTCAGAAGAACGTCAGGAACGGCGGCGGTCGCACGCCCCGTGACCGGGCGCGGCGTACCCTCTCGCAGAACTTCCTGGTCGATCCGCACGCGGTCGGCCGGCTGGTGAAGGCGGCCCGGCCGTCGGGGCTGGTGCTCGAACCCGGCTCCGGTGAAGGGGTTCTGACCAGGGCGCTGGCGCCCGAGGTCGAGCAGATCATCGGCTATGAGATCGACCCGCTGCTGGCCGGCAAGCTGGCGGCGCGGACCCGCGGCGACACGCGGATCTCCGTGGTCAGGGGCGACTTCACGGCCGCGAGGCCACCGCGGGAGCCGTTCGCGGTGGTCGGCAACATCCCCTACTCGATCACGTCGAGGATCGTCGACTGGTGCCTGGCGGCGCCCGCGCTGACCTCGGCGACCCTGCTCACCCAGCTCGAGTACGCCAGGAAGAGGTCGGGCGACTTCGGTCGCTGGAGCCTGGTGACGGTGGAGAGCTGGCCGTGGTTCAGCTGGGAACTGCTCGGCCAGGTCGGCCGGGAGAGCTTCCGGCCGGTCCCCTCGGTGGACTCGGGCATCCTGCGGATCGAGCGGCGGGAGACCCCGCTGCTGCCCCCGGCGGCCATGGCCGGCTTCCGGGCGTTCGCGGAGCTGGGGTTCGGCGGGGTGGGCGGCTCGCTGTCGGCCTCACTGCGGCAGCGGTACGCCAAGGACGCCGTGGCCGACGCCTTCCGGGCGGCCGGCCTCGACGGTTCCACGGTGGTCGCGTTCGTCCACCCCGACCAGTGGGTGACGCTCTACGACCGGCTCGGCTGAGCCACCTGGGGAGTGACCGCGGCCTCCAGGCCGGTGGTGGGGTCGCGGCGCTCCCAGGGCATGGCCAGCGCCAGCACCGGCAGCAGCACGATCGACCACATGGCCCAGCCGGGATGCCAGGCGGCCCAGATCTCCCAGCTCTGCGTCATGTAGATGTAGCCGATGGCCGCCCACAGGGAGGTGCCGAGGATGGCCGGCCAGGCGAAGCGGGTGGGCCTCGCGACCAGGAAGGGCATGAACCACAGCAGGTACTGCGCGCCCAGGCGCGGCGTCACGACCATGAACACCAGAAGGATCGCCGTGGTCAGGTCGACCGGGTCGGCCTTGCGCCAGAGCCAGCAGACGCCCAGCACGCTGGCGTAGATCAGGTAGGTGCCGATCTTGGCGTACAGCGGGTGGAGCGTCCAGTCGCCGCCGACCAGCAGCGCGGTCCAGCCCCACTCGCCCACGATCGGCCGGATGTCGCTCATCACGTCCATGACCTCGGGGATCTGCGACAGCGAGGTGCCCGCGAAGATCGGCAGGGTGGCCAGGAAGAAGATCGGCGGCACTCCGGTGGCGACCAGCCCGACCAGCTTGGCCCGCACGCCCGGCAGCAGCAGGAGCATGCCGGGGATGAGCCAGATGGGCCAGCTCTTGGCGCACAGCGCCAGCCCCATCAGCAGCCCGGCGCACATCGCCCGCCGGTACAGGGGGCGTTCCTCGCGCCGGAACCTGAGGCTCTCGCGCACGCTGGACCACGACACCGCCGACAGGGCCTCGCGCACCTCGACGGTCACGCCCCTGCGGTGCGGGTCGCCGGGGCCGCGGGCGACGACGAAGGCGGCCACGCCGAAGACCAGCGCCACCGGCTCGACCTGGCCATGGATGGAGGCGACCAGCAGGGCGAGCGGGCTCAGCGCGTACTGGAAGGCGCGCAGCGACGCCTTCGGGCCGCCCGCCAGCTTGCCCACCAGCGGGATGAGGATGATGTCGGCCACCACGGTGACCAGGCGGCCCGCGTACTCCCAGGGGATGCCCGCCCACAGCAGCAGCCCGTAGACGTACGGAATGGTGGGCAGGAAGTGCCAGCCGCCGTTGCTGCCGAGGACCGGGTCCTGGCGGTTGAGCACGGCCTCGCCCGCGGGCTTGAAGCTGTTGACGAAGTCGACCGGCTGCCAGGAGTCGTTCGCCGCCGTGATCATGAGCAGCACCCGGACGCCGATGCCGACCGCTATCGCGACGGTGAGCGAGGGGCGCCAGTCACGCCACTGGGCGACAAGAGCGAGCACGACACCGGTGACGAGGACGAACCCCGTGAGAATTGCATAATCCATGGCGTTGCCTAGCCTGCCCGACAGGGGAGAGTGCCGCCACCTGGGCTGGAAAAGTGGGTCACCCGACATGCCGGGCCGGAACACGACACATCATAACCGGCTGTGTTCAACTAGATGCATGGGGGGATCACGGGCCAACGCCACGCTGGTCAGACTGTACCGACATGCGCGAAACCGGCATCACGACCCGGTCGCGGCGTGGGCTGAACTCACAGGCAACTCTGAGCTGCGCCGTGCCTACCAACGCGCCCGGGGCGACGACGACCCGATCCCGTTCGGCGAGGAGGAGGCCGCCGAACTGGCCGCGGCCGCCCACGTGCACGCCGTGAAGACCTACGGCCCCGACCGCGTCGCCTGCCTGTGCCCGCCCGGCTCGTCGATCTCCAGGTTCGTCGCGCTGATCGGCGGCGCCGTGCTGACCGACCAGCAGGCGGCCGCCGAGCAGGTCTTCGGCCCCGGCCACGAGCCCCCCGACCCCGAGGACTGGGCGCGGGCCGCGTACGTGCTGCTGTGGGGTGAGAACGGCGGAGCCGCGCGCTCCTCGGGCGCGCACTACCTGATCGCGGGGCGCTACAAGGGGCAGAAGGTCGTCGCGATCGGCCCGCACCCGACCCGCCTGTCGGACGAGACCCTGGTGGTACGGCCGGGCACCGACGCGGCGCTGGCCATGGCCATGGGCCACGTGCTACTCAAGGAGTTCTACCTGGAGCGGCCCGTCTTCGTCGGCCACGCCAAGCGCGCCACCGACCTGCCCTTCCTGGTACGGCTGCGCGAACGCGCCGGCGGCCACGTGCCGCACCGCTTCCTGAACGCCGCCGACCTCGGCGACACCTCCCCCGAGGCGGTGCTCAAGACCGTGATGCTGGGCCGGGGCGGGCGGCCCGTGGTGCCGAACGGCTCGCTCGGCTTCCGCGACGAGGCCGGGCGCTGGAACCTCACCCTGGAGACCGACCCGGCGCTGACCCTGTACGGCAAGGGCGGCGGCACCGCCGAGGTGCTGCTGCCGCGCTTCGACGAGGCCCAGGGCGTGCTGCGGCGCGGCGTGCCCGTGGTGCGGGTGGGCGACCACGTGGTGACCACGGTCTACGACCTGCTGCTGGCGCAGTACGGCGTGGCCAGGGAGGGGCTGCCCGGCGTGTGGCCCGGCGGGTACGACGATCCGCGGGAGCCGTACACGCCGGGGTGGCAGGAGGCGATCACCGGGGTGGCGGCGGCGCGTGCGGTGCGGGTCGCGCAGGAGATGGGCGCGACCGCGGAGCGGACGGGCGGACGGTGCATGATCATGCCGGGGCGGCTCGCCCCGGCGCACGCCGACACCGCGCAGCGGGCCATGATGGCGCTGCTGGTGCTGACCGGCTGCGCGGGGGTGCGCGGCGGCGGCTGGGCGCAGCCGCGCGCGGAGGCGGGGCGGCTGGTGCAGGCGGCGCCGTGGCTGTACCTGCACGGTGACCGGTGGCGCTACGACGCCGCGGACGTCGGGCTGCTGAGCTGGCCGCTGGGCGAGGGCCTGTTCAACGGCCACTCCCCCGGCGCGGTGCTGACCGAGGCGGTGCACCGGGGGTGGCTGCCGATGGCGCCCGAGTACGCGCGCAGCCCGCTCGACGCGGTGTCGGTGCCCCTGGGCCATGCCTGCGACGACCCCGACGATCCGGGCAACTGGCCCAGGGTGCTCACGGTGGCCGGTGGCGACGCGGTCGACGAGTGCTTCCTGCACCATCTGCTCGGCGTCGGCTCCGAGCTGTCCGGCCGGGGCGGGCCGAGCGGCAAGCTGGACCTGTTCGTCGGCTCCTCGGAGTACACCGACCTGCCGATGCCGGACGTGCGGCTGCTGGCCGAGACGTTCTCCAAGCTGGCGGTGGAGCATCTCGGGGTGCGCCGGGACCTGGTCGGCCGGTCGCTGTACGAGCGCGACTACCCCGAGACGGCCGCGCTGCTGGCCGCCGGGCCCGCGCCCCGGGGCCCGCGCCCGGAGGGCACGCCGTGGCTGACGCTGTCCGGCCGCATGCACCTGTTCGTCGACCACGACTGGACTCACGAGTACGGCGAGGCGCTGCCCACCTACCGCCCGCCGGCCGCCGGCCAGCCGATCAAGCCGACCCTGCTGGTCCGGCACCGCGGCCAGGAGGTGCGCCGGGGATGCGAGTGAGGCCGCACGTCGCCATGGTGATCAACCTGGACGGCTGCCTCGGCTGCGAGGCCTGCACGGCGGCCTGCGAGCGGGAGCGCGGCGAGCGTCCCGGGCTGGCGCACGCCCGCTTCCACCATGTGGAGACCAGGCCGGGCCCCGGCTATCCGGCGCGCTGGCAGGACCAGGAGCACTGGCGGGGCGGCTGGGAGCCGGGCTCGAACGGGCGGCTGCGGCTGCGGGCGGGCGGCACGCTGCGCCGCCTGACCGGCCGGGTGCGGACGCCGTCGGCCGGGGACTACCTCGAAGGGCCGGGCGGCGACGTGCTGATGGAGCGGGTGCGACTGGAGGTCGAGCGCTCCTTCGCCTTCTCGCTGCCGCGCGTCTGCGAGCACTGCGTCAACCCCTCCTGCGTGGCCGCCTGCCCGTCGGGGGCGATGAGCAAGCGGGCCGCCGACGGGATCGTGCTGGTGGACGAGGAGCGCTGCCGGGGGGCGCGGATGTGCGTGGCGGGCTGCCCGTACAAGAAGGTCTACACCGACGCGGTGAGCGGGCGGGCGGCCAAGTGCGACCTGTGCGTGGGGCGGGTGTCGGCGGGGCGGGAGACGGCGTGCGCGCAGGCGTGCGCGGCGCGGGCGAAGTACCTGGGCGTGATGCTGTACGACGCCGACCGGGTGGCGCGGGCCGCGGCCGAGGGCACCTACCGGGCGCAGCTGTCGATCTTCGTGGATCCGGCGGACCCGTCCCTGGACGTGCCGGGCGAGTGGCGGGCGGCGGCGCTGCGCTCGCCGGTGCACGACCTGGTCACCCGGCACCGGGTGGCGCTGCCGCTGCATCCGGAGTTCCGTACGCTGCCGATGGTCTGGTATGTCCCGCCGCTGTCGCCGATGGTCGACGCGCTGGCCGGGGCCGGGTTCGACGAGAGCGGGCTGACCGGGGCGATCGGGGCGATGCGCATCCCGGTGGAGTATCTGGCCGAGCTGTTCACGGCCGGGGACAGGGCGCCGGTCGAGCACGCCCTGACCCTGCTGGCCGGGATGCGCGCGCACATGCGCGCGGTGGATCTGGGCCGCGACCCCGCTCCCAGGCCCGAGTACGAGGCGCTGTACCAGGCGCTGGTGAACGGGGAGCGGCACGTGGTGCCCTACCCGAGCGCGTCGAGGTAGGCGCGGTGGTTGCGGGAGAACTCGGTGGAGTTGTACCGGTCCCAGTTGATGGACCAGGTCATCAGGCCGCGCAGGTTCGGGTAGACGCCCCTCGGCTGGTACGACCCGCAGTTGGTGCCCTTGGCCAGGCAGTCGAAGGCCTTCTGCACCTCGGCCACGGTGGTGAAGCCGTTGCCGGCCCACGGGGCGGCGGGCAGGCCGATGGCGACCTGGTCCTGGCGCAGCGCGGGGAAGCGGTTGTTCGCGTTGCCCATGATGGGGAAGCCGGCCAGCAGCATGTCGGTGAGCGCGACGTGGAAGTCGTGGCCGCCCATCGTGTGGTACTGGTTGTCCAGCCCCATGATCGGGCCTGAGTTGTAGTCCTGGACGTGCAGCAGCGTCAGGTCGTCGCGCATGGCGTGGATGACGGGCAGGTAGGAGGCGCTGCGGTTGTCGGCCGCGCCGCTCGCGCCCGGCCCGTAGAACTGGTAGCCGAGCTGCACGAAGAACGTCTCGGGGGCCATGGTCAGCACGAACTTCGCGCCGTAGCGGGCCTTGAGCGACTTCAGCGCGGCGATCAGATTGACGATGACCGGGGTGGTCGGGGCGGCCAGGTTGGTGTCGCCCTGGTTGAGGTAGAGCGAGTGGCCCTCGAAGTCGATGTCGAGGCCGTCGAGGCCGTACCGGTCGATGATGGCGCCGACCGACTGGACGAACTTGTCGCGGGCCGCCGTGGTGGTGAGCTGGACCTGGCCGTTCTGGCCGCCGATCGAGATCAGCACCTTCTTGCCCGCGGCCTGCTTGGCCTTGATGGCGGCGATGAAGTCGGCCTCGGATTCGACGTTGGGGCACTCGCCGACCGGGCAGAGCGAGAACCTGATGTCGCCGGAGGTGACCGAGGTCGGCTCGCCGAAGGCGAGGTTGATGACATCCCAGGCGGCGGGCACATCACTCATCCGGATATATCCGGATCCGTTGGCGAAGGAGGAGTGCAGGTAGCCGACCATGACCCGCTTGGGCAGCCCCACTCCCGGCTCGCCGGGCTTCGTGGTGCCCTCGGCCTCCGTGGTGTACGCCGAGCAGTTGCCGGACCCGTCGCAGGCCCTGACCTTGAACCGGTAGCTCGTCGCGGGCGACAGACCGTGGACGGTGGTGGAGGTGGTGGTGACCGCGCTGGGCGCGCCGCCGTCGCGGGAGACCTCGTAGCGGGCCACGGTGCCGGAGTCGTCGGTGGAGGCGGACCAGCTCACGTTGAGCGAGCTGGGGGTGGCGCCGCCGACGGTGAGGCCGGTGGGGACGGTCGGCGGGGTGGTGTCGTCGCCGGGGCCGCCGTCGCCGGGTGGGCCGTCGAGCACGACGTCGTCGGCCTGGTAGGTGCCCTGGCCGTACCAGCTGTTGACGTGGATGGTCACGCTGGTGGTGTTCGCGCCGGTGGTGAAGGAGGTGGTGAGCTTGTTCCAGGTGGCGCCGGGCGAGCCCCAGGTGGTGGCGTTGACGCCGGTGCCGGTCGCGCCGAGGAAGACGTAGTTGCCGCGTACCCACGCCGACAGCGTGTAGGCGGAGGACGGCTTGACGTTGATCGTCTGCTGGCAGCGGGCCAGGTCGCCGCCTGCCGGGGTGGCCTGCAGCGCCTTGGCGCCGCCGTGCACGGGCGAGGTGACGGCCTGGGCGCCGGCGGCGCAGGTCCAGCCGGTCAGCCCCGACTCAAAGCCCGGATTGATCACGATATTTGCTGCTAAAGCAGGGGTGGCGGGCAGGGTGACCAGCCCGAGGGCCGCGGTGGCCGCCACCACGAGTCGTCTGATGCGCATGTGCGTTCCTCAGTAGTGAATGAACCGGAGGGGCGGGCCGGGCCCGCCCCTCCCCCCGCCGCTAGAAGCCTGCGGTGATCTTCGTGTACTCCCAGTCGGCCTGGGCCACGCCGCTGCAGTCCTCGCGGACGCCGCCGCCGGGGCACGGCCGGTCCCGGTTGGTGGACCAGAACGCCAGCCGGGTCAGGCCCTTCGACTTCGCCCAGTCGCGGATCTGCGTCCAGGTCGCGGGCGAGGTGAGCTCCTGCTGGTCGGACAGGCCGTTCATGCCGGAGATGCCCATCCGCTCGTACGCCTGGGCGTCGGTGTAGCCGTAGGCGTTCTTCAGCGCGGTCTTCAGGCCCTCCGCGGCGTTGATCGTGTTCTGGTACATGTTCGCGCCGCCGCCGAAGTCGAACGGCATGATCGTGAAGTTGTCGATCGGCACGGCCAGTTCCTTGGCCCGGTTGATCAGCCGGACGCCGTGCGAGTTCGGCCCGCTGGTGGTCGTGCCGAAGGTCACCACGACCTTCACGTTCGGGTTGTTCGACTTGACGATCTTGAGGGCGTTGAGGATACGGTCCTGCACGGTGTAGTTCTCGAACTCGTCGGTGTTCTCGATGTCGAAGTCGACCACCGCGGGCCCGACGGCGTTGATGACCTGCTGCACCGCGCCCGCGAAGGCGGCCGGGGTCGAGCAGTTCGGGCCGAGCTTGTTGCCCTGCCAGCCGCCGAAGGAGATCTGCACGCTGCCGCCCGCGCCCTTGATCGCGGAGATGGCCTGCGCGTCGGCGCCGCCGGTGAGCGGGCGCTGCCCGTCCCAGGCCGGGTTGCAGCCGCCGCTGGACAGGATGAACGCCATGGTGAACGACTTGACACCGGTCGCGCTCATCACGGTCGTCGGCGAGGGCGGGCTGCCCCAGCCCATGTACAGGTACGGCGCGCCGTCCATCTTGCCCGGCGGCGGGTTGGTGCAGCCGGTCGTGGTGCCGGTCGCCTCCCGGCCGGCCGACTCGCCGATCGAGTTGTATGCCTTGATCGTGTAGGTGTGCGTCTCACAGGTGCCGAGCCCGCTGATCGTCGCGGTGGTGCCGGCGCCCTGGGCGCGCTGGGTGGCGCCCTCGTAGACGCGGTACCCGGTCACGGTGCCGCTGGAGGCGCCCCAGGACAGCGCGATGGAGGAGTTCGTCGTGGTCACGGTGGCCTGGCCGGGCTGGCCCGGCGCGCCGTTGCCACCGCCGTCGGTGACCTTCTTCCACAGGGCGGGCACGACGTTCGGCTCCCAGCCGGGCAGCGAGGTGTGCCCCTGGAGGCACTCGTAGTCGACGCCGTTGTGGGTGACCCGGGTGCCGGTCGCGTAGGACGTCCAGGCCGCCCAGGCGGGGTAGGCGGCGACGGAGGTGCTCGCCTGTCCCGCTCCGGCGAAGGCGCCGGGGGCGACGCTCAGCGCGGCCCCGGCCATGGCCAGGGCGGTCAGTAAGGCCAGCGCCATTCGGCGGAGTCTCATGGCATCTCCAGGAGGTGGGGCTTGACGGTCTTCGCGAAGGAGTAGTTGTGGCTGGCGTCCCAGTTGATGGACCAGGTCATGGCGCCCCGGATGTCGGGGTAGGCGCGCGGCGGCGTGAAGCTGCCGCAGTTCGTCCGCTTGGCCAGGCAGTCGAGCGCCTGGTTGACCAGCGAGGGCGACACCACGCCGCCGCCGGCCGCGCCCGGCCCGGCGGGCAGGCCGAGGGACACCTGGTCGGGCCGCAGTCCGTTCTCGAGCTGGATGCAGGCCAGCGCGGTCATGAAGTTGACGGTGCCCTGCGAGTAGGCGGCCATCTGGTCGCAGCCGAGCATCGAGCCGGAGTTGTAGTACTGCATGTGGACGACGGTGAGGATGTCCTTGATGCTGAGCGCGAGCTTGAAGTACTCCATCCCGGTGGACTGCATGTCGATCGTCTGCGGCGCCATCGTGATGATCAGGTCGGCGCCCGCCTTGGCGCGCAGGGAGCGCAGCGCCTGGGCCATGTAGGTGGCGTTGAGGCCGTTCTCCAGGTCGATGTCGACGCCGTCGAAGCCGTAGGACTGCATGAGGCCGTACACGGTGTCGGCGAACTTGGTGGCCGCCGTGGAGCTGGCCACCTGGACCCTGCCGAGCTCGCCGCCGACCGAGAGGATGACCTTCTTGCCGCGCTGGTGCAGGGTCTGCACGTCGGCCTTGAACTGGGCGTCGGTGTAGCCGCCCACGGCCGTGGCCAGGCCGGGGTCGACGCCGAAGACGACTTCGCCGGGCGTCGTGGTGGCCTCGCCGAAGGCGATCGCGATCAGGTCGTACTCGTTCGGCACCGCCGACAGCTTGAGTTCGGTGGCCGCGTTGGTGAAGTTGTGCCAGTAGCCGGTCAGGAAGTGCTTGGGCAGCGGCCCGGTGGTGCAGCCGGGCGTGGTCACGGTGGCCGGGTCGCTGGACGGGCCGTCGCCGATGGTGTTGTAGGCGGTGACCGTGTAGCTGTAGGGCGAGCAGGCGGTCAGGCCGGTGACCGTGTGGGAGGTCCCGGAGACGGTGGCGAGCAGCGTGCCGCCGCTGCGCACCTTGTAGCCGGTGACCGTGCCGGAGGGCGCGGGCCAGCTCAGCGTGAGGCCGGTCTGGGTGACGGCGCTCACCGCGATGGGCCCGACCTTGCCGGGCACGCCGCTGGTGCAGCCGGTCGTGGTGGCGCTCACCGGGTCGCTCGCGGCCGACTCGCCCGCGGAGTTGTACGCCTTGACGGTGTAGGTGTGCGGTTCGCAGGTGCCGAGCCCGCTGATCGTCGCGGACGTGCCGGTGACGGTGGCCTTGAGCGCGGTGCCCTCGTAGACGCGGTACCCGGTCACGGTGCCGGTGGAGGCGCCCCAGGACAGCGCGATGCTGGTGTTGGCGGGGGTGGCTGTGGGGGTGCCAGGCTTGCCCGGTACCTGGGTGCCCGTGTCGGAGCAGGAGGCGCCGTTGAGCGTGCAGCCGGAGATGCCGGGGAAGTTGCCGGGAGCGCCGTTGAAGCCGAAGCTGACGCTCGCCCCGGCGGCCAGCGTGGGCGCCCAGCCGGGGTTGGTGAAGGTGTAGTGCTGGCCGTTCCTGGTGAGCTGGGCGTCCCAGGCCGAGGGGATGCTGAAGCCGGCGGGCACGTCGAACTGGACGTTCCAGCCGTTCATCGCGGTGCTGGTGCCGTTGGTGATGGTGATCTTGCCCTCGAAGCCGGAGCCCCAGTCGGCGACTTTGGTGAAGGTCGCGGTGGCCGCGGCCGCGCTGGCCGGGACCGCGACGAGGCTGAGGGCGACGGCCGCGAGCGCGACCAGGAGAACCCGTAGTTTCACGTTGTTTCCTTTGCTGTGTGCCGTACGGCTCGCGCTGGGGGTGATGAGGCTGGCGCAAGCCGTACGGCGGACCTGGCGTAATCGCGCTGCCGCAGGAGAGGTGGCGCGTTCACGTCAGGGGTGGGGGGATTGGTCAGCGAAGGCCGGTGCCGGGGATGGCCGGGGCGGGCGGCTTGGCGACGTGCCTCGCCGGCGGGGCGGAGGCGGCGGGGAGACCGGCCGCGTCGGCGCCGGTGGGGGCCGGGAGGGCGAGGAAGAGGTTTGCCTGGTCTGTCAGGAAGAGTAAAGGGAGGGTACGCCGCATGATCGCTCCCATAAAGGGGGGAACCGGGGGGTGGTCCATGTCCGGGGCGGCGGAGCATGGCGAGGGACGTACGGATACGGGTGTTATGCCTGTTCAGGGTGGTGAACGAGACATGGCGGCCTCGGTTTCATGATTTCTTTTAGGAAAGTTTCCTAAGAGTTGTCGCGATCGTAGCCTTGACACTCCTCCCCTACAAGACCCAAACCCGCAGGAAGCGGCCACACCGGCCGCGCCCGGGAAAAGGAACGCTCCATTGAATGAGCAAGGCTCATGAGATACGAGAGGCAGGAGAGGCCAGAGAGCAGCCAGATAGCCCCTGTTGCCTTTGCCCGCATTTGTGGTGCTAAGCGGCTACGCTAGTCCTCAGCCATTCCTGTCGGTGATCTGACTGGCACGGTGGGTTCCCGCGCGGGGCCGCCAAGCCGACAGGAAGAGGTCAGGCGAATGCCCGATTCAAAGCGCGGCGAAGAGCCGCAGGAGAAGTCGGAGTCCGAGGAGGAATCCGACGCCCGGAGGAAACGACGGGCTCGCGCTCGCCTCCGTGGCCGAATCCGCAGGACGGCGCAGTACAGCACGCTCGCGATGGTGGCGATACGGCTGTTCGAGGTCGTCCGCGACAGCTGGCCCGGTCTCTAGCCAAGAGACCGGAGGCCAGCTGGGCGACGGCGCACCACCGTAGGGAGCGGAGGTCCGTGTCAGTTGGCGCTGGGCGGACCTTCGACTCTGATCCTGCTTCTCCTATTAGACCTCATCGCACTGAACACTTCCCCCTATCTCTACATAGGTAGATGGGTCCTCTGAATGTTCACCGCAATCCGGCTTACAGACGCCACCGTTGACGTCCTCGAAGTCCTGACGACCCATGCGGGCCGCGACGTCTACGGGCTGGAGGTCGCGCAGTCGAGCCGCCGCCCGACGGGCACGGTCTACCCGCTGCTGGCCCGCCTGGAGAGACAGGGCTGGATCAAGGGCCAGTGGGATGTGGCCGAGGAGGCGCGCAAGGGGCCCCGGCGCCGCTACTACCGGCTGACCGGCGAGGGCGCGGCCTCGGCCGAGCGGGCCCTCGCCCGGCGGCGGGCGGACGCCTACCGGTCCGCGCCCGTCACCTCGCGAGGGCGTCCCGCCGACTCCCCCGCCCTCGTCCCGGCGAACGTTCCCGTGGTGGTCCGCGAGTTCGTCACCGAGCTCAGGCTGGTCAGGATGCGGGCCGGGGCCCCCTCGCTGCGCGCCCTGTCCGCCCTGACCTTCTACAGCGCCGGAGCCCTGTCCGCGGCGTTCTCCGGCAGGTCGCTGCCCTCCGCCCCGCTGCTGGAGAGCATCGTCCGGGCCTGCGGGGCCGACCCCGGCGAATGGTCGGCCCGGCTCAACCTCGCCGAGCAGAGCGTCAGGGAGGGCGTCCACATCCCCTACGACTTCGGCGACTTCTATCCGCTCGGCGTGCGATGGGCGCGGCAGGCGCTGTCCGGCAGGTGGCGGACGACCTCGCCCGACGAGGAGGCGGACGTGGTGCAGGAAGCCATGCTGCTGGCCTGCGAGCAGTGGAACGCCGTCAGAGCCGGGAGGGACATCAAGGCCTGGGTCGTCGCGCAGGCGCGGTGGTGCGCGAGCAGGTCGGCGCGGCAGCGCCTGCGCGACGACGCCCTGGCCGCCCGGGTGGGCGAGCAGCCGGACGCCCGCCTGGCCCGGAATCCGGTCGACATCGCCGAGCAGCGCCTGCTGGCCGGGGAGATCCTCGGGCGGGTGGACCCGGCGACCGCGCGCATGGTCCTGCTGCGCAGCCAGGGCTTCACCGTGTCGGAGATCGCCGACATGCACGCCACGACGACCTCGATCGTGGAGGCCCGGCTGACCCGGTTGCGCCGGGTGGCCCGGCTCTGGGTGGATCCCGTCAAGGGCGACGGCCTGACGGACTATCTCCGGCTGTTGCGCGTCCAGGCCGGCGAACCGTCGATCCGCGATCTGGCCTCCCGGGTCGGCTACAGCCATACGACCGTGCACCGGGTGATGTCCGGCCGGACCCGGGGGGCCCACCAGTGGGTCCTGGTCAAGCGCCTGATCGAGGCGATGGGCGGCTCGCTCAGCGAGGCCGAGGCCCTGGGGGTGGGCTCGCCGGCGGAGGCCGAGGCCCTGGGGGTGGGCTCGGCCCGGGGCCCCGCCGCCGGGGAGAGCGCGCCCAAGGTGTCCGTGGACTCCGTGGACGCCTACTCCATGTGGGCCTTGGCGGAGAAGCTGGAGAAGGCGGGCAGGAGCGCCGAGGCCGCCGACCTCTGGCGGCCGGCGGCCGAGGCCGGCGACACCGAGGCCATGTGGGTCCTGGCCGACAAGCTGGAGGGCGCGGGCCGGATCGAGGAGGCGGAGTCCTGGCTGACGACCGCGGCGGAGAAGGGCGACGTCGCGGCCGCCCAGCACCTCGCGGCCCGGCTCGAACACGCGGGATCCCTGGAAGCGGCCTGCGACATCTGGAAGAGCGCGGCCTCTCACGGCGATCCGACCGCCCTACAGGAGACGACCAGGTTGCTGCGGCGCCTCGGCCGCGTCGCCGAGGCGCGCGACCTGTGGGAGCGGCAGGCCGCCACCGGCAATCGGCTGGCCATGCGGGAGCTGAGCGCGCTGCTCGCCAGGACCGGCCACCCGGAGCAGGCCTGTGCGGTGTGGCGGACCGCGGCGAACGCGGGTGACCTGCCCGCGATGCTGGAGCTCGCCCCGCTCCTCACCGAGACGGGACGGCCGGCGGAAGCCGAGAGGTGGCTCCGTCTGGCCGCCGACACCGGCGACTGGGAGAGCATCCGGGCGCTCGCCGATCTGCTGGAACGCCGCGGCGCGATCGAGGAGGCCGAGTTCTGGCTGCACCGCCTGGTCGGGGAGGGTGACGCGAACGCCATGTCCGCGCTCTCCAGCCTGCTCGAACGCAACGGGAAGTTCTTCGCCGCCTGCCAGATCTGGCGGAGCCGCGCCGAAGGGGGCAACCGGTACGCCATGTGGCACCTGGCCGCGCTCTTCGAGAGGTCGGGCAGGCCGGAGGAGGCCGCGGCCTGGAAGGTCCGCGCCGCGGGGAACGACGAACCGTGCGTGGAGCTGGAGCTCACCGGGACCGAGGAGGAGAGGCGGGAGACCTGGCTGCGCCGGTCGGCCAAGGCGGCCAACCCCGTCGCGCCCGTCGCCCTGGCCGACCTCCTGGTGCAGGCGGGCAGGGACAAGGAGGCCAGGCAGGTCCTCCGGGAGGCCGTCGCCGACGGCAACCAGGTCGCCTCGACGGCGCTGGCGGAGCTCCTGCGCAAGGAAGGCCGGATCGCGGAGGCCCTGGAGGTGTACGAGGGCGTCGGGCCGAGCGTCAGGCGATGACCTCCGACAGGGGCTTGCGGGCCAGGTCCGGGACCTCGGC
The DNA here is from genome assembly GCF_040645915.1 of Nonomuraea sp. NPDC046570. Lineage (NCBI taxonomy): Bacteria > Bacillati > Actinomycetota > Actinomycetes > Streptosporangiales > Streptosporangiaceae > Nonomuraea > Nonomuraea sp. NPDC046570. Next base: position 72,712 of record NZ_JBEYZF010000028.1, on the reverse strand, counting down.
GTCGGGGGCGGCGTAGCCGACGGGGAACAGGATGTAGGGGCGCTCGCTCGCCGGGCGCCGGCAGATCTCGGTGAGGAAGGCCATCGGGTTCGGCGTGTGGGTGAGGGTCGACAGGCCCATCGTGTGCAGGGCGGTGATGAACAGGCCGCAGGCGATGCCGACGCTCTCGTTGACGTAGTAGTGCTTGACGCGGGTGCCGTCGGGGCGGGTGCCGTACTTCTGGGCGAAGCAGACCACCAGCCAGGGTGCGATCTCCAGGTAGCGCTTGTCGGAGGTGGTCTCCAGCGGGGCGAGCGCCTCGCGCCACTCGGGGGTCAGCCGGCCGCCCTCGTAGTTCTGCCGCTCCTCCACCTCGGCGGCCTGCCTGATCCGCTTCTTGGTGGCGGCGTCGCCGATGACCGCGAACGTCCACGGCTGCTGGTGCGCGCCGGAGGGCGCGGTGTTCGCGGCCTTGACGGCGAGTTCCACGCAGGTGTACGGCACGGGCTCGTCGCTGAAGAAGCGCACGCTGCGGCGGCGGTCGATCAGCGCGTAGAACTCCTCGCCCCGCCTGATCATCTCGGCTTCGGGGAAACGCTCGGGCGCATAGGGGATGAACGGGTATTTGTGCTCCATAGAAACCGCAGTCTCGGTAAGACTGCCGAAGATGACAACACCTACCCGCCTATGCTGTGAAATTGTCAGAAATTTCGGTAGAAGGCGGGTGAATATGCCAGCACGGCGGAGCGGGCTCGACGATCTCGACCTGAGGATTCTGCGCATGGTCCGCGATCGGCCGCGCAGCGGCCTGCTGGAGGTCGCGCGGCTGCTCGGGGTGGCCCGTGGCACCGTACAGGCCCGGCTGGACCGGATGACCGCCGACGGCGTGATCACCGACTTCGGCCCGAACCTGTCCCCCAGGGCGCTCGGCCATCCCGTGCAGGCCTTCACCACGCTGGAGGTCGAGCAGGCTTCCCGGGAGGACATCTCGGCCGCGCTCGAAGCGATCCCCGAACTGCTGGAGGCCTACATCGTCACCGGTCCCGGCGATGTGTGGTGCCGGGTCGCCGGGCGCGATCACGAGCACATCCAGCAGGTCATCGACCGGATGCTGGCGATCGAGGGGGTACGGCGCAGCAGCACGGTGATCACCCTGTCCACGGTGGTCGCGCACCGCGTCCACCCCTTGGCCGCGATGCCCCGCTGAGCGAAGCCGCGGTACGGCTTGCGCGGCCACCCCTGCCGCGCGAGCCGTACCGCGCCTTCTAGGTGGTGAACCCGCTGAACAGCAGCATGGCCAGCCCCAGCGCCAGCAGCAGGTTCACTCCCGTCGCGGCGGCGAAGACGCCGACCGGACGCCAACCGGCCTCCTTCAGTGAGGAGACGCGGAACTCCAGCCCGATGCTGACGAACGCCAGGATCAGGAACCACACCCGCAGATCGTTCGCGACGCCGATGACCGCCTTCGACCCGCCCGCGCCCAGGTACCAGGTCGCGATCACCGAGGCGGCCACGAAGCCCAGGACGAACTTGGGGAAGCGCCGCCACAGTTCGGCGACGCCCGGCCTGGGCGCGTCGGGGCGGCGCTCGATCCGGAAGGCGAAGTAGGCGGTCAGGGCCACCGCGACCACGCCCATCAGCGCGTTCTGCGAGACCTTGACGATGCTCGCGATCCGCAGCGCGTCCTCGCCGACGATCGCGCCGGCGGCGGTCACCGCGGCGGTGGTGTCGATGTTGCCGCCGATCCACGCGCCCGCCACCGCCGGGCTCAGCCCGAACACCGCCGCCAGCCACGGCAGAATGAAGATCGACGGGAGCGCGAACGCGATCACCAGGCTCGCGCTGTAGGCGAGCTGCTCCTTCCTCGCCTGTACGGCTCCCGCCGCCGCGATCGCCGCGCTCACTCCGCAGATCGACACCGCGGAGGCCAGCAGCGCGCGCAGCTTGTCGTCCAGCCCGGCCCGCCCGCCCAGCCACCAGGTGAACCCGAAGACACCGCTGATCAGCACGACCGCCTGGATGAGGGCCGGTCCCACGGCGGTGACGATCAGGCCGAGGTTGATTGACGCGCCCAGCAGGACCAGCCCGGTCTTGATGAAGAACTCGGTGCGGAACCCACCGGCCAGCCGGTCCCGTAATCCGGTCACGGCGAGGACGGCGTTGCCGAGCAGGCCGAGCGCGATCGCGTACACCGGGTACTCGATCGCCGCCCCCACCCCCGCCAGCGGCCCGCCCTCGGTCGCCTCGGGGACGGCCTGCTCCAGGTAGCGGGCGGCGGCGGCCAGGGCCAGCACGACGAGCACGCCCGCGGCGGTCCACGGCCAGGTCGCGGGAGGCGCGACGGCCGCCCTCTCCTCGGTGCTCATCAGGGCACCAGCCCCTGCGGGATGATCCCGGCGAGCACCAGCACCAGCAGCCCAAGGCCGACGATGGTCGCCGCCCAGTCCTCGTTCATAAATTCAGAGTAAACCAGTAGGGATCTAGGGCAAATAGCTCGCCGGGATTTTCTTCAGGAACGTCGTGCCGGGTTGACGTGGGCGCCGTACGGGGCGAGATAGCCGTTCAGGCGGCCGAGCAGGCTGTGCTCGTCGAGGTCGAAGCCCGCTTCCGGGAGTGGTTTCAGCAGGTCGAAGCGGTCGCCGAAGAGCATGACGCAGCGGCGGGTCAGGTCGCGCTTGGACTGCCACTCCAGGCCCTGCGCCCAGGACTGCCGCTCGTGCAGCCAGCAGGCCCAGCGCCTGGTGAGGTCGTACTTCAGCGGCTCGGCGTGCAGCAGCGACTCGTCGGCGCAGACGCCCGCGAGGTCGGTGGAGTCGACCAGGCGCAGCAGTCGCACGTCCCCGGTCAGCTCGACGGCCGACAGCCGTCTGCCCGCGATCCTCGCCCGGGGGAGCAGCCGCCTGCCCCGGTCGTCGAACGGCAGGTCGCGCAGGAGCGTCTCGGCGAGCGCGGTGGACTCGTCCGGGGCCGCGTACAGGTACGGGTAGAAGCGCTCGGACGTGCAGTCGAAGCGTCCGCCGCCGCGTTTGTCCGGGTCGATGGGGGTGCGGTTGAAGGAGTCGGGGGCGAACTTTCTGCGGTGCACCCGCCAGAGGACGGCGCCCGCGGTCAGCACGGTCTTGGCGGGCGTGCCCGCGCAGTCGCCCGGGGGAAGGCGCAGCGCCATCAGTCGTCCCCGCCCACGGCCAGCGCGGCGGCGACGAGTTCGCCGTCCCTGGAGCCGCCGAGCAGGTCGGCGGGGACGGCGTCGATCCACGCGTTACGTCCCAGCCACCAGTCGGCCACCCCCCACGGGTCCTCGTCCGCCCCCAGGATCCGGTTGACCTCGCGCACCACGGGCCAGACCTGCCGCGGCCCCTCGAACTGGAACGCGGGCACCCGCACCCGCCCATCGCCCCGCTCCAGCCTGATCAGCCAGAGCTCATCGACCTCCACGCTCTCGGCGGGCACCTCGAACAGCCTGTCCTCGACGGCCCGCGTCACCTCCACGCCGCTCACCCGGCCGAGGACCGCGCCCCAGTCGCCCGCCGTGCTCCGGTCGCCTGATGTGCCCGGGGAAAAGCGGCTGGCCCCGCTGGGGAGGTGGGTCAGGAAGGGGTGACCCGGTGGGAGCGAGACGTCGAGCAGGTCGGCGATCTGGAGCGCGATCTCCTCGACCTCGTCCACCGCCTCCGGCGGAGGCCCGCCGGGCTCGTCGGCGGACCCGGCCAGTTCGGCGAGCAGGGCGTCGAGGTGGCGGCGGGGCTCCGCGGAAAGACCGGCGCGTACGGCGTCGAGCTGGTCGAGGAGCGCGCCGATCATCTCTGGGTATCTCGACATATCCACCTCGGGGCGGCATTTTTAGCGGAGACTACCCGCAGACCTTAACCCTCTGGAGGGCTCCTTGACACGCGCCGCCCGACGGGTGCGGGAGCTGCGCGCCAAGCAGGACGAGGCACGCACGCTAAACGACATGGCCCAGTGGCGGGCGGCGCTCGCCTGGGCGCTGCTGGACGCCGCCGAGGAGTCCGCCGAGGAGCCGCTCGACGAGGCGATGGAGCATGCCCGGTGGCTGCTCGGTCAATGGCGGATGAGCGGAACGCTGCTGCTGGCCGGGGTCGCCCACACCGCCAGGTACCGCCGCGAGGGCGCGCTGGGCGACCTGAACGTCGCGATCACACTGCTGTCCGAGGTGGACGAGCGGGCCGAGGCGGAGGGCGACGACCTGCGGCTGAGCTGGTTCCACCACGTGACGCTGGCCGAGTTACGCGGGGTACGGCTCCAGGCCGGGCCGCCGGTGGGCGGCAGCCTGGAGGACCTGCGCCTGTCGGTCGCGCACTGCCGCCGAGCCCTGGAACTGTGCGGCTCGGCGGCGGAGCGGGACAGGCTGCGCCTCCTGCTCGGCATCTGCCTGACCAGGCGGGCCGCCCAGTGGCCGCCCATGGCGGAGAAGGACGAGCTGGAGGCCGACGCCCTCCTCGAAGCGGCCGCCGCCCAGGACGAGCCGAGGCTGGAGGCCGTGTACGCGCTCGGGCAGGTACGGCTGGCGCGTGGGCACCGTACCGGCGAGCGGGCCCTGATCGAGTCGGGGATCGGGCTGCTGGAGCGGACGCTGCCGGAGCTCGGGGAGGGGACGCCGCAGCGGGCGGACGCGCTGTCGTCGCTCGCCACCGCGTACGCGGCCCTGGACGAGGACGGCGTGGACGGAATGGTGCGCCACCTGCGCGCCCTGTCGGGCATCACCCCGGAGGAGAACGTCGCGACCCGGACGGGGATCGCGACCATGCTGGGTCCGGCGCTGTTCGTCCAGGCCGTCAGGGACGGCGCCGACCCGGCGCTGGCCGACGAGGCGATCGAGGTGCTCGGGCTGGCTGTCGGCCTGCAGGGGGCGGAGTCGCGGCCCGCGCAGGTGGCCCAGCTCGGCTGCCTGCACTTCATGCGCTACACCCGCACCCAGCACGCCGCCGACCGCGAGGCGGCCCTCACCTGGCTGTCGCGCGCGGTCGCCGCCGAGGAACTGGACGGGGAGTTCAGGGCGTTCAGCCACTCCGCCGTCGGGTTGATGCGCCTGGAGCAGGCCGTCGCGGGGACGCCGGACCGGGAGGGGATCGACGCGGCCATCCTCCACCTGGAGCAGGGGGACGAGAGCGCGCGGGCGGCGCTCGGGCACGCCCGGACGCTCAGGAAGCTGTTCACCGGCGGGTTCTCCTCGGACGCCGAGCTGGCGGCCGGGATCGCCGGGGTCTCAGCCGATCTGGAGCGGCTGGCTCCGGACGATCCCGCGCGTCCCGCGCTCACCGCGACGCTGGCGCGGCTGACGGCGGCCCAGGGCGGGGACCGCGCGCGGACGGTCGAGCTGCTGGAGGAGTCGCTAGCCCGGATGCCCGGCGACGCCCCCGAGCGCCCGCAGACCCTGCTGGCCCTCGCGGGGCACCTGCTCGGCCGGGCCGAGGGCGGCCTGGACGGGATCGACGTGGACCGGGTCCTGGCCCTGGCCGAGGACGCGGAACGCCACCTCGACGGCCCCGGTTCCGGCGACGCGCCCGACGTGCGGGTCGTGCGGGCGTTCGGGCACGCGCTGCGATCCCTGCGGGACGGGGATCGCGGCTCCTTCGACGCGGCCGTCGCCGAGCTCAGGGCACTGCCCCGGCAGGAGGGGTGGAGCGGCCTGGCGCCCGCGATGGTCGCCGTCCTGCTGGCCACCCGCTTCGGCAGGTCCGCCTCGCTGGCCGAGGAGGCCGAGCTCCAGGAGGCGCTCAGGCGGATGGGCCCCGGCCACCCCGCCCGCAAGGCCGCCGAGATGTTCGTGCAGCGGGCCCGGGTGGCGCGCGGGCTGCTCCAGGGCGACACCGAGACGGTCGCCGCGGCCAGGGAGTCGCTGAGCGACATGGCCGACGGGCTTCCCGAGGGCGCGCCGTTCAAGGGACTGCTGGAGTTCACCGCCGCCCAGGAGATGGTCAACCAGGGGGTGCGGCGGCGCGACCTGCGACGGCTGGACGCGGGGGTGGACCGGTTACGCCGGTTCCTGGCCGGTTCGCCGCCCGCGGTGATCGCCGGGGGTGTACGGCTGTTCCTGGCCCTCGCCTCGGTGGACCGCCACCGCGTCAGCGCCCTGCCCGAGGACCTGGACACCGGCATCGGCCAGCTCGAGGCGCTGCGCGACGAGCTCGGGGACCAGCACCCGGTGATGGCGCTGCTGCCGCTGCGCCTGGCCGAGGCGTACCGGCTCAGGGACGACGACGGGCTTATGGACCGCAGGCGGGCCCTGGACACCGGGCTCATGGCGCTGCGCGAGCGCTTCGGGCTGGTGATGACCCAGCAGGGGACGGAGCGGGGGCTGGCGGCGTCCAAGCAGACGGCGACGTTCGCGCTCATGGTCGCCGACTGGGCGCTGGAGGACGGGCAGCCCGCGCTCGCCGTACACGCCCTGGAGCTGGGCCGCAGTCTCGTGCTCGGGGCGGGCACCGCGACGGCGACGGCCGGGGCGCTGCTGCGCGAGCTGGGCGAGGACGGGCTCGCCGCCGAGTGGGAGGAGTCGGTACGGCACGCGGACGCGCCCCTGCCCGGCCTGCCGACCGCGCACATCCCGGGCGACCTGCGCACCCGCGTCCTCGACGCGCTGCACGGCCGGGGCACGGCCAGGCTTCTCGACCCGCCGCCCGTGAGCGAGATCGCCGCCGCCCTGGCCCCATCGTCGCTGCTCGTCTACCTGCTCCCGCCCGCCCACCGCCCGCACGGCACGGCTGTCCTCGTCGACGGCCGGTCCCAGGTCACCGCCCTCGACCTGCCCAGTCTGGACGGGCCCGCGCTGGACGTCCTGACCAGGTTCGCTGCGACGCCCCAGGAGGACCCGGCGTGGCCCACCCTCCTGGGCGAGGTGTGCGACCTGGCCCACGAGTCGGTCGTCGGCCCGCTCCTGGCGGTGTCGGGTGGCGCCGCCACGCTGGTCCTGATCCCCTGGGGCGTCCTCGGCGCGATCCCCTGGCACGCCGCGCGCGCCGCCGTGGACGGCGGCCACCGGTACGCGTGCCAGCGAGCCGCCTTCTCGGTGGCGGCGTCGGCCAGGCAGTTGCTGACCGTGCTGGCGCGCCCGGCGCTCCCGCCCGCGAGCGCGCCCGTGATCGTCGCCGATCCGGCGGGGGCGGCGCTGCGCTGGGCCCGCTGGGAGTGCGACGAGATCCACCGCCTGCACTACCCGCACGCCCGCCGCTACGGCCGCTGGCGGCGCGACCCGCTCGCCGCCCGGCCCGCCGGAGGGGTGGCGGCGGCGACGGCCGAGGCGCTGCTGCCGGTGCTGCCGGGCGGCGCGGCCGAGGAGGCGTCGCTGCTGCACTTCGGCGGGCATGCCAGTTCGGACGGCTCGTCGGCCGCGTCGCACCTGCTGGTGGCGGGTGAGCGGCTGTCGGTGGCGCGGATCCTCGCGCAGTCCCGGGCCAGGCCGGCCGACCGGCCCGGCGGCGTCGTCGTGCTGTCGTCGTGTACCAGCGACCTGACGAGGGACGACCACGACGAGGCGCTGACGCTGGCCACGGCGTTCCTCGCGGCGGGCGCGACCGGGGTGATCGGGTCGCGGTGGATGCTGGACGAGGACCGGGAGATACCCGAGGGCCTGTCCGCGCACCTGCGCGACCGCGCCGCCGAGCTGGGCCTGGACGATCCGGTGATCTGGGCCGCCTTCACGCACCAGGGCCGTTGAGCGCGATCGCGACCTCCATCCCGGCGACGCCGCCCTGCTCCATGAGCCCGATCTGGCGCAACCTGGACAGGTCCACCGCCTCCCCCCGCTCCTCTGCCGCGGCGAGCAGCGCGAGGACCGCCGGATGCGTGGCCCCGTCCACCAGCACCACGGGGTCGTCGAAGCGCCACCGCACCACCAGTTCCCGCCCCTCCTCCAGCGTGCCGCTCTCGACGACCCGCCCAGGCACCCGCCACCCCTCGGGTACGGCCCGCGCGACCGGCCAGCAGCAGAGGATCTCCACCGCCGTGTCGCTCCCCGCCGCCCCGCGCATGGTCGTCCAGAACGCCCCCGTGGGTCGGTTGCCGTCCTGGTCTAGAGCCCGCCACAGCTCGCCGAACGCCTCGTTGGCCAGGTCGTCGGCCGCCTCGACGTCCGGGTCCTCGGCGTCGGGCACGGGCAGGACCACGCCCGCCCAGCCGGTGCGCCGGGCCGTACGCTCCAGCACCTGCCACTCGTGCCGGTCTGCCTTGGCGAGCAGGTGGCCGAGCGCCTCCAGCGCGGCGTCCTGCCGCTCCCGCTCGGCCGCCAGGCGCGCGCCGTGCCCAGCGAGCAGGGTCTCGGCGTCCGGCCCGCCGTCCAGCAGGGCGGGCGCCTCGGCGAGCGGCAGGTCGGCCGCCCGCATGGCCTTCAACCGGATGGCGGGCTCGAACTGCGCGGCGCTGTAGCGGCGGTGCCGCGAGTCGGGGTCGACCCGGGCGGGCTTCAGCAGCCCCTGCTCGTCGTAGAGGCGCAGCGCCTTGACGCTGAGGCCGGTCAGCTCCGCGAACTCCCCGATGCTCATCATGAGCCCAGTGTGCGACCTCCCCCAGGGGCGGGATCAACCCGCCGATTGACAGGGGGGCTCATTCGTTGTCCATTCAGGAAATGGCGGTACAGGGCACCTGCGATCCCAGGTGCGGGAGGAGTTCGAGCGCGACATCGCCGAGCGCGGCGAGGTCGGCGCGTCCGTCCGCGTCATCGTGGACGGCGAGGTTGCCCCCGTCGTCCATACCCGCGCTGACCTTCCACATAAAGGTCCGCTATACCGTTACATGACACCGTTTTCAGGAGTAAGTGGCATGTTCTTCGGGATCACCGACATCTGGACCTATGTGGTCGGCGCCTTCTTCATCATCCTGCTGCCCGGGCCGAACTCGCTGTTCGTGCTCTCCCTCGCGGCGCAACGCGGCGTGCGGGCCGGATACCGGGCGGCGGCCGGGGTCTTCGTCGGTGACAGCGTCCTGATGCTGCTCGCCGCCGCCGGAGCCGCCTCCCTGCTGAAGTCCACGCCCCTGCTGTTCAGCGTCGTGCAGTACGCCGGGGCGGGCTACCTGGCGTGGCTCGGTTTCCAGATGCTGCGCGGGGCGTGGAGGTCCTGGCGCTCGGCCGACGCGCCCGCCGCCGTCTCCGCCGAGGGCCTCGCCGCCGGTGAGCCGAAGGTGCGCCCGTTCCGCAAGGCGCTCACGATCAGCCTGCTCAACCCCAAGGCGATCCTGTTCTTCATCTCCTTCTTCATCCAGTTCGTCGACCCCGGGTACGGCACGCCCGCCCTGTCCTTCCTCATCCTCGGCGCGATCATCCAGGTCTTCAGCGGCCTCTACCTGACCGCGCTGATCTTCAGCGGCACGTTCCTGGCGCACCAGTTCCGCTCCCGCCGCAAGCTCTCCGCCGGCCTGAGCTCCGGCGTGGGCGCGCTGTTCCTCGGCTTCGGCGCCAAGCTGGCCACGACCAGCCTGGGCTGACCTCAGGCGCGCGCAGGGCGGGGGCCGGGGCGCGGAACAGCTCGACGATGTACCAGAGGCGGGCCAGCAGCACGAGCACGACGAGCAGGACGCTCGCCACACCGGCCAGCGCCACCCACCCCACCACCTCCGCCGCGATCACCACCCACCGCTGCACGTTGAACCGCGAGGCCGTGGCGGCGTCACCGTGCTCGCCGGCGACCTTCATGACGGCGACCGCGATCAGGACGAGGACCACGGCGTCCGTCAGTCCGAGCAGGAGGAGGGCCAGCGGGGGCAGGGAGATGGGGAACACTTCCATCAGCGAGATGCCCGCGGCCACCACGGCGGCGGCCCTGGCGGGCAGGAACGCGGGATGCGCCTGCCGTCCCAGCCGGTCGAGCGCCACCACGACGAGGAACCAACCGAGCGCGTCCACGATCAGGTCGAAGCCGTTGAGGGTCAGATCGACGGAGACGACCAGAAGTCCGAGGGCGATCGACTTGTAGGGCTGCACGCCCGAAGCGTGACATGTCCTGACGTGCGCGATCAAGGGAGCGGCGAAGATGCCGATTGCGCCGTATGGCGGTGGCAGCGGAAGCGGTCAGGTACCGTAAGCCACCGGTGTGCCCACGCGCACCGGGGTAACCGTCCCGTCACCCCGTCGTAAGCGTCCCGTGATGCCTGGTGCTCCGAAGCCCGGGTAGGCGCTGGCCTCGGGCCGACTTACGGAGCAGTCTTGAACCCTCCCCCATTCGTGCTGCCACGGCTGACCGCCCTCGCGCGGCAGGCGGTCCCCCGGCTGCTCGAAGGCGTCGTCGCCCCCATGGCCGTCTTCTACACCGCGATGGCCGTCCTCGGCCTCACCTGGGCGCTGGTCGCCGTGATCGCGTGGGTGTACGGCGGGGTGGCCTGGCGGCTGATCAAGGGCATCAAGGTGCCGGCCACGATGCTGCTGGCCGCGATCGCGATCACCGCGCGGTCCCTGGTGAGCTTCTGGACGGGAAGCTGGGTGGTCCACTTCATCCAGCCGGAGTTCGGCACGATCTGCCTCGGCATCGCCTTCCTGGCCTCGGTCCGGCTGAACCGCCCCATGGTGCAGAAGCTCACACTCGACTACATCCACCTGCCGTCCGCCGTGCTCAAGCACGAGCGGATGCGCCGGTTCTTCGCCCGGATCACCCTGCTGTGGGCGTTCGTACTGCTGGCCAACTCGGCGGTCAGCATCTGGCTGGTGCTGCACGAGTCGCTCGGCACCTACCTGCTGCTGCGCACCTCAGCGGTGGCCGCGATCAGCGGGCTGGCGATCGCCGTGTCGCTGTTCGCCTTCAAGCGCGTCCTGCGCAGGCTGCACCCCGTACCCGCCGTCTGACCTCTCGGCCAGCAGGAAAGCCCCGGCCAGGCCGATCACCAGGCCGGCCAGCAGGGACACCAGCTCCACGGCGTCCATCACCTGGGTCCCGAAGGTGACGCCCGCGGTGAGCGGCGGCTTCAGCACGGTCAGCACCATCGCGTAGAGCCCCCATCCGAACATGGCCCCCGCGCCCAGCCACCCGGCGGCCAGCGCCGTCCAGAACGGCAGCCGCGGGCGGCGCAGCACGACCGCCAGCAGTCCGGCCGCGCCCAGCCAGGCGAGCAGGCCCTCGACGCCGACCCGCAGCGCCGCGGTGCCGGAGAACGCCGCCACCACCCGCTCGTACAGGCCGATCTCACCGCCGAACGCCCAGTACAGCTTGATGCCGCCGACTGGCAGCACGACCAGCAGCGCGCCCCAGGCGACGACCCGCTGGAAGGGGCGGGTGGCGCTGGCGAAGCGGTACGACAGCGGGGTGGTGAAGACCGACGGCCAGCGGTCGCGGGCGTAGAGCGCGAACGCGGCCATCAGCCCGATCCCCTGGCCGACGAAGCCCGCGTAGACGGCCAGGTACACCCACTGGGCGAGCGGGCCGCCCTCGGGGAAGACGCCGGTGCCGCCCATCGCCACGGAGAACGGCAGGACGACCACGATCTGCGACAGCAGGCCGGTGCCCACCCAGATCGGCAGCAGCACCAGCCAGGCCGGCAGGCGCATGCCCCAGCGCATGGTGAAGGCCAGCGCGAGGAGCAGGCCGACGAGGTCCATGGCGAAGGTGGCCGCGTTGAGGCCGACCATGGACGGGTCATCGAGGAAGGCCGGGTCCGAGACGCCGACGGGGTTGCCCGTGAGCCAGAGGATCTTGATGGTCAGGTAGGGCAGCATGGCTGCGATCGCCACGATGGCCGCGGTCACCCGCCCGATGCCCGCGCTCGATGTCGTCATGCTCCGAGCATCGCCGCGGCGGGCCCCTGCTCCTTCCCGCGCGCAGGGGATCCTCCTCCCCCTGGCGGGGGAGAGCTCAGAGGCGGGCGATCAGTGCGAAGCCGCCCTGACTGGGGCCTGCCTCCAGGGTGCCGCCGGCCAGCCGTACCCGCTCGTGAAGGGCGGTCAGGCCCACGCCTCCGGAGGTGGCGGCGACCGGCCTGCCGGGCGGCGGGCCGTTGCGCACCGACACGCGGCCCGCGCCGATCGAGACCTCGACCGGCGCGCCCGGCGCGTGCTTGGCGGCGTTGGTCAGCCCCTCCTGCACCACCCGGTGCGCGATCGCCGGGACGGGTCCGTCCCCGGTCTCCAGCGTGATCGTCATCCCGGAGGCGCGGGCCCGCTCGACCAGGTCGGTCACGCCCTCGTCCACGGGGGTGAGCGGCGGCGAGTCCGCCGTGTCGCGCAGCAGCCCGACGATCTGCCGCAGCCGCTCGGTCGCCTCCCCTGCGGCCAGCCGCAGCTCCCCCGCCGCCCTGGCGTGTTCGGGGTCGAGCCCGCGCGCCACTTCGAGGCCCGCTGCCCGCACCGCGATCAGCGCCAGGTCGTGGCCGAGCGAGTCGTGCATGTCGTGCGCGATCCTGGTCCGCTCCCGCAGCCTGGCCTGCTCCTCGGCCGACCGCCTGGTCCGCTCCCGCTGCTCCAGCATGCGCCGGCGGACCACCCCCACCAGGTACGGCAGGGCGTAGAGGCCGAGCAGCCCGCTGCCCATCGTGATCCACATCCCCAGGCCGCCGCCCCGCGCAAGCACCGCCCCCGCCCCGGTCCCGGCGGCGAGGGCGAAGACGGCGAGCGCGGGCCAGACCCTGACCGTGCGCCTGCCGGACAGGTAGGTGTAGGTGAGCAGCGCGGGCCAGGAGATCGCCAGCGGGAAGATCTTGACGTAGTCGCCCGCGCCGATCATGGAAAGGTCGGTGGTGGCCAGGCCCTCGGCGAAGTCCCACGGCCCCAGCGGCAGCAGCAGCGCGACCGCCGCCGGCGGCCACGGACGGCCGACCAGGACGGCCAGCCCGACGAGCACCCACCTGCCGCCCGTCACGGCGGCGAAGGCGCCCGGGTGGTCGAGCGGGTCGGGGCCGTAGGCCGCCAGAAGGACACAGGTCGGCAGCCAGAGTCCCAGGTCACGCAGGGTCTGGCGGCCGGTGCGGCGCAGGTGCTTCACCCGCACGACGGTAGCGGGCGCGCGCGGGACGGCCCACCGGCGAAGGTCGGGCGCGGCCCCTGACGAAAGTCGGGGTGGGGTTTTCCCTACCCCCGAAACGCACGCCTGCCCTCCTGCGGGCGGGCCCGCCGCGACGGTTGGATCGACCTCAGGGAGGAGCCCAACCCCCGACGAAAGTCAGGGGTAGTGCCTAGCGATCGCCTGATGTGCGGTCACCTGCTGGATTCCTACCGTCGTGAGGGAAAAGCCCTGAGCCTTCTCGGGGGACGGCCCACGTTCTGCCGGGGAGATCCCCGATGGTTCGCGGGGCCGGCCACGGACAGGCTGGGGACCACTCTCGAACAGACCGGAGTTCCCGTCCATGTCGCAAGCCATTCTCGACCTGATGCACCAGGTGATGACCTCACCCTGGGTGTACGTCGCGCTGTTCGCCCTCGCGGCCCTCGACGGCTTCTTCCCCGTGGTGCCCGCGGAGACCTCGGTGATCACCGCGGGCGTGTTCGCCGCCTCGACAGGCGCGCCCGAGCTGTGGCTGATCATCCCGGTGGCCGCGCTCGGGGCGTTCACCGGCGACCACATCTCCTACTTCATCGGCAGCAAGGCCGGCGGGCGGCTGCGGACCAGACCGCGCACCCGCAAGGTGTACGCGTGGGCCAGTCAGGCCCTCGCGGAGCGCGGCGGCCTGCTGCTCGTCGTGGCCCGCTACATCCCGGGCGGGCGCACGGCCGCCACGATCACCATGGGAGCGGTCGGCTACCCGCGCCGCTCCTTCGCCTTCTTCGACGCGATCGCCGCCGGCTCGTGGGCGGTCTACTCCGCGCTGATCGGCTTCTTCGGCGGCATGGCCTTCGAGAACGACCCGATCAAGGGCCTGCTGCTCGGCCTCGGCATCGCGCTGTCGATCACCGCGGTGGTGGAGGGCGTGCGCTGGATCAGGAAGCGCCGGAAGACACAGGAAGACCACAGAGAGCTCATCGGAGCCACACAGGGCGCCGAAGGAGACTCCTGACTGTCCGTCCCCGTTAACCCGAGCCCGGACGTCCCCGACATCTCGGCCTGGCTTCATCCAGTTGAAAGGAGCGACGGATGACTGTGCTGGCCGCGGCGATCGCCCTGGTGGGCTCGCTGTTCTTCGCCCTCGGCGCCGCTCTCCAGCAGTTCGAGGTCTTCGGTACGGCCAAGCCGCGCCTGCGCGAACTGCTGCGCAGGCCCCGGTGGCTGCTGGGCGGCCTGTCCATCGTCACGGGCGGCGGCCTGCACATCGTCGCCCTGGGCCTCGGCCCGCTGACGATCGTCCAGCCGATGGGCGTGGCCAGCCTGCTGTTCGCGCTGCCGATCGCGGGAGCGCTGCACCGCCGCAAGCCCACCGGCAAGGAGCTGGCGGCGGCCGCCACGGTCGCCGCAGGACTGATCGGCCTCGTCGTGCTGGTCCCCGAGCACGACGGCCCGACCTACCTGAGCCCGACCGGCGCGGCGACGCTGCTGGCGGTCGCCGGGATCTCCGCCCTGCTGCTCTGGAGCGCCTCCAGGGTGGCCTCGCCGGCGGGCCGCGCGGCCCTGCTCGCCACCAGCTCCGGCGTGCTCTACGGCGCCACCGCGACGCTGATGCGGGTGCTCGTCGACGGCGGCTGGAACTGGTGGTACGTCCTGGCCCTGCCGCTGCCCGCGCTGCTCGCCCTGATGCTGCTGCAGCGGGCCTACGCCGTCGGCCACTTCGGCGTCTCGTTCGCCTCGCTGCAGATCGCCGACCCGCTCACCGCCGTCGCCTTCGGCGCCCTGCTCCTGCACGAGCCCCTTCCCCAAGGGTTCGTCCCGATCCTCGCCGCCGCGCTCACCGCGGCCGGCACCGTCGCCCTCGCACGAACCTCTCCCATGCAGATCCGCTGACACTGGAGTCCCCCATGGCCATGCCCCTGACCACCAGCTCGACCGCCTTCCCCGAACTCACCCTGGTGCCCGACCGGCCGCGCCGCGTACTGATCTCCACCGACACCTACCCGCCCGACGTGAACGGCGCCGCCGTCTTCACCCACCGGCTGGCCACCGGGCTCGCCGAGCGCGGCAACGAGGTGCACGTGGTGTGCCAGTCCGAGGACGGGCCCGCGAAGGCGGACGTGGTCGACGGCGTGGTGGTGCACCGGCTGCGTTCAGCGCCGCTGCTGGTGCACCCGACGATGCGGGTGACCGTGCCGTCCCGGCTGGACCGGCTGATCGACGCGATCCGGCCCGACGTGCTGCACACCCAGGGCCACTTCGTGGTCGGCCGGGCCGCGGTGGCGGCGGCGCGCAGGCGCAGGGTGCCGGTGGTGGCCACCAACCACTTCATGCCGGACAACCTCTTCCAGTTCGCGCACATCCCCGCGCGGCTGCGGGCCGGCGCGGGCAGGCTGGCCTGGCGCGACTTCAGCCGGATCTTCGGCCGGGCCGACCTCATCACCACGCCCACCCCGCTGGCCGCGAGGCTGCTGGCCGAGCAGGGCTTCGACCGGCACGTCGAGGCGGTCTCCTGCGGCATCGACCTGACCAGGTTCCACCCGCACGCCGAGCCGAAGGCCTGGACGCGCAACGCGGTCGGGCTGCCCGACCGGCCCACCGTGCTGTTCGTCGGGCGGCTCGACGAGGAGAAGCGGTTGGACGAGCTGGTGCGGGCGCTGCCGTACGTGCTCAACGAGACCGACGCGCAGGTGGCGTTCGTCGGCAAGGGCAACCAGCGGGACCACCTGGAGCGGCTGGCCGCGCGGATCGGGGTCGGCGAGCGGGTGTCCTTCCTCGGGTACGTGCCCGACGAGGCGATGCCGCAGGCCTTCGCCGCCGCCGACGTGTTCGCCATGCCGGGCGTCGCCGAGCTGCAGAGCATCGCGACGCTGGAGGCGATGGCCACCGGGCTGCCGGTGGTCGCCGCGAACGCGATGGCGCTGCCGCACCTGGTGCACGACAACGGCTACCTGTACGAGCCCGGCGACGTGATCTCGATGGCCAGGAGTCTGACCGCGCTGCTGACCGACGGCCCGCTGCGCGAGCGCATGGGCAGGGCCAGCCGCGAGCTCGCCCTCACCCACGACCACCAGGCCTCCCTGGCCCGCTTCGAGCAGATCTACGACGAGGTGGCCCGATGATCAGGTGGATCGCCCTGCTGGGCCCGCTCGCCTGCCTGTCCGTGCTGGGCTACGCGCACCTGGCGCTGCCGGCGCAGACGCTGGTCAGCGACTACGCGCTGATTGACGGCGGAACACCGCTGATCATCGGCGGCACGCTCGCGCTGGCCGCCGGCTGCCTCAGCCTGGCCTACGGCCTGACCGTGCACGAGCCCTCGCGCAGCGCCGCCGCCAGGGTCCTGCTGGTGGCGGCGACGGGCGGGCTGATGCTGAGCGCCCTGTTCCCCACCGACCCGAGCGCCGGCGTCTCCTCGCTGACCGGGGAGATCCACCGCTGGTCGTCCGCGGTCGTGTTCACCTCGCTGCCGGTGGCGGGTTGGTCGCTGGCCAGGGGCCGCGCCGCGCTGCCCCGCTGGAACCTGGTCAGGTCCCTGAGCGTCACCTCCGCGCTGACCCTCGGCGTCTACCTGGGCGCGCACCCCGGCTCGGTCGTCTCGACGTTGATCGGCGGCTCGGCCTACTACGGCCTGCTGGAGCGCGGCCTGCTCGTGGCCGAGATCGCGCTGATCGTGTCGATGGGCGTGGCCGCGCTGCGCCAGGGCGGCGTCAGCGCCGCCGTCCCCGCCGCGCCGCAGGGCCGGCTCTCCGCGGTCCGGCCGGAGCGGCACGAGCACGCCGCCTGACGTTTCGCTGACCGCCGAACCTCCGCGGGCATACCGTGGAGATGTGCCAGCCAACGACCTCGCCTCACTCGCCGCCCTTATCGCCGACCCGACCAGGGCCGCGTTCTGCCTGGCCCTGCTCGACGGCCGGGCGTGGACCGGGGGCGAGCTGGCCAGGCTGGCGGGGGTGGCGCCGTCCACCGCGAGCGAGCATCTCAGCAAGCTCGTCGCCGGCGGCCTGCTGACCGAGGAACGCCAGGGCAAGCACCGCTACGTACGGCTCGCCGACCCGGCCACCGCCCAACTCCTGGAGGACCTGGCCGCGCACGTGCGACCGGACCGGGCCGCGCGCCCCTCGTCGCTGCGCGCGTCCGGCGCCACCAAGGCCATGGCCAGGGCCCGCACCTGCTACGACCATCTGGCCGGTCGCCTGGGCGTACTGGTCACCGACGCCCTGATCCGCAAGGGCCTGCTGCGCCAGGACACCGGCTTCTCCATCACCCCGGCGGGCCTGGACTGGTTCGGCCGGCTCGGCATCGACCTCGTCGGCCTCCGCTCCCGCACCCGCCCGCTGGCCCGGTCCTGCCTCGACTGGACCGAACGCCGCCCGCACCTGGCCGGCACCGCGGGCGCCGCCCTCTGCGCGCACGCGCTCGACCACGGCTGGGTCACCCGCGTCGGCGGCCAGCGCGCCCTGCGCGTCACCGACACCGGTCTGGCCGACCTGAGCTCGCTGCTGGACATCGCCCCCGCCGCGCTCGGCGACACTTCGGCGGGGGCCGAAACGATCCGCGCCTAGCGTGGTGGGCATGCTCATCACCCGCCATGACGAGGCACGGGCCGTGCTCGCCGACCCGTCCCACATCCCGCCGCCGGTCCGGCAGGACGCGCCGTACGCGACGCTGGGCTGGTTGCGCGCGCAGGTCTCCAGGTTCGCCTCGGGCGAGATCCACGCCGAGCGCCGCCGCCTGGCCGTCCGGCACCTCGACGGGCTCGACCCGGCCCGCCTGCGCGCCGCCGCCGCCGAACGCACCCGCGAGCTGGTCGGCGAGCTGGGCGAGGCGCCCGTCTTCCTGGTGCGCGAGCGCGTCGTGGAGGCCGGAATCCAGACCGCCGTCCTCGGTGCGGCGCTGGGCGTCGCCGAGGCCGCGGACCTGGTCCGGGTGGTGGACGTGGTCTCCACCGGATACCTGTCGGGGGACGGCGGTCCCGCCCAGGACGCGGCGGTGGCCGCCCTGCTCACCCTGGTCGGCGGCACGGACACGGCCGACGCCGTGGCCCGCGCCGCCCTGCTCCTGCAGGGGCACGCCTCCACCGCCGGGCTGGTCCGCAACGCTCTGGCCGGGGCGGACCGGCTGGGGCCCGGTGAGCCGGTCGAGGGGCTGCTGCACGAGACGCTCAGGCACGACCCGCCGCTGGCGGCCACTCGCAGGGTCGCCGTCGGAGGCGCCGGGGAGGTCGTCGAGCTGGACCTGGTGGCCGCCAACCGCGACCCGGCGGTTTTTCCCGAGCCGGAGCGGTTCGACACCGGGCGGGGGGCTTCGCCGTACCTCACCTTCGGGCATGGTGTGCGGCCCTGTCCCGGTTCGGCGCATGCCTTCGCGATCGCGGCCGGCGTGGTCGAGACGGTTCTCCAGGAGGAACGATGACGGACTTTCGCGCGCTGCACCGGCCGGGCGACCCGCTGGTGCTGCCCAACGCCTGGGACTACGGCTCGGCCGCCATGCTGGCCGCGTCCGGCTTCGCCGCGGTCGGCACGACCAGCCTGGGCCTCGCCGCCGTGTACGGCAAGCCGGACGCGGCCGGCGCCACCAGGGACGAGACCCTCGCCCTGGCCCGCCTGCTGCGGAACCTGCCGGTCCCGGTGACCGTGGACGTCGAGGGCGGCTTCAGCGACGACCCGGACGAGGTGGCCGGGCTGGTCGCCGAACTGGCCGGGCTCGGCGTGGCGGGCGTGAACATCGAGGACGGCCGCCCGGACGGCTCCCTGCGCCCCCTCGCCCTCCAGCGAGCCGTCGTCGAGGCCGCCACCGGACAGGGCGTGTTCGTCAACGCCAGGACCGACACCCACTGGCTGAGCACCGGCGACACGCTGGAGCGGGTGACGGCGTACACGGAGGCGGGGGCCGACGGCGTGTTCGTGCCGGGTCTCGGCGATCTGGCGGAGATCGAGCGGATCGTGCGGGCGACCCCGCTGCCGCTCAACATCCTGTACCAGGGCGGCGGCCCCACGGTCGGGCAGCTCGCCGAGGTGGGCGTGGCCCGGGTGAGCACCGGGTCGCTGCTCTACCGGGCGAGCCTGCGGGCGGCCGTGGCCACCGCGCTGGCCGTGACGGGCCGGGCCGGAGAGGAGCCGCCGCTGCCCAGTTACGCGGACGTCGTCGCACTTCTGCCCTGATCGGGATAATCGGGGTATGCGGTTCGACATCCTGGGTCCAGTGGGCGTACTCGACGACGAAGGCCGTCCGCTCGCCCTGGGCGGGCCCAGGGGGCGCGCGCTACTCGTCCTGCTGGCACTCGACGCGGGCCGGATCGTGCCGCCCGACCAGCTCATCGACGGCGTCTACGGCGGCGACCCTCCCCCGAACGCGGGCAACGCGCTGCAGTCGCAGGTCTCCAGGCTCCGGCGGGCGCTGGGCGCACAGGACCTGGTGGAGTTCCACCCGAGCGGCTACCGCCTGGCCGTCCAACCCGGCGACGTCGACGCGCACCGCTTCCGGCGGCTGGCCGAGAAGGGACGCCAGGCGCTCAGAGCGGGCGACCCGCGCACCGCCGCCGGGCTGCTCGGCGACGCGCTCGGGCTGTGGCGGGGCGCCGCGCTGGCCGACGCCCCGCTCGCCGAGGCGGCCGCCGCCAGGCTGGAGGAGCAGCGGCTGGCCGCCACCGAGGACCGGGTGGAGGCCGAGCTCGCACTGGGCGGCCACCGCGAGCTGGTGGCCGAGCTCACCGAGCTGACCGCCGCTCACCCGCTGCGCGAACGACCACGCGCCCAGCTCATGCGGGCCCTGTACGGCAGCGGCCGCCAGGCCGAGGCGCTGGCCGCCTTCGAGGAGGGCAGGCGCGTCCTCGACGAGGAGCTCGGCGTCGAGCCCGGCGCCGAGCTGGCGGCGGCGCACCTGGCCGTCCTGCGGGCCGACCCCGCGCTCGGCGCCCCCGCCGCCGGCGTGTCCCGGCTGGGGCTGCGCGCCCAGTTCACCAGCTTCGTCGGCCGCGACCGCGAGCTGGCCCGGCTCGGCGCGCTGCTCGGCGAGGCGCGCCTGGTCACGCTCATCGGCCCCGGCGGCGCGGGCAAGACCAGACTCGCCCTGGAGGCGGCCGAACGGACCCCCGGCGACGTCTGCTTCGTCGAACTCGCCCCCGTGACCGCCGCCGGCGACCTGCCGAGGGCGCTGCTCGACGCGCTCGGCCTGCGCGACCTCACCATCCTGGCCGCACACGACCGGCCGATGATCGACCCGGCCGACCGCCTGGTGACCGCACTCGCCGACCGCGGGCTGCTGCTCGTCCTCGACAACTGCGAACACGTCGTCGACGCGGCGGCCGCGCTGGCCGACCGGCTGCTGGCCGGCTGCCCCGCCCTGCGCATCCTGACCACCAGCCGCGAGGCGCTCGGCATCACCGGCGAGACCATGTGCCCGGTCCCGCCGCTGCCGCTGCCCGCGCTGGGCGTCCCCGTCGAGGAGACCGCGGGCAACCCCGCCGTGCGGCTGTTCGCCGACCGGGCCGCCGCCGCGCTGCCTGGCTTCGCCGTGGACGGCGGCAACGCCGACGACGTGGCGGGCATCTGCCGGGCGCTCGACGGCCTGCCGCTGGCCATCGAGCTGGCCGCGGCCCGGCTGCGGACGCTGTCGGTGGCCGAGGTGGCCGCGCGGCTCGACGACCGCTTCAGGCTGCTGACCCGCGGCAGCCGTACGGCGCTGCCCCGGCACCAGACGTTGCGCGCCGTGGTCGCCTGGAGCTGGGACCTGCTGGAGGAGAGCGAGCGGGTGCTGGCCAGGCGGCTGACCGTGTTCGTCGGCGGGGCGACGCTGGAGGCGGCGGAGCGGGTGTGCGGACCGCACCTGGACGACCCGATCGACGTGCTGGCCTCGCTGGCCGACAAGTCGCTGGTCACGGTGAGCGGCGGACGCTACCGGATGCTGGAGACGATCAGGGCGTTCTGCGCCGAGCGGCTGGCCGACGCGGACGAGGTGGACGGGCTCAGGCTGGCGCACGCCGGGCACTACCTCGACCTGGCCGTCACCGCCGACCCGCACCTGCGCTCGGCCGGGCAGCTCAGCTGGCTGAAGGTGCTCGACGAGGATCGCGACAACCTGCACGCCGCACTGCGGTGGACGATCGACGGGGGCCGGTTCGAGACCGCCCTGCGCCTGCTGGCCGCGCTGACCTGCTATTGGTGGATGCGCGGGCTGCGCGGCACCGGCGGCGCGATGGCCGCCGACCTGCTCGACGCGATCGGGCCCGCGCCGGTGGCCGGGCTCGCGGAGGAGTACGCGATGTGCGTGGTCATGGCGGCCGTCCACCGCCATGACATGCCGGAGACGCCGGACCGGCTGGAGGCGCTCAAGAACCAGTTGCCCTTCCAGCCCATGGCGTACCGGCACGAGTTCCTCAACATGCTGATCCCCATGTACACCGGGCCGCCGTTCGAGCTCGGCGCCGACCGGGTCCTCGACCTGCTCGCTGAGCATTCGGCCAGCCTGCCTCCGTGGGGGCGCGCGCTCAGCCACACCGGTCTGGCCTTCATCTGGCAGAACCAGGGCGATCTGGTCCGCGCCGAGGCGCAGTTCCGGCAGTCGCTGGCGGCCTTCCGTTCGCTGGGCGAGCGCTGGGGCACCATTCTCGTCCTGACGGGGCTCGGCGACCTGGCCTACCTCCAGGGCGACTACCGGGAGGCGCGCGACCTGGTCGAGGAGGCCCTGGTCGTCGCCGGGCAGCTCGGCGCGCAGGAGGAACTGGCCGAGCTGGTCTGCCGGAAGGCCGACTGCCTGGCGTACCTGGGCGACCTGGCACAGGCCGAGGCACTTTACCTGAACGCGGCCGAGCAGGCGGCCCGGCTGGGTGCGGCGCAGATCACCGCCACCGCGCACCACGGGCTCGGCGGCATCGCCAGGCTGCGTGGCGACCTCGTCCTGGCGCGCGAGCTGATGGAACAGGCCTTCGCCGAGTGCCCCACCGTCTGGTACAGCACCGAGGACACCCGCGGCACCATCTGCCTCAGCCTCGGCCAGGTCGCCGTCGACGCGGGCGACCTCGGCGCGGCGCGGGCCTGGTACGGCCGGGCGCTCACCCTGGCCGGTTCGGGCAACCAGCCGCTGTCCGCGCGGGCGATCGGCGGGCTGGCCGAGGTGAGCCGTCGCGACGGCGACGAGGAGGGCGCCGCCCGACTGGCCACGATGACGCCGGAGCAGGCGCTGACCCTCACCGGACGGGGGCGGTCAGCGGACGGTGCGTGACCTGTCAGCGCCGGAAACGACGCTGACGCCATGAAAACCGTCAAGTGGGGCAGCCTCGCCATCGCCTGCCTGGCCCAGCTCCTGCTCGCCATCGACCTGACCGTGCTCCACCTGGCCCTGCCCAGCCTGGTCACCGACCTCGCCCCGACGGCGACCCAGCAACTCTGGATCGGCGACATGTACGGCTTCGCGCTGGCCGGCCTGCTGATCACGATGGGCAACCTGGGCGACCGGATCGGCCGCAAGAAGCTGCTGCTGATCGGCGCCGTCGCGTTCGGCGCCGCCTCGGCCCTGACCGCCTACGCGCCGAACACCGAGCTGCTCATCGCGGCCAGGGCGCTGCTCGGCGTGGCGGGCGCCACCATCATGCCGTCCACCCTGTCGATCATCCGCAACGTGTTCACCGACCCGGCCGAGCGGACCATGGCGGTCGGCATCTGGAGCGGCATGGGCGCGGCCGGGTTCGCCCTCGGCCCCATCGTGGGCGGGCTGCTGCTCAACCACTTCTGGTGGGGGTCGGTCTTCCTGGTCAACCTGCCGGTGATGGCGCTGGTCCTGGTGGGCGGCATCCTGGTGCTGCCCGAGTCGCGCAACCCGAACCCCGGCCGCATCGACGCGCTGAGCGTGCTGCTGTCCGTCGCGGGCGTGATGGCCGTGGTGTACGCGCTGAAGACCGGCGTGATCGACGGCTTCGCGGGCACCGTCGCGGTCGCGGCCGTGGGCGGCATGGTGGTGCTCGCCCTGTTCGCCTGGCGTCAGGTACGGCTGGCCGAGCCGCTGGTGGACGTCCGCCTGTTTCGGCACCGGGCGTTCTCGGGCGCGGTCGGCGCCAACCTGTTCGCCATCTTCGGGATGATCTCGCTCAGCCTGATCATCGCGCAGTTCCTCCAGTTGGTGCTGGGCTGGACACCGCTGCAGGCCGGTCTCGCCTCGCTGCCCGGCGGCATGGCGGGCATGGTCGGCGGCGTCCTGGCGGGCAGGCTGGTCTCCTGGTGGGGCCGCAACGCCGTGGTGGCGCTGGGGCTGCTGCTGTCGGCCGTGTCCTTCCTCGCCTACAGCCGGGCCGACCTCGGCACCACGTTCCTGTCGCTGCTGCCCGCCATGCTCGTCGGCGGGATCGGCATCGGCTTCACCTTCGCCGTGACCAACGACACGATCCTGGCCTCGGTGCCCAAGGAGCGGGCCGGGGCGGCGGCGGCGATCTCGGAGACGGCCTTCGAGCTGGGCGGGTCGCTGGGCATCGCGGTGCTGGGCAGCATCCTGAGCGGCGCCTACCGCGACAACCTGCGGCTCCCGGCCGGGATCCCCGCGCAGGAGCTGCCGTATGTCACCGACAGCCTGGGCGGGGCCGTCACCGTCGCCGCGTCGCTGCCGCCCGAGGTGGCCGGGCCGGTCACCGCCGCCGCCAGGACCGCCTTCGTCGAGGCGCTGCAGGTCACCGCGCTGGCCACGGCGGGGATGCTGCTGGTGCTGTCCGCGCTCGCCCTGTACACCCTGCGCGGGGTGCCGAAGGTCATCCCCGAGGACGTGCTCGCCCAGGCGCACTCGTGAGCGTCTCGCCGCCGGTCATGGCCGCGCTCCCGTCGTCGGGCGCGGTCTCGGGCGCGGTCTCGGGGCGGGGGCGCAGGCTGCGCAGGCGGGTCAGGACGAGTACGGCGGCCAGGCCGGTCATCACCGGCGGCACCACGAAGGCGAGCGACGGGCCCGCCTCGTCGACCAGGCGGCCGGCCACGGCGGCGCCGGTGGCGATGCCCAGGCCGATGGCTCCGGTGAGCCAGGTGAACGCCTCGGTTCTGACCTCGGCGGGGGTCAGGCGTTCGATGATCGTGTAGCCGGTGATGATCACGGGGGCGATGACGAGACCGGCCAGGCCGGCGGCGCCGTACAGGAGGGGGAGGGAGGTCGCGGCGGTGAGGGCGGTGGTGGCGACCGCGAGCAGGGCCAGGCCCGCGGCCAGGCGGACGGGGGCGCCGATCCGCCAGCGCAGCGCGCCGTACAGGAGGCCGCCCGCGACGCTCGCGCCGGAGAACGTGGCGTAGACCGGACCCGCCGCGCCGGGCATGCCGAGTTGGGCGGTGAAGGAGGTGATACCGACCTGCAGGCTGCCGAAGACCGAGCCCATCGCGAGGAACGCCGCGGCGAGCAGGGCCACGCCGCGCAGCCGCAGTACGCCGCCGCCGGAGCGCACCCTGACCGGCATCGCGACCGGCGCACCCACCTTGACCAGCGCGAACACCACCGTGCCGAACACGATCAGGGCGAGCGCCACCAGCAGGGCCACCACCGGCGAGAAACCGGTCGACAGCGCGACCAGCAGGACGGGCGCCATGGTGAAGGTCAGCTCATCGGTGATCGACTCGACCGCGAACGCGGTGCCGAGCCGCGGGGAGCCGCCGAGCGTGTGCGCCCAGCGGGCTCGTACCATCGCGCCGACCTGCGGCACCGAGGCTCCCGCGAGCGCGGCCAGGACCACCAGCACGCCGATCGGGGCGTGCGCGGCGGCCAGAGTCAGCAGCGCGCCCATGGCGGCGGCGTGCACGGCGACCTGCGGGAGCAGGACGCGGGGCTGGCCGAACCGGTCGGTCAGGCGGCCGGTCTGCGGCCCGGCGAACGCCTGCGAGAACGCGGCGGCGGCCGCGGCGACACCGGCCGCGCCGTACGAGCCCGTCGACCACTGCACCAGGAGGAGGATGCCGAGCTGGGTCATCGCGTACGGTAGGCGGGCCACGAGAGCGGGCGCCAGGAAGCGCCACGCGCCGGGCGTGGCGAGCACGTTCAGGTAGGACTTCAAGGGTCTCCGTCCAGGTCAAGACGGAGACTCCCGGGGCGGGCGCACCGTCGTGGTGGGCTTCGACCGGGGTAGATACCGCAACAAGCGGCCGCCGTGCGGTCAATCCAATGCGTCGCGTACAACGCAGTGACATGTCATTGTATGCCACCCCACGAATTCATCATGTGTTGACTTCAACGCTGTAGAGGATTAGCGTGCGAGCCAGGAGGCCACGATGGACCTGATCCTGAAATTTCTGGACATCGAGGGGTCGATGTCGGCGCTCGTGGGCGGCAAGGCCGTGAACCTGGGGGTCATGACCCGCGCCGGGCTGCCCGTCCCGCCGGGCGTGTGCGTCACCACCGAGGCGTACCGGCGGGTCACCGAGCACGCGGGGCTCGACGCGGTCATCGGCGAACTGCGGGACGCCCCGCCGTCCGCGCTGCCCGCCCTAGCCGCCCGCGCCAGGGAGATCGTCCTGCGTGCCCCCGTCCCCGCCGACATCGCGGACGCGGTGCGGCGCGCCGCGGACGGCCCCGTCGCGGTCCGCTCCTCGGCCACGGCGGAGGACCTGCCGCACGCCAGCTTCGCCGGACAGCAGGACACCTACCTCAACGTGATCGGCGAAGAGGCCGTGCTCGACGCGGTACGCAAGTGCTGGGCCTCCCTGTGGACCGACCGCGCCGTCGCCTACCGCGCCGCCAACGACGTCGACCACGGCACGGTACGCCTGGCCGTGGTGATCCAGCGCATGGTCCAGGCCGAGACCGCGGGCGTGATGTTCACCGCCAACCCGGTCACCGGCACCCGCCGCCAGGCGGTCATCGACGCCGCCCCCGGCCTGGGCGAGAGCGTCGTCTCCGGCCTGGTCAACCCCGACCACTTCGTGGTCGACCTGGCCTCAGGCCGGATCCTGGACCGCCGCCTCGGCGACAAGACCCTCACCGTCCGCCCCCTGCCCGGCGGCGGCGTCGAACACGTCCCGACGGGCGACGAGCGGGCGTCCCTGTCCGACGAGCGGGTGCGGGCACTGGCGGCCCTCGGCGCGAAGGTCGAGGCGGTGTACGGCGCCCCGCAGGACACCGAGTGGGCGATCGACGCCGGCGGCGAACTGTGGCTGACCCAGGCCAGGCCGATCACCACCCTCTACCCGCTGCCCGAGCGCCGGGGCGGCGGCGTGCGCGCGTACTTCAACGTCAGCGTCGCCCAGGGCGTCTACCGGCCGTTCACCCCGATGGGCATGTCGGCCTTCAAGGCCGTCTCCTCGGGGGCGGCCAGGCTGGCGGGTTTCCCGGTGGCCGAGCCGACGGCGGGCAGCGTGGCCTTCGCCGAGGCGGGCGGGCGGCTGTTCGTCGACGCCACCGCCATCCTGCGCAGCTCGCCCGGCAGGACGATCGCGCCGCGCCTGCTCGACGTCATGGAGGCCCGCTCGGCGACGATCATGCGCGGCCTCTTCGACGACCCGCGCTTCAGCCTCACCCGCCGCTCCTGGCTCCCCTTCCTACGCCGCCTGACCCGAATCGCCCTGCACCACCGCGTCCCGATCCAGCTCGCGCAGGCGCTGCTCTCCCCCGACCGCGCCCGCCACCGCGCCGCACGCGTCGCCGACGACCTCCTGGTACGGCTGGCCCCGCCCCCCGGCGCGTCCATCCCCGAACGGGCCGACCACGTCGCCCGCATGCTCGCCACCCGATCCGTCACCCAGATCGCCCCGAGGATGCTCCCCGTCCCCCTCGCCGGGTTCCTGATGCTGGCGCTGGCCGCCCGCCTGCTGGGCGACCGCGCCCGACCGGGCGAGCTGCAGACCGTGCTGCGCGGCCTGCCCCACAACGTGACCACCGAGATGGACCTGGCGCTGTGGCACCTGGCCGAACAGATCCGCCCGAACCCCGAGACCGCCCGCCTGTTCCTGGAGACCCCGCCCGCCGACCTGTTCCGCGTGGACGGCTCCCGGGAGTTGCCGCAGGAGCTGACCGCCTTCCTCGCCCGTTACGGGGACAGGGCCGTCGCGGAGATCGACCTCGGGCTGCCCCGCTGGTCGGAGGACCCCACGCACGTCATCGGCATGATCGCCAACTACCTGCGGCTCAAGGATCCCGAGCTGGCGCCGGACCGGCTGTTCGCCAAGGGCGCGGCCGAGGCCGAGCGCACGATCAGGGCGCTGGGCAGGCGGGCGGGCCCGGTCCGCGGCCCGCTGGTGCGGTTCGCGCTGGGCCGGACCCGGGCGCTGGCCGGGCTGCGCGAGCTGCCGAAGTTCGCCATCGTGCGGGTCTTCGCCGCGCTGCGCGCCCAGATCGCGGGGATCGGCGCGGACCTCGCCCGCGGCGGCCTGCTGGACGCCCCCGAGGACGTCTTCTTCGTCACCCTCGCCGAGGCCGGATCGGGCGCCGACCTGCGTGAGACCGTGACCGCCCGGCGCGAGACCTACGAACGGGAGCTCCGCCGCAGGCACCTTCCCCGGATCCTGCTCTCCGACGGCACCGAGCCCGAGGCCGTCGCCCCACCGGTCCCTGAAGCCGCCGGGGAGGCGGGGCTGAGCGGCACTCCGGCGTCGGCGGGAGTGGCCACCGGCCCGGCCAGGGTCGTGCTCGATCCCGTGGGCGCGCACGTGGAGCCCGGCGAGATCCTGGTGTGCCCGTCCACCGACCCCGGCTGGACGCCGCTCTTCCTCACGGCGGGCGGCCTGGTGATGGAGATGGGCGGCGCCAACTCGCACGGCGCGGTCGTGGCCAGGGAGTACGGCATCCCGGCCGTGGTCGGCGTCGCCCACGCCACCGACCGCCTCACCAGCGGCGCCCGGATCATCGTCAACGGCTCCACCGGGACGGTCGCCGAAGCCGGGTAGACCGGCCTGCCATACGGCCCGCCCAGGCGGTCACAGGTGGGCGCCGCGCAGGAGGTCGGGGCGCATGCGGCAGGGCCTCGTCTGGACCGGGGAGAGGGCCTGCATGCGACCGCCGACGAGTTCGGACAGGCCCTCGATGGTCCGGATCCCGGTGCCGTGGCCGGGCTGCTGGTCGGTCTGCACGGCCAGCAGCAGGTCCCGGCCCGGCCCGTGAATCCGCCCATAACTGGTCACCGCCCAGGTGTGGTGCACGAAGGGCCGCGGCGTCCAGCCGTTCTTCAACGCCACCGTGTCCCCTTTGCGGGCCGCCGCGCTGACGCCCCACGCCTGCTCGGGCACCACCTTCTCCATCAGCCCGAGCACCCGTCCGCTGATCCCGGCGGTCAGCCCCCTACCGCCCTCGACCAGCAGCCGCAGCAGGCGGATCCGGTCGGCGGGGCTGGTGTTGGTGCCGCCCCAGTACTTGCTGGGGCCCGGGGAGGTCTCCCTCAACCCGAGGCGGCGGTAGGTACGGCTCATGCCGTACCCTCCGCCGACCCGCCACCACAATACGTCGGCGGCGGCGTTGTCGCTCTCCCTGATCATTCTTTTCGCCAGATCGCTCTCGCCTCCGGAGAGCCGGCCGCGGCGCAGCAGCAGGGCGGTGAGGATGTCGACCTTGGCGCCGGAGGCGGTGATCATGCCGTGTTCGTGCTCGCGATGCCCCACCGACACCCCGCTGAGCAGGTCGTGGGCCATGAACGCGACCCGTCCCGGCTGCCTGGCCAGGTAGCGGCGGACATCGGTGAGCAGTTCGGCGCGCGCCTTGGCGGCCGACTTCGGGTCGGTGTAGGTCTCGAAGCAGGCCCGGGGCACGATCGGCACCGCGGCCGGGAGCTTCGGCAGGACCTTCACCCGGTGCGTGCCGTTCGCGCAGCCGGCCGTCGCCAGGCCGAGCGTGACGGCGCACGCGGCCCACAGTTCCAGACGCATTTCCCACCCCGGACGAGTACCTGCATCAAGCCCGGGGGCGGCTATATACGACTTCAGGTGATCTCTGCCCCGGAGATCAACGCGTCACACTTTCCCGCCTGCGCGGCGCGTCGTAGGCCCACTGCCAGGCCAGCTCCACCGGCCCCCGGGAGAAGCGCCGCAGCCAGAGCGCGGACAGCACCGCGAGCAGCAGGCAGATCGCCGCCCAGAGCGCCGGGATCCACCACGGCCTGGCCCAGTCGAGCCTGGCCGCCAGGCCGAGCCCCCAGCCGTAGCAGAGGACGCTCGCCACCAGGTTCTGCAGGATGTAGCTGGACAGGGCGGCCCTGCCGACGCTCGTCAGGCCGCGCCGTACCACGCCCTGGTGCTCGCCCAGGCGCAGCACGATCGAGGTGATCAGCCCGAGCAGGCCGAGGGCGACCAGCGGCGGCAGGAGGTAGCGGTCGACCGCGAACCAGGTGGGACCGGCGAAGGAGGTGACCAGGTTGATCGGCGCGGCGACGCCCAGGCCGAGGACGGCCAGCTTCCTGCGCAGCGGTTCGCCGCGCTCGACCTCGAAGACACCGGCGCGCATCAGGCGGACGCCGAGCAGGAAGAGCAGCACACTCATCGGGATGATCAGGACCAGTTCGCTGCGGAAGGCCAGGACGTCCTGGAGGCGGGCGGCCACCTGCTCCGGCCAACTGCCCTCGGTGTACCGGGTGGTGCCGGTCGAGCCGCCGAGCGCCTGGTCACCGGCCAGGTACAGGACCGCGGTCAGCAGCGAGACGAGCACGACGTGCACCGACCCGGCGGCGATCATCCAGCGCGTGATCGCCCGGTCGCTCCGGCCGATCAGGTACGCGACGAGCATCGCGACGACCGCGTAGCCCATCAGCACGTCGAACTCGAAGATCAGGACGTAGTGCAGCGCGCCCTCGACGAACAGCAGGGTCGCCCGCCACAGGTACCGTCCCGGCCACCGCAGGCCCTTGCGGACCGCGCTGCGGTACTGCAGTTCCAGGCCGATGCCGAACATCAGGGTGAGCAGGCCGAGGAACTTGCCGTTGGTCAGGAACCGGAGAAACGTCTCGATCACGCCGGCGTCGGGAGCCCCGCTGAGGAATCCGGCGGGCCCCCCGGGATCGGTGAAGATCCAGATGTTGGTGCCGAGGGTGCCCATGATGGCCACTCCGCGCAGGACGTCCAGCGCGTCTATGCGTTTCATTCTTCAAGGCTCTCCGAGGGACCCGGCAGCTACATCGGCACACAGAGCCAATACCGCGCTACATCCATCGATGTACGGCTCTCCCTCTCAGTAACCGAATAACAGGATGACGGGTGTACACCCACTGCCTAAGGTGAGGCCCCATGACCACCCGCCTGGCCGACCCGCCCGCTCCCGCCACCGTGGACGCCTGGCACGCCGTCGCGGCCGCCGTCCAGGCCCACGACACGCCCGAGGACCCGCCCATCGACCGGCGGGACACCGCAGGCCGGCTGCTGGTGCCCGCGCTGCGCAGCCGGCACGCCAGGTTCGGCTTCGTCGAGCACGGCGACCCGCTGGTGCTGGCGGGCGTGGCCGCCGTCCGGCTGTTCCTCGACCCGGCCAACCGGCACGCCGCGTTCCTGGAGAGGCTCGCCGTGCGCCCCGACCGGCGCAGGCGCGGCCTCGGCACCCGGCTGTGGGCGGCGGTGCGCGCCGAACTGGCCGCCGAGGGCCGCACCACGGTCAGCACGATGGCCACCCGGGGCGGGCCCGGCGAACGGTTCGCCGCCGCCCACGGGTTCACCCTCGCGCTGCCGCTCGGCTTCCACGCCATGGACGTGCCCGCCACCGTGACGCCCGCGCCGCTGCCGGGCGGCTACCGCCTCGTCGAGTGGACCGGGATGGTGCCCGACGAGCACGCCGACGCCCTGGCCGTGGCCAAGTCCGCGATCGAGGACGCGCCCTCCGGCGACCTGGACCAGCGCCCGCCCGCGTGGGACGCCGCCCGGGTGCGCGAGATGGCGGAGGTCCTGCTGCGACGCGACCGCACGCTGATCACCGTGGCCGCGCTCGCCCCCGACGGCACGATCGCCGCGCTCACCGAGATGGACCTGCCCTCCCTGACCTTCCCGCGCGCCTTCCAGAACGACACCACCGTGGACCGGAGGCACCGGGGCAAGGGGCTCGGCCTGGCGGTCAAGACGCGCATGCTCGCCGTGCTCCGCGAACGCCACCCGCTCGTCCGGGACGTCCTGACCGCCGTGGCCGACGACAACGGGCCGATGCTCGCCGTCAACCGGGCCCTCGGCTACCGCCTGGTCCGCCCGGTGGGGCTCTTCCAACTACAGGTGCTCGCCTAGGAACTCCGCGGTCGCCTCGACCGCCTGCGTGACGTACGGCTCCGCGTCATACAGGTCGATGTGCCGCCTGGCGTCCAGCCAGACCAGTTTCTTGGGCTGGTCCAGCCGCTTGAACGCCTCCTCGGCGCCCTCGGGCGAGCAGAAGCGGTCGATCACGCCGTGCACGATCAGGCCCGGCTTCGGCGACAGGAAGTCGGCGCCCATCATGTTGTCCACGGTGATCAGCTCCCTGACGCTGGCCCGGGTCACCTCGTTCGTCCACGGCGCGACGGCCTTGCCGTAGTAGGCGTACGGCTCGTCGCCCGGCATGGCCGCCTCACCCTCCTCGGCCACGGCGGGCAGGTACTCCACCGGGCCGCCGAGGTCCTGGCGTTCCAGGACCTCGGTCAGGGCGGTGAGCGCGGCGGGGTAGTCCATGCCGGTGCGCATGCCGTACGGGTTGTTGTAGGCGCCCGCGATGCCGGCGAACGCCTTCACCCTCGGGTCGAACGCGGCGAAGCGCAGCGCGTACCCGCCGCCCAGGCAGATGCCCACCGCGCCGATCCGCTCCCGGTCGACCTCCTCGCGGGCGCGCAGCAGCGACACGGCGGCCCGCAGGTCGTGCAGCTTGGCCTGCGGGTCCTCGTGGTTGCGCGGCTGACCGCCCGACTCGCCCCAGTGACGATGGTCGAAGGACAACGTGACGTAGCCCTTCGCGGTCAGCCGCTCGGCGTACAGCCCGGTCACCTGCGTGCGCACGCCGGTGAAGGGGCCGGTGAACACCAGTGCGGGGAACGGGCCGGCGCCGCCGGTGGGCACCCGCAGGTCGCCCACCACCGTCGTGCCGCTCACCTCGAACTCAACTCGCTCGGTCACGCCCCCAGTGTGAGGCGAGACGGGTCAGGAGTCGAAACCGAGGCCCATCCGGTCGAGCGTGCGCAGCCAGAGGTTGCGCCGCCCCTCGTGCAGGTCGGCCTGGGCGATCGACCAGCGGGTGAACTGGATCACCCCCGACCGTACGGGCTCCGGCGGGAACGGCACCGGCTTGTCCTTGACCATGGCCAGCGACGTGCGCTCGGTCTGCTCGCCCGACAGCAGGTCGAGCATCACGTTGGCGCCGAAGCGGGTGGCGCCGACGCCCATGCCGGTGTAGCCCACCGCGTAGGCGAGCCGCCCGCCGTGGGCCTGCCCGTAGAACGCGCTGAAGCGGCTGCAGGTGTCGATCACCCCGCCCCAGCGGTGGGTGAAGCGCAGGCCGTCGAGCTGGGGGAAGGTGTCGTAGAAGTGCCCGGCCAGCTTGACGAAGGTCTCGTCGCGCTGGTCGTACTCCGCCTTGAGCTGCCCGCCGTTGTAGTAGACGGCGTCGTACCCGCCCCACAGGATCCGGTTGTCGTCGGTCAGCCGGTAGTAGTGGAACTGGTTGGCCGAGTCGCCGACCCCCTGCCTGTTGCCCCAGCCGACCTCGTCGAGCTGTGCGGGCGACATCGGCTCGGTCATCAGCGCGTAGTCGTAGACCGGCACCAGGAAGTGCTTGAGCCGCTTGAGCAGCGGCGGGAACACACCGGTGCCGAGCGCGACCTTCGCCCCACGGGCCACGCCGTACGGCGTGCGCAGCTCGATGGTGATGCCGTCGTCCTGCAGCGAGCGGACCGGGCTGCGCTCGTAGATGCGCACCCCGAGCCGCAGGCAGACCTCGCGCAGCCCCCAGGCGAGCCGGGCCGGGTCGACCATGGCGCAGCCGCTGCGTACCCAGAGCCCGCCCAGGTAGGTGGGCGAGTTGACCTCGGCGCGCACCTGCTCCGCGTCCATGGGCACGTAGTCCAGGCCGAGGTCCTGGATGAGGTCCATGTTCCCGGTCAGGTCGTCGAGCTGCCACGGTTCGGTGGCGACGACCAGTTCACCCGTGCGCTCGAAGGAGCAGTCGACGCCGTAGCGGGTGAGGGTCTCTTCGATCTCGTCGAGGTTCTCGACGCCCATGCGCTCCAGGCGTTCGATGTCCTCGGGCCAGCGTTCGAGGCCGTTGGCCAGGCCGTGGGTCAGGGTCGCCATGCAGAACCCGCCGTTGCGGCCGGACGCCGCCCAGCCGATCCTGCGGCCCTCCAGCAGGACCACGTCCTGTGAGGGGTCTCTCTCCTTGGCCATCAGGGCGGTCCACAGCCCCGAGAAGCCTCCGCCGACCACGACCAGGTCGGCGCTCGTCTGTCCGATGAGCCGCCTGAGCGGCTCGGGTCTGGCCGGAGTGTCCAGCCAGTACGGCTTGCGCTCCGCGTCAGCAAGCGCCTTCAGCGGATCCACAAATCCCACTTCCCTACATGAAGTTAGTTCTTATCTAGAAAAATCGCGTGATCTGCTGATCGCGCACGGGTTCCCCCCGCCAAAATCCGATCTCGCCTCCCTGTTCCTTGTCGGTAGATACCAAAATCCCCCGCAGGCACGGGGGATTTTGGAGTTTCAAGCGCGGCGTCGCGCGGTCACCGAATTGACGACGGCGATCGCGACTCCCACCGCGAAGATGAGCGTTCCCAGGATATTCACCTGGGGCGGGACCCCGATGCGGGTGGCCCCCCAGATCCACAGCGGGAAGGTCTGGGTCGGCCCGCTGGTGAACTGGGTGATGACGAAGTCGTCGATGGACAGCGCGAACGCCAGCAGCGCGCCCGCGACCACGCCGGGCAGGATCATCGGGAAGGTGATCCGCCAGAACGTGGTCCAGGTCGACGCGCCCAGGTCGCGGGCCGCCTCCTCGATCGACGGGTCGAGGCCGACCACCCGGGCCCGCACGGTGATCGCCACGAACGACAGCGAGAACAGCACGTGCGCGATCACCGCGGTCCAGAAGCCCATGTCCACGCCGAGGCTGATGAACAGCGACAGCAGCGAGGCGCCCATGACCAGCTCGGGCGAGGAGATCGCGGCGAACATCACCAGGTTCGTGGCGCCCTGGCCGCGGAAGCGGTAGCGGCCGAGGGCCAGGCCCAGCAGCGTGCCGAGCACGGTGGTGACCGCGACCGAGAGCAGCGCCAGGTAGATGGAGTTCAGCACCGCGGTGGTCAGGTCGGGGTACTCGTCCAGCCGGGTCCACCACTTGAGCGTGAACCCCTGCCAGGACACGTTCGACTTGCTCGCGGTGTCGTTGAAGCCGAAGGCGATCATCACCAGGATCGGCGCGAACAGCCAGCCGAGGATCAACCAGACGTAGACCTTGAGCAGGCGGTCGGCGAGTCTGCGTCTCATCGGGCCGCCGCCTCCAGCACGTTCTCGGTGCCCAGCGCCTTGGCGTAGGCGAAGATGCCGATCAGCATCGCGGCCATCAGCGTGAACGACAGCGCCGCCGCGACCGGGTAGTCGCTGTTGACCAGGTACTCCGTCTGGATGATGTTGCCGATCATCGTGTTCTCCGGCCCGCCGAGGATGGCGGCGTTGACGTAGTCGGCGGTCATCGGCACGAAGGTCATCAGCACCCCCGCGAACACCCCCGGCAGCGACAGCGGCAGCACGATCTTGGTGAACGCCCGCGTCCGGGTGGCGTACAGGTCCTGGGCCGCCTCCACCACGCGCGGGTCCACCCGCTCAAGCGCCACGTAGATCGGCAGGATCATGAACGGCAGGTAGTTGTAGACCAGCCCGCCGATCACCGCCGCCGTGGTCTGCAGCACGTGGAAGTCCTCGGGCAGCAGCCCCGCCGACTTCAGCGGCGCCAGCACGATGCCCTCGTCGGCCAGCAGGAACTTCCACGACACCGTGCGCAGCACGAACGAGACGAAGAACGGCAGCAGCACCAGCAGCAGGTAGGTGGACTTGCGCGCACCGCCCTTGAACGCGATCCAGTACGCCATGGGGTAGGCCAGGGCGATCGCGATGGCCGTCCCGAGCAGGCCGTACCCCGCCGAGCGCAGGAACTGCGTCTGGTACTGCACCAGCGTCTCGGAGTAGTTGGCGAAGTTGAAGGTCTGCGCGAACCCGTTGACCAGGTCGCCCTCCTGGGTGGAGACCGAGGCCATGAAGACCATCGGCACCACCAGAAAGATCGCCAGCCAGAGCCCGCCCGGCAGGATCAGCAGGTAGGGGGTGAGGCGCTTCATGCGCTCAGCCCTGGCTGATCGGCTGGAAGATGCCTTCGAAGACCTTCTCCTCGGCGGTCGTCAGCATCTTGTACGACCGCATCTTGGCCATGTCCTCGGCCGAGGGGTAGATCAGGGGGCTGGTGGCGATCTGCTCCAGGAGCTTCTTGTCCTCGCCCTTCTCCTCGGCCGCGTGCGTGCGGACGAGTTCCTGGGTGGCGGGGACCGGGGTGATGAAGTTGATGTACTCCACCAGCATCTGGGCGATCTTCGGCTGGTAGACGTAGTCCATCAGCGCCAGCGCGTCGACCGGGTTCTGCGCGGTCTTCGGGATACACATGTTGTCGGTCCAGATCGTCGCGCCCTCCTGCGGCACCACGAACTTCAGGTCCTTACCCTCGGCGATCTGCTGGAAGACGTCGCCCGACCAGGCCATCGTGATCCAGATGTCGCCGCGCACCAGCGCGTCGATGTAGTCGTTCTCGTAGTACTTGCGCACCAGCCCCGCGTCGCGCTGCTCCTGCAGCTTCGCCGCCGCCTTCTTCCACTCCGCCTCACCCGACTTGTCGGGGTCGATGCCGAGGGCGAACATGCCGAAGTTGGCCAGTTCCTGGGAGTCGAGCATCATGCCGACCTTGCCCTTGTACTTCGGGTTCCAGAGGTCGGCCATGCTGGTGACCTCGTTGACGTACTTGGGGTTGTAGGCGATGCCGGTGACGCCGACCGTCCACGGGACGGTGAAGGTGTTGTTCGGGTCCCAGGTGGGGTTCTTGACGCCCGGGCTCGCGTTGGCGGCGAAGGTCGGCAGCTTGGAGTGGTCGAGCGCGACCAGGTAGCCCAGGTCGATGGCCCGGCCGAGCTGGATGCCGTTGGTCATCACCATCAGGTCGCAGCCGATGTCGGTGCCGGCGGCGAGCTGCGGCTGGATCTTGCCGAACCAGGTGCCGTTGTCCTGGATCGACTCCGCGTAGGTGACCTTGATGCCCTTGTCCTGCTCGAACAGCTTCAGCGAGGGGTAGTCCTTGCCCTCTTTGTCGATGTAGAGCGGCCAGTTGGCGAAGCGCAGGGTGCCGTTCTGCTTCTTGTTCGCCCAGTAGTCGGCGACGGCGTCCTTCTTGGGGGCCTCCACCTTCTTGCCCTGCACGCCGCAGGCGCTCAGGGCGAGAGCGGCGGCGGCCAGCTTGAAGGCGTCACGGCGGCTGGTGGTCATACCACGGAGGAAGGCGGGGCTCGTGCGGTGGTCCATGGGGGCTTATCAACGTCCAATCGCGTATGAGTGCTGCGGCTGCCATGACAGCCAGACGGAGTCTCCGCGCTCCGCGGTGGTGCTCGCGTCCACGGCGTTCTGCTGGAAGACGGTCACTTCGGCCCCGTCCGCCAGGCGCACCGCGTAGCTGTTGTAGGTACCCAGGTACACCACCTCGGAGACGGTGCCGGGTACGGCACTCACGTCCCCCGTCGACTCCTCGGTGGAAATCGTGATCTTCTCCGGCCGGACGGTGACGGTGATCTCACCGTCGTCGTGCCCCGGCACCAGCACCCGTCCCCCGCCGACCTCCAGCACGCCCCCCGTCAGCGTGCCGGCCAGCAGGTTGGAGGTGCCGATGAAGCCGGCGACGAACGCGCTGGCCGGAGCCTCGTAGATCTCACGGGGTCCGGCGAGCTGCTCGACCAGGCCGTCGTTCATCACCGCGATGCGGTCGCTCATGGTGAGCGCCTCGCTCTGGTCGTGCGTCACGTACACGAACGTGATGCCGACCTCGCGCTGGATCCGCTTGAGCTCGATCTGCATGGCCTGGCGCAGCTTCAGGTCGAGCGCGCCGAGCGGCTCGTCCAGCAGCAGCGCCCTGGGGTTGTTCACCAGAGCGCGAGCCAGCGCCACGCGCTGCTGCTGGCCGCCGGACATCTCGCGCGGCCGACGCTTCTCCCGGCCGGTCAGGTCGACGATCTCCAACATCTCGCCGACCCGCCGCCGGACCTCCGCGTCGGGCGTCTTGCGCTGCCGGAGACCGAAGGCCACGTTGTCCCACACGTTCATGTGCGGGAACAGCGCGTAGGACTGGAAGACCATGTTCACGTCCCGCTTGTTCGGCGGGACGTTGGTGACGTCGTTGCCGTACAGCCGGACCAGGCCGCGTGAAGGCTCCTCGAACCCGGCGATCATGCGCATGGTCGTGGTCTTGCCGCAGCCGGAGGGGCCCAGGAGGGAGAAGAACTCCCCCTCCGCGATGGAGAGGGAGACGCCCTTCACCGCCTGGACCACCTCGCCGTGCGAGAGGTATTCCTTCACGACGTCATCTAGCTGGATCGCGGCCACCGTGGCGACCTCGGTGCTCTCCTGCAGAGCGGTCATGCGACCACATCCCTACGAGCGGTCATGAAGGACGTCCCTCTGTGTTCTGGGCTATTCGCCGATGAAGTGCATGACGTGCTTCACCCGGGTGTAGTCGTGCAGGCCGAAGACCGACAGGTCCTTGCCGTAACCCGAGTGCTTGAACCCGCCGTGCGGCATCTCCGAGACGAACGGGATGTGGGTGTTGACCCACACCACGCCGAAGTCGAGCCGGTTGGACATGCGCATGGCGCGGCCGTGGTCGGAGGTCCACACCGAGCTGGACAGGCCGTAGCGCACGTCGTTGGCCTTGGCCAGGGCGTCGGCCTCGTCGCTGAAGGTCTGGACGGTGATGACCGGGCCGAAGATCTCGTCCTGCACCATCTCGTCGTCCTGCTTGAGGCCGTCGACGATGGTGGGAGCGAAGAAGTACCCCTTGTCCCCGACGCGGTGGCCGCCGGTGAGCACCTTGGCGTGCGCGGGCACGCGGTCGATGAAGCCCTGGACGCGGGTGAGCTGGTTCTCGTTGTTGAGCGGGCCGTACAGGGCGTCCTCGTTGGACAGGTCGCCGGTCACGGTGCCCGCGGCGGCCTCGGTCAGCGCGGCCACGAACTCGTCGTGCACGCTCTCGTGGACCAGTACGCGGCAGGCCGCGGTGCAGTCCTGGCCCGCGTTGTACAGGCCGGCGGAGGCGATGCCCTCCGCGGCGGCCTTGAGGTCCTTGACGTCGTCGAAGACCACGACGGGCGCCTTGCCGCCGAGCTCCAGGTGGACGCGCTTGACGTCGTCGGCGGCGCTCTTGGCGACGGCCATGCCGGCGCCGACCGAGCCGGTGATCGCGACCATCGACGCCGTCGGGTGGCCGACGACCAGCGCGCCGGTCTCGCGGTCGCCGGTGACGACGTTGAAGACGCCGGGCGGCAGCACCGAGCCGACGATCTCAGCCAGCTTCAGCGTGGAGGCCGGGGTGGTGTCGGACGGCTTCAGCACGATCGTGTTGCCGGCCGCCAGCGCCGGGGCGATCTTCCAGACCGCCATCATCATCGGGTAGTTCCAGGGCGTGACCTGGCCGATGACGCCGACCGGCTCGTGCCGGATGACGCTGGTGTGGTCGGCGAGGAACTCACCGGCCGTGGGGCCCTCCAGCGTACGGGCGGCGCCGGCGAAGAAGCGGAAGTGGTCCGCGGCGACCGGGGTCTCGTCCTCGGCCATGCGGGCCCGCGGCTTGCCGGTGTTGAGGCACTCCGCCTCGTTGATCTCGTCGGCCCGCGCCTCGATCGCGTCAGCGACCTTCAGCAGCAGTCCGGCGCGTTCGCCCGGGGTGATCCGTCCCCATGTGGTGAACGCGGTGGCCGCGGCGGCGTAGGCAGCGTCGACATCCTCTGAACCGGAGATCGGGGCCTGAATATAGGCTTCCCCGGTGCAGGGGTCGATGATGTCGGAGAATCGGCCGCTCGTGGCGTCCACGAACTCACCGTTGATGAAGTTCTGCAGACGGGTGGTCAACGTTGACCTCCTGATGAGGTGGCTGAGTTGTCGCGACTCTGACAGAGCAGGTGCATCACGACAAGGGATTTCGTGGTGAAGATACCAAATTGCTACGAATTCGCTTGACAGGGCCCACTGAGCTGACAACATGTCGCACCAGGACCGCATCAGCCGTGTGCGGCTAGGAGGACAGTCCCGATGACGACCCCGCCCAAGGTCCGCCGCGCTTCAGAGGCCCGGCCCGCCCCGGTGGTGCTCGACGACATCTCCAAGCTGATCATCGAGCAGCTCCAGGGAGATGGGCGCATGCCGTACGCGTCGATCGGCAAGGCCGTCGGCCTGTCCGAGGCGGCCGTCCGTCAGCGGGTGCAGCGCTTGCAGGACGCGGGGGTGATGCAGATCGTCGCGGTCACCGACCCGCTCACGCTCGGCTTCCCGCGCCAGGCGATGATCGGGATCAACTGCGAAGGCGACCTGGACACGATCGCCGACGAGCTGGCGGCGATCGAGGAGATCGACTACGTGGTGCTGACCGCGGGCTCCTTCGATGTGATCGTCGAGGTGGTCTGCGAGGGCGACCGGCACCTGCTGGAGATCCTGGGCAAGATCCGCGCCATACCGGCCGTCCGCGCCACCGAGTCGTTCGTGTACCTCAAGCTGAAGAAGCAGACCTACTCCTGGGGCACCCGCTAAGGAGCCCCCTCGCAGGTCAGAGGGGTTACCGCCGATCGGCGGCGGGGAAGATCACCGGCATGAAGAGCCTGAGCGGTGAGGCGGCCTGGCGGGCGCTCGGGGTGATCGCGCTGGCCGCGGTGGCCCTCTACGTCCTCAACCTCATCGGCACGGTGGTCATCTCGATCGTGCTCGGCGTGTTCATCACCACGCTGCTGCTGCCGCCCGCCCACTGGCTGCGCGGGCGCGGCATGGGCCGCGGCCTGTCCACCACGATCGTCTGCCTGGGCGGCCTGCTGCTGTTCAGCGTGTTCGTCGCGCTGCTGGTACCGCCCACCGTGAACGGCTTCGCCCAGTTGAGCGCCAGCGTCGGCAGCGCGGTCGAGGAGTTGCACACGCTCGCCGCCCGGCTCGGCCTGGACGACGCAAAGCTGCGCGAACTGCTCGCCCAGGCCCAGACGTACGTGGCCAAGCAGGGTCAGCAGATCGCCACCGGCGCGCTGGCCGGGGCCAAGACGGTCGGCGAGATCGTGATCGGCGCCATCCTGGCGGTCATCCTGTCGCTGTACTTCGTGCACGGCGGCGACCGGCTCTTCGGCTGGCTGCTCGACCTGATCCCCGTCCAGGCCCGGCCGCACCTGCGCGACTCCGGCGGCGTGGTCTACGACGTGGTCGGCCGCTACATCCGCGGCGTGGCGGTCGTCGGCCTGTTCGACGGGTTCTGCATCGGGATCGCGCTGTGGATCCTCGGGGTGCCGATCGCGCTGCCGCTGGCCGTGCTCACCTTCGTGGGCGCGTTCCTGCCGGTGGTGGGCGCGTTCCTGGCCGGGCTGCTGGCCGCGGTGGTCGCGTTCGTGGCCAAGGGCTGGCTGGTCGCGCTGGTCGTCGTCGCGGTGACCGTGCTGATCCAGCAGGTCGAGGGCCACGTGCTGGCCCCCCAGGTGTACGGCAGGGCACTGGACCTGCCCGGCGCGGTGATCCTGGTGGCGATCACGGTGGGCAGTGTGATCGCCGGGATCACCGGCGCCTTCCTGGCCGCCCCCGTGGCCTCGGTGGTCGTGGCCCTGCTCAGAAACCGGCAGAGCCCGGCCACCGCGGTTTCGGGCGACTAGCGCAGCTGGATCGTGGCGATCTCCCAGGCCCGCAGCGGCAGCCGCAGCGACCCGTCCGCGACCGGCAGCTCGTCTCCCGGGCGCCCGCGCAGGTCGGCGGTCCTGGCGGCGGTGAAGTCGCCCGCGACCACCGCGTCCGTCCCGGTGTCCGACAGGGCCACCACGCGCAGCTCCTTCCAGCCGTCGC
Source organism: Nonomuraea sp. NPDC046570 (assembly GCF_040645915.1). Taxonomy (NCBI): domain Bacteria; kingdom Bacillati; phylum Actinomycetota; class Actinomycetes; order Streptosporangiales; family Streptosporangiaceae; genus Nonomuraea; species Nonomuraea sp. NPDC046570. The sequence continues at coordinate 31,857 of NZ_JBEYZF010000028.1, read as the reverse complement.
GGAGCCTGAGCGAGGTCATCACCACCCCGTCGCCGCTCACCGACAGCCCGGAGGCGGCGGCGGGCAGGCCCAGTGCCCTCTCGCCGGTGCCGGGCACGGCCAGCAGGTCGTGCCTGAACACCTCGGCCGCCGCGGGCACCCCGGCCCAGGAGTCGCCGCACGGCATGAGCGCCAGGCGTACCGACCGCGTCCCGCGCGACTGGGCGGCGGGGGTGGGAAGCTGCGGCCCGGCGGGCTCGGGGCGCAGGGCGTTGCGGTTGCGCGACAGGTAGCCGACCGACCGCAGCAGGGTCAGCGCCAGCTCGCTCCCCTCCTCGACCAGCTCGTACTCGGTGACGTGCTCCAGCAGCGCGGCCACTCCCCCGGCCGCCACCCAGGAGGAGGCGGGGAAGGTCGGCAGCGGCGTCTCACCGCATCCCGCCTCCGAGGTCAGCCCCCGCTCCACGACCGCGAACTGCCCCTCCGCGAACGACGAGGCCGCCGCCGACGGCAGCGGCACGTGCAGCCGCACCCGGTGATCGTCGCACCGGTTGTCGAACTCGACGTGCAGCCGCACGAACGGCTCCCCCGCCCGCAACTCGACCCGGGTGTCAACGACGATCTCCTCGGTACGGCCGGCGTCATCGGCGAAACTGACCACCTCGTCCCGCTCCGCCCTGGCCGCCGCCCACCGATAGATGCGGCGCACGTCGAACGCGGCCACCAGCGGCCCCGACCAGACCGTCTCCACCTCCACCGACTCCGGCCGCGACACCAGCACGTCCCCCGCGGGCGGAGCGTGGTTGTAGGTGTCTCCCACGTCCCCGCCGTCGACGATCCGCCCGGCCCCGCTGATCGTGGTCCCATCGGCCCCGGTCAGCGTGAACGTGCCGTCGTCGTCGAGCTCGACCCGCACCAGCCCGTTGTTGATCGTCTGCCCCTCCAGGCGAACCGGCCCGATCCCGGCCATCGAGGACGGGAGCGAGGCGGAGGCACTGGGCCGCACGCTGGTGTGACCCAGCGGCGGCGTCTCGACCAGGGCGGCGACCGTGCGGCGGGTCTCGGCCAGGATGCGGACGCGGGTCACGCCCGCCAGGTGGTCGCGCAGCTCGGCCACGTCGAACGCGGCGGAGGACTCGCGCGCCACGCTGAAGGTCAGCACCGGCCCGTCCACCGACCAGCCGGTGATGTGCCGGCCGTACAGCTCGGTGCCGTGGATGAAGGTCAGCGCGACGGCCGGGTCCATCTCCTCGTCGAGCAGCAGCGTCGGCGCGTACTCCAGGGGCTGCAGCGGCACCCGTGAGCCCGTCCCGTCCACCAGCGGGTCCAGGCCCGCCACGTCCAGGAACACCACGCCCCGGCGCGTCGCGGGGGTGGGGTTGACGACGAGCACGCCGCCCGCGGGGACGGCCGCGGCCAGCCGGGCGGTGACCATGTCGCGGACGGCCTGCCCCAGGTGCTCGGCCTCGGCGATGCGGGCGGCGACCTGCTGGGCGGTCTCGTCGACGCCGCAGCCGGTGATGGAGTCGTGGCCGCCGGCGTCGATGAGCCGCCCCCAGGCCATGTCGAGGAACCGGCCCGGCCACTCCCGGCCCCACAGCGCGGCCAGCGGCTCGGCGTAGCGTTCGACCATCCGCTCGGCGCGGCCCATGAGCTGCTTGAGGTGGGCGCGCACGGAGATCACGCCGGGCAGGATGTTGGCGCGCGCGTGCGAGCGCAGTTCGCCCTCGACGCGCGGCAGCCCCGCGGTCTCCGGGGAGAACCTCCCGATGTAGCCGGACAGGGTGTCCATCCTGGCGTCGACCGAGGCGACCATGCCGGGCAGGCCCTGCACCGGGGCGGAGTGGTCGGTGCCGTACATCGCCAGCAGCGGGCCGTCGGGGCCGTGCCAGGCGCGCATGGTCTCGACGAACCGGGCGGCCCTCGGCGCCACCTCGCCGGGCAGCTCGAACAGGTGGGCGCCATTGCCGTACCCGCCGGCGGGCAGGTACTGGGCGCGCACCGCGGTGCCGTCCGGCGCGACCCAGGCGAACGCGTCGGTGACCACCGAGGAGGGCACGCCCCGGTAGACGCAGGCGTGTTCCAGCCCGGCCAGCTTGAGGATCTGCGGCATCTGCGCGGCGTGCCCGAACATGTCCGGCAGGTAGCCGACCGGCATGGCGGCGCCGAGCTTCTCCGAGCGGTCCATGCCGAGCGCGAGGTTGCGCACGATGTTCTCGCCGGAGCAGAGGAACTCGTCCAGCAGGATCTGCCACGGGCCGATCGCCAGCCGCCCGGAGCGGACCAGGGCGGCGATCCGGTCGCGGTGCTCCGGCCGCACCTCCAGGTAGTCGTCGACGCAGGCGAGCTGCCCGTCGAGGGTGAAGTGGTAGCCGGGCTCACGCTCCATCGTGTCCAGCACCTCGTCGAGCAGCGCGACCAGCCGCAGCCTGAACCGCTGGAACGGCTCGTACCACTCTCGGTCCCAGTGCGTGTGCGGGACGACGACGATCTCTGCGCTCATGCCTCGTTTCCGTTCTGTGCCGGGGGTGTCACGCGCACAGCGCGATCACCTCGTTATCCCACGTCTCCAGCCGGTACGGCCCGGCGTTCGCCGGAACGATCACCCGATCGCCACGCATCACCTGCCGTTCGCCGCCGGGCCGTACCAGGACCAGCCCGTCGGCGTCCACGGCGAGCAGTTCGTCGCCCAGCCTGAGCAGCAGCGCCCCGTCCCGCCCCGCGGACACGGCGGTACGGCCGGCCCGCACCCCCTCGACGACCGTCTCGGGCCCCTCGGCCAGCACCCACGTCGTCGGCGAGCCGGGCAGGGCGTCGGCGCCGGGCCGGTGGAAGTCGCTGCCGCCGATCGCGACGACGTCGTCGCGCCAGGACTGCGCCCAGGCGATCGGCGCGCCCCAGCGGCGGTCCCACCAGGAGGAGTGCCACACCTCGACGACGCGCGGGCGCTCGCGCGACGGCTGCAGCCAGGCGCAGTCGGCGGCCAGCGGATGGTTGATCGAGATGAGCCCGCCCTCCCGGTCGGCGTGCGCCATCCACTCGTCGGCGGGCCGCCGGAAGTCGACCCAGCCCACCTCGCCGAACACGTTGGCGTGCCCCCGATCGGTGGTGACCTCCTGGCCGGGCAGCAGCGCGATGCCCCGCTCCCTGCCGATCGCGTCCAGGAAGGGGTGGTGGCTGACGGTGTTGTGGTCGGTGACGGCCAGGAAGTCGAGCCCCCGGCCCTTGGCCAGCTCGGCCAGTTCGGCGATGGTGTGCGAGCCGTCGCTGTGCACGGTGTGCGCGTGGAAGTCGCCGGCCAGCCAGCGCAGGCCGTCCACGCCGGGCAGGTCGCGGCGCGGCGGGCGCTCCCCGCTGGGCGGCTCGGCCGTCTCCAGGCGCTCGGGGACGGACCGCTCCGCGACGATCTCCAGGGTGTAGTCGAGGCCCTGCGGCGGCACCCGGTGCAGCCGCAGCCAGACCTGCCACGTTCCGGGCTCGGGCTCGCCCGGCAGGTAGCCGGGGGTCGCCCAGGCGGCGCTCACCGTGTACTCGTCGCGGGCCCCGCCCGACCAGCCGCGGAACCCGTCCGGGGAGGCGCAGCCCAGATCGAGCACGCCCTGCGAACGGTCGTAGCGCAGCCGCACGGTGACCGCCGCCGTGCCCGCGGGCACCTCGAACGGCACCTCGCGCAGCATCAGCTCCAGGCGGTCGTCCAGCGTCCAGCGGCCGTGGATCACGGTCATCCGCGCACCAGGTCGCCGTCGCGGTACACCAGTGCTCGGTCGCCCCTCGGCAGCGCGTAGCCCTGGGCGCCCGGCTCGGGCTCGCCGCCCTCGGCGACGATCGCCTGCACGGTGGCGTCGCCGGACTCCAGCGTCACCAGGTGGCTGGCGCCCAGGTTCTCCACGATGGCCACCGTCCCGCCGAAGGCCCCGTCCACGGGCTCGGCGGAGTAGGTCAGGTATTCGGGGCGCACGCCGTACACGATCTTCTCTCCGTCGACGAGACGGCCGCCGGCCGCCTGCGGGATGGCGACCTTGCGGCCCGCCACCTCCAGCGTGTCGCCTCGGACGACGCCGTCGAGCAGGTTCATCGGAGTCGACCCGATGAATCCGGCGACGAAGGTGTTGACGGGACGCTGGAACACCTCGGCGGGCGTGCCGATCTGGCGGATGACGCCGTTCTCCATGACCGCCATCCGGTCGGCCATCGCCAGCGCCTCGGCCTGGTCGTGGGTGACGAAGACGGTGGTGACGCCGAGTTCGCGCTGCAGCTTCTTCAGGAACGTGCGGGCCTCCAGGCGGAGCCTGGCGTCGAGGTTGGACAGCGGCTCGTCGAACAGGAACGCCTGCGCCTGGGTGGCCATCACCCTGGCCAGCGCGACGCGCTGCTGCTGGCCGCCGGAGAGCTGGCCGGGCCTGCGGTCCATCAGCCGCTCCAGGCCGAGCCTGGCCGCGACCTCGGCGGCCTTGCGCTGCCGCTCCTGTTTGGGCACCTTCTTGATGCGCAGCGGATAGGCGATGTTGTCGGTGACGTCCATGTGCGGGAACAGCGCGTAGTCCTGGAAGACCATCGCGATGTCGCGGGCGCCCGGCTGCACGTCGGTCACCTCGCGCTCGCCGATGACGACCGCGCCGCCGGTGGCCGTCTCCAGGCCCGCGATGGTACGCAGCAGCGTGGTCTTGCCGCATCCCGAGGGGCCGAGCAGGGCGAAGAACTCCCCGTCGGGCACCACCAGGTCGAGCGCGTCGAGCGCCTTCACGCCCCCGGGGTAGACCTTGGTGAGTCCTCGCAGTTCGATTGCGGCCATCAGCGCTTGATCCCTCCGTGGAAGCGGAAGCCGTACTTCTTGCTGACGAACAGCGGGCTGCTTCTCGACGTCGCTGAGGAGCAGGTAGGGCATCAGGAAGTTACCCCACACGTTGGCGATCGACCAGACCGAGCCCGGAGCGGACCAGCGGCACCACCACATGGCGGACGATCTGCAGCGGCGAGCCCACCGTGCGAGCGCAACCGAGTGAGATTCGGCCACACTTTATTGGCGACATAGCGGACATCCGAATGTCATGACAATACGTCCAGACAGAGCCGTAGCGACGCGATCAAGCACGCCCGCCCCCCACCTCGCGCGACTAGACTCCGGTGTCTATGCGGCTTTCGCAGCTCTTCTTCCGGTACGGCAGGCGAGCCCCCTGGGTGCTCACCGACGTATGCCTGACCCTGGCGTCGGGAGACGTCGTCGAGGTGTCCGGGGCCAACGGGGCGGGCAAGTCCACGCTGCTCAGGCTGCTGGCCGGGCTCACCCCGCCGACCAGGGGCGCCATCGAGGGCCGCCCCGCCGTGGTGGGCTTCGCGCCCGACCACTTCCCCGTCGGGCAGCCGTTCACCGTCGCCGACTACCTGCGGCACATGGCCCGGATCCGGGGCGGCGCCCGCTACGAACCGTGGGCCGAACGGCTCGGCCTGAGCCCCATGCTCGGCCACCGCCTGCGCGACCTGTCCAAGGGCAGCGCCCACAAGGTCGGGCTGGTCCAGGCGCTGATGGCCGCGCCCGGCCTGCTGATCCTGGACGAACCGTTCGCCGGGCTGGACGCCGTCACCCGCGACACCCTCCCGGAGATCGTCACCGAGATCGCGGCCCGCGGCGGCATCGTCATCGCCAGCGACCACCAGAACGGCCTGAGCGCCCTGCCGTCCGTCCGCCACTGGTCAGTGGCCGACGGCCACCTCACCGAGAGAGCCACACCGACACCTTCGCCGACTGTCCCCGCCCCGCTCTCGTCTCCGGCAGCCGCTTCGCAGGCCGCGCCGTCGACGGCCGTGGTCGAGGTCACCCTGCCCGCCGACGAGGCCCCCGCTCTCATCGCCCGCCTGCGTGATCAGGGCTACGACGTCAGGGAGAGGACACTCGCATGATCGCCCTGGTGCACTACCGGATCGCCGCCTACGTCCGCTCCCACCGCGTGATCCAGGCCTTCCTGCCCATCCTCCTGCTCCTCTCGTTCGTCTTCGCGAGCAGGGCGCCCCGGGGTCAGGAGTTGGCGGCGCTGACCGACTCGGCCGTCCTCGTCATCCCGCTGCTCGCCTGGGCGGCGCGCGGCCTGCTGGACACCGAGCCCGACACCCAGCGCACGGTGTCGGCGACGACCGTGGGCGGGCCCGGCAGAGAGGTGACGGCGGGCCTCCTCGCCGCGCTGACGGTGACCGGCGCCTTCGCCGCCCTGGCCCTGGCCTTCGGCCTGCTCCTGGGCCTGAGCGCCACCCCGACCCCCACGACCCTCACCGCGGCCGCCGCCCTGCACGGCCTGGCCGCCCTGACCGGCACCACGATCGGCGCCCTGACCAGCCGCCCGATCCTGCCGTCCCCCGCCGTCTCGATCATCACACTGCTGGCCGCCTTCGTCGCCATGCTCCTGCTCAGCGCCTCACCCTTGTCATGGCTCACGGTCCCCGTAACCGCCTGGATGAAGGCGGCGGGCAACGACACCCTCACCACCGACCTGGCCGCCCTGACCATCCCGTCAGTCCTCTGGCCCCTCCTGGGCCTGGCCGCCTACACCCGGCTCCGCCGCACCCGCCCCTGACCCTCAGACCCGCAGAGGCCCGGTGTCGAGGACCAACCCCCACGGCTCGGGCAGCATCAACGGCTCACCAAGACAGACCTCCGCGAAACGCGCGTAGCCGTTGACACCTGGTTCGCTGAAACTAGGCGTCGCCCTCACCACGATCCGGCCGTCGACGATCTCAACCTTGCGTTGCGGCCAGCGCTCCGCGAGTTCGAGATAGTGCCGTTCGAGGTCGGCGTGAAGGTCTTTGTCTATGGCGCGCTCAAGGCCTTCGGCCATGAGTTCCCCTCCATCGGGAACAACGCAACGTATCCGCCTGGCGATCCAAAGTAATCGCCGCCGCTCGGTGCTGTCAGGCGTTCTGTCGACTCGCGTGGCGCGAGCCGTACCCGATGGAGAGGGGCTACTCCGCGGCGGCCAGTTGGCCGCAGGCGCCGTCGATTTCGCGGCCGCGGGTGTCGCGGACGGTGACCGGGACGCCGTGGAACTGGAGGCGGCGGACGAAGGCGCGCTCGTCCTCCGGGCGGGAGGCCGTCCACTTGGAGCCGGGCGTCGGGTTCAGCGGGATCAGGTTGACGTGCACGAGCTTGTTCCTGACCAGCTTGCCCAGCAGGTCGGCGCGCCACTCCTGGTCATTGATGTCCTTGATCAGGGCGTACTCGATGGAGACGCGGCGCTTGGTGGTGGCCGCGTACGACCAGGCGGCGTCGAGCACCTCGGCCACCTTCCACCGGGTGTTGATCGGCACCAGCGTGTCGCGCAGTTCGTCGTCGGGCGCGTGCAGCGAGAGCGCCAGCGTGACCGGCAGCCCCTCGGCGGCGAGCTTGCCGATGGCCGGCACCAGGCCGACCGTGGAGACGGTGACCCCGCGCGCGGAGATGCCCAGGCCGTCGGGCGCGGGCTCGACCATGCGGCGGACCGCGCCGATCACGGCCTTGTAGTTGGCCATCGGCTCGCCCATGCCCATGAACACCACGTTGCTGATCCGCCCGGGGCCGCCGGGGACCTCGTTGTTCGCCAGCGCCCGCGCGCCGGAGACGACCTGCTCGACGATCTCGGCCGTCGACATGTTGCGGGTCAGCCCGGCTTGGCCGGTGGCGCAGAACGGGCAGTTCATCCCGCAGCCCGCCTGCGAGGAGACGCAGATGGTGGCCCGGTCCGGGTAGCGCATCAGCACCGACTCGACCAGCGCTCCGTCGAACAGCCGCCACAGCGTCTTGCGGGTGGTGCCGCCGTCGCTGGTCATCTCCCTGACCGGGGTGAGCAGCGGGGGCAGCAGCACGCCGAGCCGTTCGCGGGCGCCCGCCGACAGGTCGGTCATGGCGGCGACGTCGCCGGTCAGCCGCTCGAAGTAGTGGCGGGAGAGCTGGTCGGCGCGGAACGCCTTCTCGCCGAGCTCGGTCACCGCCGCCCTGCGCTCGGCCATGGACAGGTCCGCCAGATGGCGAGCGGGCTTCGCCCGGCGCGGCGCGGCGAATTGCAGCAACGGGCGCTCGGTCTTCTCGGCGGTCATCCACTCTCTCCTACAGGGCCGGACAAATGCGTCACAGAACGCAATCGTCCGAGACTCCTGGACTGGGTCGGGCCTTGATCTAAAGTCCAGATGTATGGCGATAAACCGGTCGGCTGGTGACGGGCAGACCGAGGTCGTCCTCACCGACGCCAACCCGTACGGCAGCCGCACGCTGGTGGTCGAACGCGATGAGGCGTCCTCGGTAGCCTACCTGTGCTCGCCGGGGGGCGAGGTGCACGGAGCGGTCTGGCTGGCCAACCACACCGCCGCCCCCGAGGTCGTCGACCTCGCCCGGCTGAACGCGAGCCTGCCGCCGCTCATGCCCCGGCCCAACACCCGCCACCCCGCGGGGCGGCACGCGCTCGGCCAGCTCACCACCCTCTGGTTCGAGGAGGGCGACGGCGTCGCCCTGTACGAGAACGGTGATCTTCTCGCGGTCATTCCTGGCTGGGCGGACATGAGCAGGGGCATGCCGGGCTACGCCCGCGACGCCGTCGGCGAGACGCCGTTCGCCTGGGCCCTGTCGGAGGCGCTCGAAGGGCTGCAGCCGCGCCTCGGGAGCGCCCGCGCCTACTGGGAGTGGCGCGGCGGCGAGGGGTCGTGGGCGTCGTTCCAGCAGTTCGTCATGGGCCACCTGGACCGGGCCGTCGGGCCGAGCGGGCGGTACTGGGACGCGAGCGGAGACCGGCTGCCGACGGTCGGGATCACCGAACGCCCGCCGTACCGCTCGCGGACCTACACCGTGCTGTCGACGGTCGGGATGAGCTGCCAGCGCATGCCCACCGTGGAGCAGTGGATCGACCGGCCGGGGGCGTACGCGCGGATCGAGCTGGCGATCGCCACCCGCGCCGATCCCCGGGACGCGGCGCTGCTGCTGGTGTGGCTGGCGCAGTACCCGTGGCACTCGGTGACGTGGCTCGGCAACGGGCACACGGCCACCTGGTATCACGAGCCTTCGACGTTCCCGCTCGGGGCGGAGTACGCGGGCGTGGCCATACGCGCCGACCCGCTCGGCATGCCGGACATCTCCGGGTTCGGGTTCGGCGGGGAGGCGGTGCGGTGGCTGTGGCTCGAACCGTGGCGCGGCGACTGACCGCGGGCCGGGCTAGAAGAACAGGGACAGCAGCAGCCACACCGGGATCAGCGTCGCCACCAGCGAGTCCAGCCGGTCCATCATGCCGCCGTGGCCGGGCAGCAGGCGGCCCATGTCCTTGATCCCGAGATCCCGCTTGATCATCGACTCGACGAGGTCGCCCAGCGTGGCGAGCAGCGCCACCAGCGCGCCGATCACCGCGCCCTGCCAGATCTCGCCGTCCATCAACCATGTCACCAGCCAGGCGCCGACCAGGACGCAGGCGAGCACCGACCCGGCGAAACCCTCCCAGGTCTTCTTCGGGCTGATGATCGACATCTTGTGCCTGCCGAACAGCACTCCGGCGATGTACCCGCCGATGTCGCTGGCCACGGTGACCGCGATGAAGATGACCACCCTCAGGTTGCCGTCCTCGGGGGCCAGCAGCAGCGCCGCGAACCCGGCCAGCAGCGGCGGGTAGACCAGCGTGAACACCGAGGCCGTGGCGTCACGGACGTAGCCGTCCTGCCCGCCGTCGAACATGCGCCACAGCAGCAGGCCGAAGGCCGTCACCGCGAAGGACCCGAGCAGCCAGGATGGCCCGCCCCAGTAGGCGCCGCACAGCATCGCGGTCATCCCGGCCAGGACCGGCACCACCCGCACCTTGATCCCGCGGGTGGCGAGGGCCTGGATCAGCTCGACGACGCCGACGCCCACCGCGAGGATGACCACCGCCAGGAAGATCTCCTTGCGGGTGAAGAGCGAGCCGATGACGAGCGCGCCCAGTCCCACACCCACCGCGATCGCGGCGGGCAGGTTCCTGCCGGTACGGCTGCCGCCGCTCGAGCTGCTGCCAGCCGTACTTTCTTCCACAGACACTCCATATGCCACGGTCCTCGCACCGTGAGGGGTGCGAGGACCATGCGAGCGCCGCTCAGATGTCGAGCAGCTCGGTTTCCTTGTGCTTGAGCAGCTCGTCGATCTTGGCGACGTGCTTCTGGGTGAGCTCGTCGAGCTCCTTCTCCGCGCGGCGGACCTCGTCCTCGCCGGCGTCGCCATCCTTGATCATCTTGTCAAGGGTCTCCTTGGCGGTGCGCCGGATGTTGCGGACGGAGACCTTGGCGTGCTCGCCCTTCGTCCGCGCGACCTTGATGTACTCCCGGCGGCGCTCCTCCGACAGCTCGGGGAAGGCGACGCGGATCACCGCGCCGTCGTTGCCGGGGTTGACGCCGAGGTCCGAGTCACGGATGGCCTTCTCGATCGCGCCCATCGAGCCCTTGTCGTAGGGCTGAATGATGATCATGCGGGCCTCGGGCACGTGGAACGAGGCCAGCTGCTGGATCGGGGTGGGCGTGCCGTAGTACTCGGCGTTGATCTTGTTGAACATCGACGGCGTGACCCGGCCCGTGCGGATGCCCGCGAAGTCCTCCTTCGCGACCGAGACGGCCTTGTCCATCTTTTCCTCGGCTTCGAGGAGGGTTTCGTCGATCACTGTTCGCTCCCTATTTCCCTGCCGGACTCACCAGCGTGCCGATCTTCTCACCGCGGACCGCGCGCAGGATGTTGCCCTCGCCCATCAGGTCGAAGACCACGATCGGCAGGTCGTTCTCCCTGCACAGACTGATGGCGGTCTGGTCCATAACCGCGAGGTCGCGCACGAGAACCTCCGCGTAGTCGAGGTGGTCGAAACGGACCGCGTCGGGGTTCTTCCGCGGATCGGAGTCGTAGACCCCGTCCACCTGAGTGCCCTTGAGCAGCGCCTCCGCGCCGATCTCCAGCGCCCGCTGGGCCGCGCAGGTGTCGGTGGAGAAGTAGGGCGAGCCGAGGCCCGCGCCGAAGATGACCACGCGGCCCTTCTCCAGGTGCCTGATCGCCCGCCTGGGCAGGAAAGGCTCGGCGACCTGCTGCATCGTGATGGCCGTCTGCACACGGGTGTCGATCCCGCGCTTCTCCAGGAAGTCCTGCAGCGCCAGGCAGTTGATCACGGTGCCCAGCATGCCCATGTAGTCGGCCCTGGCGCGGTCGATGCCCTGCTCGGACAGCGCCGCGCCGCGGAACATGTTGCCCCCGCCGACCACCACCGACACCTGCACGCCCTCGCGGACGGCCTCGGCGATCGAGTCGGCCAGATGGCCCACCACCCCACCGTCGATGCCCAGCGGCTCACCGCCGGCGAAAGCCTCACCGGACAGCTTGAGCATGACTCTCTTGTACGACGAAGCCGCCGGCGTAGCGGGCTCCTGGTTCTCCTGCACGGCGGCGGCCTCCTCGGGTGGCGGTTCTGTCTGGCTGGAAGCTGACCTAAGCCTAAGCCTGGCCGACCTTGAAGCGGACGAAGCCCAGCACCTTGACGCCGTTCTCGTCGGCGTACTTGGCGATGGTCTTCTTGTTGTCCTTCACGAATGCCTGCTGCAGCAGGGTGAAGTCCTTGTACCAGCCGTTGACCCGGCCTTCGACGATCTTGGCGATCGCGGGCTCGGGCTTACCCTCCTCGCGGGTCATCTCCTCGAAGAGCGCGCGCTCCTTCTCGACGACCTCGGCGGGGACGGACGCGGCGTCGAGGTACTTCGGCGCCATCGCGGCGGCGTGCTGCGCGATGTCCTTGGCGACCTCGGCGTTGGCCTGGTCGAGCTGGACCAGCACGCCCACGGCCGGCGGGAGCTGCGGGTCGGTCTTGTGCATGTAGGCGCCGATGTAGCCGCCCTCGAGCACCGCGAAGCGGCGGATCTCGATCTTCTCACCCAGCGCGGCGTTGGCCTCGTCCAGGTGCTCCTTGACGGACTTGCCGCCGAAGGCGGACTCGAGCAGGCTCGGCACGTCGGCGGGCTTGGTCGCCAGGATGTGCTCGACGACCTGGCCGGCCAGCTCCTGGAAGCGCTCGCCCTTGGCGACGAAGTCGGTCTCGCAGTTGAGCTCGAGCAGGGCCGCGGCGGAGTCGCCGTCCTGCTTGAGCGCGACGAGGCCGTTGGAGGCGGTACGCGCCTCGCGCTTACCGACATCCTTGGCGCCCTTGAGGCGCAGGATCTCGACGGCGCGGTCGAAGTCGCCCTCGGACTCCTCGAGCGCCTTCTTGCAGTCCATCATGCCGGCGGCGGTCAGCTCACGAAGCCGCTTGACGTCGGCCATGTTCACGGAAGCCATGGTCTTCTTCCTCGTGGAGTTTCGTCGTGGATCGGGTGGGCGCCAATCCGGCGCCCACCCTGCGGAGCTCTTGCTGTGTACGGCGGAGCGTCAGGCCTGCTCGTCCTCAGGCTTGGCCTCGGCCTCGGCCTCGACCTCGGCCTCGGCGACCTCGACGTCGGCGGCGTCCTCGACCGGGGCGGCCTCGACGACGGCCTCAGCCGCGGCCTCGTCCTCCGCCACGGCCTCAGCGGCGACGGCGGTGTCCTCAGCCGTACGCGCGTCGGCGCCCTCGATGAGCTCGCGCTCCCACTCGGCCAGCGGCTCGGCGGCGGCCGGCTTCTCGTCACCACGAGCGGCGCCGGAACGGGCCATCAGGCCGGCCGCGACCGCGTCGGCCACGACGCGGGTCAGCAGGCCGACGGCGCGGATCGCGTCGTCGTTACCCGGGATCGGGTAGTCGACCTCGTCCGGGTCGCAGTTGGTGTCGAGGATCGCGACGACCGGGATGCCGAGCTTGCGAGCCTCGCTGATCCCGATGTGCTCCTTCTTGGTGTCGACGATCCACACCGCGCTGGGCACGCGGCCCATGTCGCGGATACCGCCGAGCGTGCGCTCCAGCTTGTCCTTCTCACGACGGCGCATGAGGAGCTCCTTCTTGGTGAGCCCCGAGCCGGCGACGTTGTCGAAGTCGAGCTCCTCGAGCTCCTTCAGACGCTGAAGCCTCTTGTGCACGGTGGAGAAGTTGGTGAGCATGCCACCCAGCCAGCGCTGGTTGACGTACGGCATGCCGACACGGGTGGCCTGCTCGGCGATGGCCTCCTGGGCCTGCTTCTTGGTGCCGATGAACAGGATCGTGCCGCCGTGGGCGACGGTCTCCTTGACGAAGTCGTAGGCACGGTCGATGAACGACAGCGACTTCTGCAGGTCGATGATGTAGATGCCGTTGCGCTCGGTCATGATGAAGCGCTTCATCTTCGGGTTCCAGCGCCTGGTCTGGTGACCGAAGTGAACGCCGCTCTCGAGCAGCTGTCGCATGGTGACGACGGGGGCCATGTGCTGGTCCTCCAGGTCGGCGCGCCCGTTTGGGACGGGCGCGGTTCTCGGTTGTGCGCGGCGGCCGATCGGCCGTCGCCCTGATGCCCCCGAGCCCGTTCCAGCCGGATTTCTCATCCGGACCGAGGGAGCGGTTCGCGATGGGGCATGCGAAGTCGGCCTGTCACTGACAGGCCATCGAAAAGTCTACCGCGCGAGCGGCCCCGGGCTGACCGTCGCCGGTCAGGCGCGCCCGTGGTCCTCCGTGGGCAGCCCCGGGGTGCGGCGTTCGGCGATGGGGAAGACGCTCACGATCGACTGGCTCAGCCGCGCCCCCTCCGGAACCTGCGACCTGTCCCTGGCCGCCGCCCTGAAGGGGTCGACGAGCTGGGAGATCTGCTCGACCAGCCGCCCCATCTCCGCCGCGTCCAGCAGCAGCGTGGCGCGCTGCCAGTGGGCGGCCTCCCGCCACTCGCGCGACTCGCCGTTGATCGCGGCCATCGACCGCTTCAGCTCCTCGTGGGCGTCGTCGTAGAAGGTGCCGATGAGCAGCTCCTTGGCCGCCCGGACGTCCGGCGTGTCGTCGGGTTCCTGCTGGACCGACAGGCCGCCCTCCACCGCGCGCCACAGCCGCTCGCGGCCGTCGCCGCGAGCCGGGGCGTCCTCGACGAAGCCGTACTTGGCCAGCATGCGCAGGTGGTAGCTGGCCGCGCTCGGGGTGATCCCCACGATCTCGGCCACCTCGGTCGCGGTCGCCGGGCCGTCCGCACCGAGGCGGTTCAGGATCTCCAGCCGGGCGCTGTGGGCCAGGGCCCGCATCGCCTTGGGGTCGCTGAGCGGCGGCCGGTTCTGCTGCGTCATGCGCAAACCGTACCCGCTGGCCGATATGAAGTATTGCCTTCACAGTTGTGAAGGGTTATCTTCACATTTTATGAAGGGAACCTTTCACGAATTGCCGCTTCGGAGGCAGCGGGAGTACCGGCTGCTGTGGTCGGCCAGGACCGTGTCGATCACCGGCTCGGAGGTCTCGCGGCTCGCCGTACCCCTGACCGCCGTCACCCTCCTCGCCGCCGCGCCCATCGAGATGGGCCTGCTCACCGCCGCCGCGTCGCTGCCCGCGCTGCTGTTCGGCCTGCAGGCGGGCGCGATCGCCGACCGGCTGAGACGGCACCGCCCGCTGATGATCGGCTGCGAACTCGCCGCCGCCGGAGCCGCGCTGACCGTGCCCGCCGCCTGGGTACTCGGCCTGCTGACCGTCCCCTGGCTGATCGCCGTCGCGCTCGTCATCGGTACGGCCGGGGTGCTGTTCCGGGCGGCCAACTTCCCGTACACCGCCGCCGCCGTGCCCCCCGGCCAGCGCACCGAAGCCCTCGCGGGCTTCCAGGCGTCCTACTCCGTGGCCTCCGTCACCGGCCCCGGCCTCGCCGGGGCCCTCGTCCAGCTCCTCACCGCACCCTTCGCGGTACTGGTCGAGGGACTGTCCTTCCTCGGCTCCGCGCTCCTGCTCCGCGCCATGCGCACACCCGAGGACCACACCCCGGCCGCCCCCAAGGGCCTGTGGCGCGAGGTCCGCGAAGGGCTCCGGGCCAGCCTCACCACCCCCACACTGCGTGCACTGCTCGGCGCCGGGACCACGGTCAACTTCTTCTTCACCGCGTCCAACGCCGTCTACCTGCTGTACGCCGTGCAGGACCTGGGCCTGTCCGGCGGCCTCCTGGGCGCGCTCATCGCGATCTCGGGCGCGGGCGGACTGCTCGGCGCCTGGGCGACGACGCGGATGGCCAGACGCTTCGGCGAGGACAAGGTACTGCGCTACTCCATCCTGCTGTTCCCGCTGGACCTCGTCGTCGTGGCCACCGTCTCCGGGCCCGTCTGGACGGTGTTCGCCGCCCTGGCCGCGACCGGCCTGATCATCGGCGGGGCCGTCGTGGCGTTCGCCACCTGCGTGGGCACCGTCGTCCTGCGAGACGCGCCGGAGCACCTGCGCGGGCGGATCAACGCGACCATGACGTTCGCCATTCAGGGGGTGATCGCGGTGGGGAGCGTGGTCGGCGGAGTGCTCGGCGAGCTGATCGGCCTACGGGAGACCATCTGGCTCTCCGCCGCCGGAGCCGCACTCAGCATCCTGTGGATCTGGCGCTCCCCCTTCCGCCCCACCCGCCCCCGCCCCCTCCCCACCGTCCCCGGAGACGCCGCCCTGAGCAAAGCCATGCGAGACCTGTCGCTCCACAAATCCCAGCCCCTGGTATGACCCACCTCCCGGCACCTGCCCGCCGACATCGGACGTGCCAGGTGAGTACGTGTCGGTGGCCCCGCGACGCCCGATGGGGTGGTGGCCAGGCCACCAGGACGGCTCCGAAGCACCCGGCACCCTCACGGACCGAGCATCCTCACAGAACCCGGCAGCCTCCCGGATCAGGCAGCCTCATAGAGTCGCCAGCCACTCGACACAGGCTTTTCGCGAATCAGGCGACCTCGCGAGGCCATTAGGCCAGTTCCCCAGCAAGCAGATCCATCAGTAGTCCGTCGTGGAACCGCCCCGTGGCAGGGTCGCGCTCGTAGGCCCGCATCACTCCGACCGGCCGGAAGCCGACACGCTGATAGCTCCGGATCGCGGCCTCGTTGTGCGCGGCGGGATCGATCGTCAACCGGTGATGCCCACGCACATCGATGAGCCATCGCGCCAGCGTACGAACCGCCTCGGCCCCCAACCCCTGCCCATGCCATTCCGGATCGAGAAAGATGTCGATCCCCGCATGCCGGTACATCGGATCCTCCTCCTCGTGGTACTGAATCCCCCCGATGACCTCACCATCCAGCTCAATCACCAACAAACCCTCAAAGTCATCAACAGGCCCCCACCACCTGGCCACCTCCGGCGCCAGCCTGATCTCCACCAGCCGCCCCACATCCCCTTCCACAACCTCCCGCAAAACCACCCGCTCACCCCGAAGCTCCACAACTCCCCCTTCCAGCAACCCCATCAACTCTCCCCTCACTCACCCACAACCCTCACAAGCTCCCCACCATCCACAGCCTCTCCCTTTCTTCCGCGTCTACCCCTTCCCGCCTTCCTCCCGCCGCGATCCCGCCCCACCTCCTACCTGCTCCTGCCGCGTTCCCGCTCCACTTCCTTCCGCCGCCCTCTGCTTTTCCGGTTCTGCCTCCCTTCACGAAACGAACCCGACTCCACTTTCCTCGGACTTCGCCCGATTCACGCCTCCGAGACCACCCTCCTTCCACAGCCCCCACCCTCAAGACCACCGCCGTCCACAGAACGACGTTCACCCCCGTTTTTCCCAAGCCTCCACCCGCAAGCTACGGCTATGCCTCGCCTCCCAAAGTCCGCCTTCATCTGCAGCGTCATCAACGCCAGCACGCTCACCCTCCTCGCAGCCGCCCTCCGCTTCACCCTCCTCGCGTCCACCGCGACCGCGTCCGCAACCTTGTTCTCCCTCACATTCATCACCCCCGCACTGGCCACCCCCATCACGCCTGTGCTCACCGCTTGTCCCTTCGCCCTCCCTTCACTCACCGGTTCGCCCCGCACCGCGCCCCACCCCAGCGCCCCGCACGGCCCGCCCTCCCCCACACTCATCACTCCCACGCTGCTCGGTCCAGCCTCCACCGC
This sequence comes from Nonomuraea sp. NPDC046570, assembly GCF_040645915.1. Taxonomy (NCBI): domain Bacteria; kingdom Bacillati; phylum Actinomycetota; class Actinomycetes; order Streptosporangiales; family Streptosporangiaceae; genus Nonomuraea; species Nonomuraea sp. NPDC046570. Next base: position 14,959 of record NZ_JBEYZF010000028.1, on the reverse strand, counting down.
ATTCACCGACCGGCCACCCGCCGCACTCATCACCCCCGGGTTCACCGATCCCCCCTCTGACACGCCCGTCACCTCGGCATTCACCACCAGCCCGCCTTCCGCCACGCTCATCACCTCGGCACTTACCACCTCGGGATTCACCAGCTCCTCGTCGTCCGCAACAGCGCCCCTGCCCGCCTGGCGCTGGCCCCTCGACGGCCGCCCAGAAGTTCTGCGCCGCTTCACCCCGCCCCCCGAGCCCTGGCTCACCGGCCACCGAGGCGTGGACCTGGCCGCAGCCCCCTCAACCCCCGTCTTGGCGGCAGGCGCAGGCACCATCCACTTCGCCGGCCGCGTGGCAAACCGAGGCGTGGTGACCATCACACACCCCAACGGCCTCCGCACGACCTACCTCCCGGTCCAGACCTCAGTACGACGCGGCCAAACCGTCACGCCTGGAGCCCACATCGGCACACTCGAGAACTCCCCCAACCTCGATGACTTCCCCAGCCACTGCCAGGTGTCCTGCCTCCACTGGGGCTTACTCAGAGGATCCCGCTATCTGGACCCCCTCCTCCTGCTAGGCCAAGCCACCATCCGCCTGTACCCCTACTGGAACACCTCCGCCACCTCCCGCCCTGCCACCCAATCCACACCCCCACCGCATACCGCAACCCCCACCTCCACCCCCACAGACGACACCGCGACCTCCATGAGCTCGTCTACGCCCCTGCGCTCTCCTTCAACGTCCACGACCACGTGCAGCGTCGTCGCCCTCTTGATCGTCCTGACCACCATCGCCTCAATCCACCGCCGCCACCACCGAGCCCACCAGCCCCCGGATCAAGAGCAAAAGCGTCTCCGAATCAGACCCCGCACTGTCCCCCTCACCCGCCTCAGCCACAACCGCAGCCGCAGCGACAGCGACAGCGACAGCGACAGCGACAGCGACAAAACGCCATCACAGACGACGCCATTGCGAGCACAACACCCCTTCAGCGCTGGGGGTTAAGCAGCGCCGTGTCATGGGCATGCGGAACGGCCAGCCCCAGCCCCAAACCGCCTGCAACGGCAGCGGAAAGCGGAAAGCGATTCGCGGTGTGCAAGTACAGGGTGAGAAACACGCACACGTACATCAAGGCCCCAGACAGCGACCTAGTCGAACGGGCACCCCACCCAGAGCGCAACAAGCGGTCCACGCCCGTCAATCTCCGAAGACGTACACCGATACCCCGAACCACACGCCACATCCCCCGTGTCGCCAGGCGCTACCCAGTCCGTCCTGGCAAGGGACGTAGACCACGTCGGACCAAGACCCTCAAAGGGCACCGGCGCCGTGCCGGACGGCAACGCGTAAAACTGACCCCGCGTAACCACGGCCACGTCTTCAAGAGCAATCACGCTGGTGCTCGCTGCAGTTGTGGCCCCGGTCAGAATTCGAGTTGCTACACAAGTTCAATGAGGGCCATTCACAGGGCGCGCAGCATGCAAGTACCCAGCCCGCCCCTTCAACGCACATACGCCACGCGAGCACCGACAGCCCGTTCACGGGGACGCGTAGGCCCCGTGCTACCGGAGCAGCTCAATCACCGGACGCGTACTCCGCGCGTAACCGAAGCAGCTCGAACACCGACTGCGTACACCACGCGTGACCGAAGCAGCTCGATCACCAGAGACGCACTCCACACCCTACGAGGCGCGTGCGTCATGCCAAGGGCAGGTACGCCAAGCCGTGCAGGGCACATGCTCCACGCCGTAGGCCGCTTACCCGATTCGCCGCCCCGGCCTCGCTCGCCGTCCCAGCCGCGGAATCCACCTTGCCCGCGCACCCCCTAGCCACACGGCCGGAACTCCCCAGTGCGGGTTCAAGCGCGTGGGTGCGCCTGGCGATATGCGGCGCGAAGACGTTCGATGGAGACGTGGGTGTAGATCTGGGTGGTGTTGAGCGACGCATGCCCGAGCACCTCCTGGACGCTGCGCAGATCGGCTCCCCCCTCCAACAGGTGAGTGGCCGCGGTGTGCCGCAACCCGTGAGGCCCCATATCGGGCACCCCCTCCACCTGCCTCAACCGCGCATGCACCACCCGCCGTACCGTCCCAGCGTCTATACGGCCCCCACGAACCCCAAGAAACAGCGCACCTCCTGACCCTTCACGAACCCAGAGCGGCCGCCCGTACACACACCACCGATCAAGCGCACGCACCGCCGGCACCCCAAACGGCACCGATCGCTCCTTACCCCCCTTACCAAGAACTTTGACGACGTGCCGCTCACGATCCACGTCATCAACATCCAGCCCGCAAAGCTCACTAACCCGTACACCAGTCGCATAGAGAAGCTCCAAGATCGCCTGATCCCGCAACTCCTTGGGCTCACTACCCTCCGCCCCCTCCAGCACCGCCCGAACCTGCCCTTGATCAAGTACGGCAGGCAGTCCCTTGTCCGCCTTCGCACTCCCCAACAACAGCCCAGGATCGTCGGCCAACCACCCTCGCCGATAGCAGAAGGCGGTGAACGTCCTGGCACAAGCCGTACGTCGCGCCAGCGTCGCCCTGGACAACCCGGCATCGTGCTGCCCGCCCAACCACTCCCGCAGCGCCCCGACATCGAGTCGGCCGACCTGTCCCCCCACATGCGCCATCAACGAAGCGACATCAGCCAAATAGGCCCGCAAAGTATGCGGCGACACCCCCCGCTCAAACCGCAAATACTCCTCAAACTCCACCAAAACCTCGCCCATCCCCACTCCACTCCCTCACATAACCCACCCCGCCACCCCCATCATCACCATCCCCCACACCTCCAAGCCCCTCCCGTCTCGAATCACATGCCCAACCCGAACGGCTACCCCGCAAACACCACAAACCGACCCCACTCACCCCAGTCGTGGATCCCGTCCCTCACACACGAAGCGCAGGCACAGGCCACGCATCGGCTCGACTCAGGCGAGCGCAGGAACGGACACGGCCATGGCACATGCAGAAGAACACAAGAGCGGGCGACACCCAGGGCACGGACATAGGCGAGAAGAGGCACACGCACGAGCACAGGGGTCAAAGGCGGGCCGGACGGTCACGAGTAGTCACAGGCGAGCCCGGTCCCGGGGCACAGGGGTCCGTCGGCTGGGCCGCGATGTTGAACATGCCGCTGAGCAGGGCCGAGTACCACGCGCCCGGGTCGAGCACGGCGCCGAGGTCGAAGGCCTGGCTGGTCAGGCCGGGCAGGACGGCCGCCTCCTGGAGGTCGTGCACGCCGTACTTGAGGATGCACGATCGAGGTGAGCACGCCGAGGCTGATCCCGATCAGCGGGGTCGCGGTGGCGGAGGTGCCCTGGGCGGAGGCGAAGAACAGCAGCGAGGTCTCCAGTCCCTCCCTGACGACCGACAGGAACGCCATCACCGCCACCGCGACCGAGCCCACCTGGAGCGCCTCGCCCAGCTTGGCCTTCAGGTCGGCCGAGATCTTCCGCCGCGCATCCAGCGAGGTACGAGGTACGGGATCCCCTGGCACGGGCGTCCCGAGGTACAGAGTCCTGAGGTCCGAGGTGCAGGGTCCCGACGTACGAGGTCCTGGGCCACGGGGTTTCGAGGTACGGGGTTCCGAGGTACGGGGTTCCGAGAGATGCGGGGTCCCAAGGTACGGGGTACGGGGTACGGGATGCGGGGTGCGCGGGTTCCGGGGCACAGGCGAGCACGAGGCACGGGCGAGCGGGGGGCACAGGTCAGGCAGGAGCGCGGGTGAACGACGGTCTCAGGCACCACTCACGAGGCTCACGCTCACATCTCACGTATCGACCCCGCAACCCAGACAAGGACAGGAGAACAGACGTGGAAGCGGGAGGTGATGGTGGGCGGCAGGAGTCGCGATTACAGGGTGGAGGCGGGGAATGCAGGTTCTGGTGCATCGAACGAGAGGGAAGGTGAAAGTTAGGGCCATCCAGGACTCCAAAACGGCCGGGGGCTGGATCAGCAGTGCGAAACGTGCATCGGAATCAATGGCGATCGGAACTGGTGGGGTGTGTTCTGCGGATGCGCCAGCCGTTGGGGACTCGTTCGACGTAGCCTGCGGCGGCGAGGTGGCCGAGGGAGCTCAGGGCCACGTCCAGGTCCACACCTGCCGCCACCGCGATCGAAGCGGGGCCGGCGCCGCCTCGGGCGGGTATCGCGTCCAGGACCCGTCGGCTGGTCTCGCTGAGGGTGTCGCGGGGGACGGCGGGGCCGCGGGAGTCCGGGGCGAGGTCAGTGCCGATGGCGCCCACCAGGTCGATCAGCTCCTCCGGGGTGGTCACGCATACCGCTATTCCTTCGCGCAGCAGGCGGTGGCAGCCTGCCGAGACTGTTGAGGTGACAGGGCCGGGGACGGCGGCGAGGTGGCGTTGGAGGGTGAGTGCGTGGCTCGCGGTGTTGAGCGCGCCGCTGCGCAGTGCCGCTTCCACGACGAGGGTGCCTCTCGACAGGGCGGCGATCAGCCGGTTACGGATGAGGAAGCGGGCGCGGGTCGGGTGGACGCCGGGTGGGCACTCGCTGAGAACCACGCCCTGGTCGCGTATCGCGGCGAACAGATCGTGGTGTCCGCTCGGGTAGCAGACGTCCGTTCCGCAGGCGAGGACGGCGATGGTGGGGGCTCCCCCGGCCAGGGCGCCTCTGTGCGCGGCGCCGTCGATGCCGTACGCGCCTCCTGAGACGACGCTCCAGCCTGACTCGCTCAGCCCCGCGCCGAACTCCGCCGCGACGTGTACGCCGTACCCTGTGGCCGCGCGGGCGCCCACCATGGCGACCGAGCGCAGGCAGGCGAAGCGGAGATCCACCGAGCCGTGTACCCACAGGCCCAGGGGGCGGCTGTGGCCGAGGGCGTCCAGTTGGGTGGGCCACTGCGGGGTGCCGGGGATGATGAGCCTGGCACCCGGGCTCTCTCCCTGTTCAAGGTCGGCCCTGGGGTCGGTGTCCTTGATGCGCGCCCGCCAGACGCGCAACCGTCGTTCGAGCTCGGCGCCACGAGCCGGGGCGTCGTCTCCGCCGAGAGTGTCGTGAGTCTGTGCTTCACCTCTGTCCGTGAGGGCAGTCTCCTGCTCCCTGCGACTGCTCCCGTCGAGGGTGCCCCCAGCCCCTTCTCGAATCAGCTTCACGACCGCGACGGCGCCATGTGCGGCGACCAGGCGGCCCATCAGCGTGTCTCCCACGTCGGCGGCCCGCATGAGCGTCACCCTGGCGAGCACCTCCGCCTCTCTCGCGTTCGAGCGATGCGCGAACGCCGATGCCCCCTCGTCGTCAGACCTCGATGCCACCACAGCACCCACCGCCGATCCTCCTTGCTGATTCCGAGCAGCCGCCGTTCCGCGACCGCGCCAACGCGTCACAATCTCGTGGGTCAGAAGCCCACGCCGAGCCACATGGCAAGGGCTGAGGAGGTCTCGTCGGGGCCGGGCCGGGTCTTGCCGGCGAGGTCGCTGAGGGTCCAGGCGACCCTGATCACCCGGTCCAGACCGCGGGCGCTCAGTGCGCCCGAGTCCAGGCAGGCGGTCACCGGCTTCATCGCCGCGTCCGAGGGCCGGAACTGGGCGTGCAAGGCGGTGGACGGGACCTCGGCGTTGGTGCGCCAGGGAGTGCCCCCCAGACGCACGGAGGCCCGACGGCGAGCGAGGCACACCCGTTCGGCGACGACCTTGCTCGGTTCGACGAACTGGCGGTCGGCCATCAGCTCGCGTCTGGAGGACGGTGCCACGGTCACTTTCAGGTCGATCCGGTCCAGGAGCGGGCCCGAGAGCCTGCCCAGGTAGCGGCGTCTGAGTGTCGGCGAGCAGGCGCAGGCGTCGGTGGATCCGGCGGGGCGGGCGCACGGGCATGGGTTGGCGGCGAGGACCAGGGTGAATCTGGCGGGGAAGGTCACGGCGCCGACCGAGCGGGCGATGGTCACCTTGCCCGACTCCAAGGGCTGGCGGAGTGAGTCGAGCACATGCCGGGGGAACTCGGGGGCTTCGTCGAGGAAGAGTGTGCCCCGGTGGGCCAGTGACACGGAGCCCGGGCGGACCATGGCGCTGCCGCCGCCGACGATGGCCGCGACGGTGGCCGTGTGGTGCGGGCTGACGAAGGGGGGCCTGTTCAGCATGGGGCTGTCCGGTGGGAGGACGCCGGCCACCGAGTGGATCGCCGTGACTTCGAGGGCCTGGTCGAGTGCGAGGTCGGGCAGGAGGGTCGGCAGGCGCTCGGCCAGGAGGGTCTTGCCGGTGCCGGGCGGGCCGAGCATCCACAGGTTGTGGCCGCCCGCCGCGCAGACCTCCAGGGCGCGCCGGGCCAGCGGCTGGCCGACGACGTCGGACAGGTCTCCCACGGCGCGGATCTCGGACGGCGGGGGTTCGGCGTGCTCCGGTCGCGGTGCGGCGGGCGGCTCGCCACCGGTGCGCAGCCACTCCACGAGCTGGCGCAGATCCGTCACCGGAATGATCTGCATGTCGGGGACGAGGGCTGCTTCGGCGGCGTTGGCGGCGGGCACGACGACGGCCCGGCCGCCGCTGGTGGCCGCGCCGAGGACCGAGGGCAGGACGCCGCGCACGGGCCTGAGCCGTCCGTCGAGGCCCAGCTCGCCGAGGAAGAACGGCTCGGCCACCCGGTCGGCGGGCACCACACCGGCCGCGCCGAGGATCGCCACGGCGATGGCCAGGTCGAACTGGCTGCCGCGTTTGGGCAGCGTCGCGGGGAAGAGGCTGACGGTGATGCGGGCGTCGGGCCAGGGGTAGCGGCTGTTGATCATGGCTGAGCGCACCCGGTCGCGGGCCTCGCTCAGCGCCGTGTCGGGCAGGCCGATCAGGTGGATGCCGGCCAGGCCGTTACCGACGTCGGCTTCGATCTCGACGCTGCGCCCGGCCACGCCGATCACGGCCACGCTGCGGGTGCGCGCCACCGCCATCTAGATCGCCCCCCGCACATGGCGGAGCGCGAAGTCGTCGCCGACGCGTTCCAGTGCGATGACGTCGACGCGGACGGACGCGAACCGCCGCGGCTGGGCGGCCAGCCATTTCGCGGCGAGCATGCGCAGCCGGGCCAGCTTGGCCGGGCGGACCGATTCGAGCGCGGTGCCGTGGGTGCGGCCTGAACGGGTCTTCACCTCGACGATGACCAGCCTGGGGCCTTCTTCGGCGATCACGTCGATCTCGCCCAGGCGGCATCGCCAGTTTCGGTCGATGATGTGCATGCCTTCGGCACGCAGATAGTCGACGGCGAGTTGCTCACCGCGTCTGCCCAGCTCGTTTCTCGCGGCCATGGGACCACCTCCGGTCCCGAGGTTCGCGTACCCGGGGCAGGAGGTGAGAAGCCGAACGAGGTTCTGTGGAAGACGGGCGCGAGGTCCGTGCGGGCTGTGGAAAACCCGCTAGCCCGAGAAGCCTTCCTTGGGCATCTCCAGGTCAGACTTGGCCAGTTCCTCTACGTTGACGTCCTTGAACGTCACAACCCGCACATTCTTGACAAAGCGTGCAGGTCGGTACATGTCCCAAACCCAGGCGTCCTGCATCTTCACGTCGAAGAACACGTCGCCGTTCTCCGCCGTACGCACGTCAAGATCCACCGAGTTGGTCAGGTAGAACCGCCGCTCCGTCTCCACCACATAGGTGAACAACCCGACGACATCCCGGTACTCGCGGTAAAGCTGCAGCTCCATCTCGGTTTCGTACTTCTCGAGATCCTCTGCGCTCATCGCGTCCTCCCTGTCGCACCCGTACCCCGGTCCGCCTCACCAGGCAACGCCGGCCCCCATCTCATTGTCGCCCATCTACCCACCGTGACGAACGAGAAGCGGTGGTGCGCGCACGGACCATGGTCCTCCAGCGCGCGCCGGTGCCGGGGCGTCACGTACCCCTTGTGCTCGGCGAAGCCGTACTGGGGATGATCGGTGTCCAGGGACACCATCATCCGGTCACGTGTCACCTTCGCCACGATCGACGCCGCCGCGACGCACGCGGCGACCTGGTCTCCCTTCCACACCGCCAGCGACGGCGCGGGCAGGCCCGGCACGGGGAAGCCGTCGGTGAGGATGTACTCGGGGACGAACGGCAGCCGCGCGACCGCCCGGCGCATCCCGGCGATGTTGCTCTTGTGCAGCCCGCGCGCGTCGATCTCCTCCGGCGGGATCACCACGACGCCCACGGACGCGGTCGCCATGATGCGTTCATACAGCTCTTCTCGTACGGCGGGCGCCAACGCCTTGGAGTCGGCCAGCCCCGCGATCTCCCGGCGCAGCACGACCGCGGCCACCACCAGAGGACCGGCGCACGCGCCCCGGCCCGCCTCGTCGACGCCCGCGATCGGAGCCAGCCCCCGCCGCGCCAGCGCCCGCTCGTAGGCGTAGAGCCCGCTGTCACGCCGGACAACGCTGGGACGAGGGCGAAACGCAACTGTCATGACACAGGCAGCGTACGCCCCAATAGCCGCAAACGGCGACCGAAAAGGGCTCAGTGGACGTTGGCGAATGTCTCGGGCCGCGACAGGATCGTCATCCGCGACAACGGCCAGTAGATGGCCCACGCCCGCCCCGTGACCTCGTCCTCGTCGATCCAGCCGCCGGGCAGGTCGACATGGTCGCGGGAGTCGGCGGAGTTGGCCCGGTGGTCCCCCATCAGCCACAGCTTGCCCTTGGGCACCGTGACCGAGAACTTGTCCCCGGAGGGATAGTCGCCGGGGAACAGGTAGTCCTTCTCCTCCAGCGCCACCCCGTTGACGGTGAGCCGCCGCTTGGCATCACAGCACACCACCTTGTCCCCGCCCACGCCGATGACCCGCTTGATGGTGTCCTCGCCGTTCCAGCCCTTGAAGACGACGATGTCGCCGCGCTCGGTCTCGCCGTGCAGCTTGTTGACGCTCACCCGGTCGCCGATGAGCAGCGTCTTCTCCATCGACTCCGACGGGATCCAGAACGACTTCACCACGAACGCCTGCAGCAGCAGGGCCACGCCCACACCGACCACCAGCAGGAAGAGCGTCTCGCGGACCGCGCTCTTCTTCTTCACCTTCTCCGGCTCTTCAGTCACGGCCATGGATACGGCTACCGCCTCGAAAGCCAGCGACGACGCACCAGCACCAGCGGCACCGCGAAGGCGAATCCGGCCACCAGCGGGACGGCTCCGCCCACCGCGCCCGCCGCCTTCAACGCGGGCTGCGAGAACGTCTCGGGAATGGACAGGGTGGTGGCCCTGGAGAACGGCCACACGATGACGAAGGCCCGGCCGATGACCTGGCCCACGGGAATGGACCCACCGCCGGGATCGTGGGTGTGCTCGCGCGAGTCGAGCGAGACCTGCCGATGGTCACCCATCACCCAGAGCCGGTCCTTGGGGACCTTGGCCTCGAAGAACTTCTGCGAGGGCACGTTGCCCGGATAGAGGTAGCTCTCCTCGTTGATCGCCACGCCGTTGACGGTGATGCGGCCCTTGGAGTCACAGCACTTCACCGTGTCGCCGCCGATGCCGATCACCCGCTTGATGTAGTCCTTCTCACCGGGGACCACGCCGAAGGCGGTGCCGACCCAGCGGAAGAACCCGGCGATCGGATTGGACGGCTCCTCGAACTGGACCTCGCCGTCCCAGGAGTCGACACCGGAGAACACCACGACGTCGCCGCGTTCGATGTCCCTGGTGTGGTAGACGAGCTTGTTGACCAGGACCCTGTCGTTCTTGAGCAGGGTGTTCTCCATCGATTCCGACGGGATGTAGAACGCCTGGATCACGAAGGTCTTGATAATCAGGGCCAGCACCAGCGCCACGACGACAAGAACGGGTAGCTCTTTCCAGAACGACCCCTTCTTGTCCTTCTTGCCGCCCTTGGCTGGCTTCTGGGTGTCTTCCGCGACCACGTCCACCTCGTCCTCGACAGGGCGGCGCGCAGCGCCGAACTCCTGGCTCTCGCTAGTCATCGCTGACGAGCCTAGATGATGCCCGGCCTCCGCACGCCTCGACCGACGGTACACCCGTACACAGGTCGCTCCACATAAAGGAAATGCCCCCGCAAAGAACGCATGGCCCGTGACCGGGAGGTCACGGGCCATGCTACGCCTGGCCTACTTGGCGGGCAGGGCGTCCCGCTTCTCACGGATGCGGGCGGCCTTGCCGCGCAGGTCGCGCATGTAGTAGAGCTTCGCCCGGCGGACGTCACCGCGGGTGATGAGGCTGATCTTCTCGATGACGGGGCTGTGCACCGGGAAGGTGCGCTCGACGCCGACGCTGTAGCTGACCTTGCGGACCGTGAAGGTCTCGCGGGAGCCGCTGCCCTGCCTGCGGAGCACGAAGCCCTTGAAGACCTGGACGCGGGAGCGGTTGCCTTCGACGACGCGCACGTGCACCTCGAGCGTGTCACCGGGACGGAAGTCCGGGACGTCGCTGCGCAGGGTGGCCTTCTCAAGCGCCTGGATCTTCGTGTGCATGACTGGAGTTTCCTCAAATTTCGCGAGCACGCGGAGGTCCACCCGGCCGCGCTCGGTGAGCGCCGCGACGAGGGGGACACGCTTGCTGGTCTGAATGACAACAGGCGGCCGACGATGGGCACACCCGCGACTCAGTTTGCCACATCTTCCGGCCCGGCGCGAAACGACAGCTCGTCCAGCAGCCGCCGGTCGTGCTTGTCAAGCCCCGCGGGGTCGAGCCCCGCGACCAGATCGGGCCTGTTCGCCACAGTACGGCGGAGCGCCTGATCCCGGCGCCACCGGGCCACCTTGCCGTGATGCCCGGACAGCAGCACCTCCGGCACCTCCCGCCCGCGCCACACCGGCGGCTTGGTGTAGACCGGCCCTTCGAGGAGGTTCTTCATGGCGCCGGGCGCGAAGGAGTCGTCGACCGCGGAGTGCGCGTTGCCCAGCACGCCGGGCAGCAGCCGCCCGATCGCCTCCACCATGACCAGCACCGCCACCTCGCCACCGGCCAGCACGTAGTCGCCGATGCTGACCTCGTCGACCGGCAGGCGGGAGCCGTACTCGGCCATGACCCTGGAGTCGATGCCCTCGTAGCGTCCGCAGGCGAACAGCAGCCACGGTTCGGTGGCGAGTTCCTGGGCCAGTTCCTGGGTGAAGGGGCGTCCGCTCGGGGTGGGGACGAGCAGGCGCGGGCGGCCCGCGGGGCCGATGACCGAGTCGATCGCCTCGCCCCACACCTCGGGCTTCATGACCATGCCGGGGCCGCCGCCGTACGGGGTGTCGTCGACGGTCTTGTGCACGTCGTGCGTCCAGTCGCGCAACTGGTGCAGGTGCACGTCGAGGGTGCCGCGCTCGCGGGCCTTGCCGATCAGCGAGACGTCCAGCGGGGAGAAGTACTCGGGGAAGATCGAGATGATGTCGAGGCGCATCAGTCCTCCAGCAGGCCCGGCGGCGGGTCCACCACGAGGCGGCCGGCCTGCAGGTCGACCTCGGGCACGAGGGGCTTGACGAACGGGATGTAGGCCTCGGCCGCGGCCGGGCGCCGTACCACCAGGAGGTCCTGGCCGTGGTGCAGGACGTCGGTGACCTCGCCGACGGCGGTGCCGTCGACGGTGACCACGGACAGCCCGATGAGCTGGTGGTCGTAGAACTCGTCGGGGTCGTCGAGCGGCTGGACCTCGCTGGAGTCGATGACCAGCATGGTGTTGCGCAGTTCCTCGGCCTCGTCGCGGGAGGTGACGCCGGCGAAACCGATCAGGAGCACGCCCTGGTGCCAGCGGCGGCTCTCGATGGTCAGCGGGCCCGCGCTCGCCGGGTCGGTGACCAGTACGGCCCCGGCCTCGAAGCGCAGCTCCGGATCGTCGGTGCGCACCTCGACGGTGACCTCGCCGCGGACGCCGTGCGGGCGGCCGATCCTGCCGACGACTAGCTGCACGAAAACCTACCTTCCTGGAAAGCGAGCAGCGCCCCCACCGGAGGACCGATGGGGGCGCGCACGGCTGTGTGACTAGCGAACGGCTTCGTGCAGGTCGAGCAGGTCGACCCGGACGTACTTGCCGTCGGACAGGGCGTTCACGACTGTGCGGAGCGCCTTGGCCGTACGGCCGCCGCGGCCGATGACCTTGCCGAGGTCCTCGGGGTGCACCCGGACCTCCAGCACGCGCCCGCTGCGAATGCGGCGAGCACGGACCCGGACATCGTCGGGATGTTCGACGATGCCCTTAACGAGGTGCTCGAGAGCCTCCTCGAGCACGTCAGGCCTCGCCTTCCGTCTTCTCCTCGGCCGGAGCCGGGGTCTCGGCGGCGGCTTCGGCGCTGTCGTCGGCCTTCGCGGCGGCGGCCTTCTTCGGCTTCCGCTGCGTGGTGGCGCTCGAACCGGTGTCGCCACCGGACAGGGCCTCCTTGGCCGCGGCCTCGTAGATCGCGTGACGGTCGGCCTTGGGCTCGGCGACGAGGAGCGGCGCCGGGGCCGCCTCGCCCTTGAACTTCTGCCAGTCACCGGTGAGCTTGAGGAGCTTGAGAACCGGCTCGGTCGGCTGCGCGCCGACGCCCAGCCAGTAGGCCGCCCGGTCGGAGTCGACCTCGATGCGCGAGGGGTTCTCCTTCGGGTGGTAGAGACCGATCTCCTCGATCGCCCGGCCGTCACGCTTGGTGCGGCTGTCGGCGACGACGATGCGGTACTGCGGGTTGCGGATCATGCCGAGCCGCTTGAGCTTGATCTTGACTGCCACTGGTGTGGTCTCTCCTGCATTAGAGCGTGGGTGAACGGCGTCTCATCGAGTGGGGCACGATGCGAGGTCCGTTCGAGGGACAGGCGTGACCGGCGGGAGGTGAGAGGGCACCCGCGTGGTCACGATGTTCCAACATGCCATTGTGCCAGATGCCAGGGCGTGCCCACGCCCTGGCAGGGCCCAAAACGCGGTCTACTTCTGACCGGGAAGGTTGAGCTTGGACGGGTCGAAGCCCGGGGGCAACTCCATGCCGGGGGGCAGCTTGCCGCCGAGGTTGCCGAGCAGGCCGCCCGGCTTCGCCGCGGCGGGCGGGGCCTCGCCCGATCCGGCGCCCTTGCCCAGCGCGGCCTTGCGCGGGTCGCCGCTGACGCGCCGCCCCTTCTTGGCCTTCTTCTGCGCCTTGGCCGCCTTGCCGGCCCGGCCGCCGGGCATGCCCGGGATACCCATGCCGCCGGCCATCCGCTTCATCATCTTCTGCGCGTCGAAGAAGCGGGTGACCAGGTTGTTGACCGCGGAGACCTCGACGCCCGAGCCGCGGGCGATGCGCGCCCGCCGTGAGCCGTTGATCATCTTCGGGTCCTGGCGCTCGGCCGGGGTCATCGAGCGGATGATCGCGGCGATGCGGTCCAGGTCGCGGTCGTCGATGGAGTTGAGCTGGTCGCGCATCTGCCCCATGCCGGGCATCATGCCGAGCAGGTTCTTGATGGGGCCCATCTTCTGGACCATCATCATCTGCTCGAGGAAGTCCTCAAGGGTGAAGTTGTCGCCGGAGGCCAGCTTGCCCGCCATCTTGGCGGCCTGGTCCTCGTCGAAGGTCTTCTGCGCCTGCTCGATCAGGGTGAGGATGTCACCCATGTCGAGGATGCGGGAGGCCATCCGGTCGGGGTGGAAGGCGTCGAAATCCTCGAGCTTCTCACCGGTCGACGCGAACATGATCGGCTTGCCGGTGATGTGCCGTACCGACAGGGCTGCGCCGCCGCGGGCGTCGCCGTCGAGCTTGGTGAGCACCACGCCGTCGAAGCCGACGCCCTCCATGAAGGCCTGGGCCGTGGTCACGGCGTCCTGGCCGATCATGGCGTCGACCACGAACAGGACCTCGTCCGGCGTGACCGCGTCGCGGATGTCGGCGGCCTGCCTCATCAGCTCCTGGTCGATGCCCAGGCGACCGGCGGTGTCGATGATGACGACATCGTGCTGCGCGCGCCTGGCCTGGTCGAGCGACTGACGGGCGACCTCGATCGGGTCGCCGACGCCGTTGCCGGGCTCGGGGGCGTAGACGGCCACGCCCGCGCGCTCGGCCACGACGGCGAGCTGCTGCACGGCGTTGGGGCGCTGCAGGTCGGCCGCGACCAGCAGCGGCGCGTGCCCCTGCTCGCGCAGCCACCTGGCGAGCTTGCCCGCCAGGGTGGTCTTGCCCGCGCCCTGCAGACCGGCCAGCATGATGACCGTCGGCGGGGTCTTGGCGTAACGGAGCCGGCGGGTCTCGCCGCCGAGGATCCCGATCAGCTCGTCATTGACGATCTTGACGACCTGCTGCGCCGGGTTCAGCGCCTGGGAGACCTCGCTGCCGCGGGCGCGCTCCTTGACCTGGGCGACGAACGCCTTGACCACAGGCAGCGCGACGTCCGCCTCGAGCAGCGCGATGCGGATCTCGCGGGCGGTGGCGTCGATGTCGGCGTCGGACAGCCGACCCTTGGATCGGAGAGAGGAGAAGACCGATGTCAGCCGGTCGGAAAGCGTCTCGAACACGTGGTAGGCCAGTCCTCGAAGCGAATATGCGTGGTCTGCGACTCGGCCTCCCAGCCTAACCGCTGTTGGGGACCTAGCGACCCCAACCCGGCACGGCCATCCGGACGGTGAGCGCGTGCTCCACCAGATTGATCAGCGCGCTCTTCACCGAATCGCGGGACCTCGCGTCCAGCCGGACCACCGGCACGTGCGCGGACAGCGTGAGCGCGTCGCGCACCTCCGCCTCGCTGTGCAGGTACTGGCCGTCCCAGCCGTTGACGCCGACGACGAAGGGCAACTGTGCTTCTTCGAAGTAGTCGACGGCGGGGAAGCTGTCGGCCAGGCGGCGGGTGTCGACCAGCACGACGGCGCCGATCGCGCCGCGCACCAGGTCGTCCCACATGAACCAGAAGCGGTGCTGGCCGGGTGTGCCGAACAGGTACAGGATGAGGTCGCGGTCCAGGGAGACGCGGCCGAAGTCCATCGCCACCGTGGTGGTGGTCTTCAGCGGCGTCATACCGAGATCGTCGATGCCCTTGGAGGCGTCGGTCATGACCGCCTCGGTGGTCAGCGGCAAGATTTCCGACACCGCTCCCACGAAAGTCGTTTTGCCCACTCCGAAGCCGCC
>NZ_JBEYZF010000027.1:0-102424 GCF_040645915.1 Nonomuraea sp. NPDC046570 | reverse complement strand
TGTTCTCGTTGGATCGGATTCCGATCACAGGATCACATCGACCTGCTGCGAATCTGGCCTGGTCATCCAGCAAATGGCGGCTGCCGTACTAGAGATCTCCAGCGTGCCGCAGTAAGGTACACCACGGCGGGTGGCCTGCGCAGTGAGGGCTTCGCGGTCCTCCACACACCATCTTCTCGTATCGTTTCGGCGGGATGTGAGGCTGCAGAGAGCCATGTCTCGG
The DNA here is from genome assembly GCF_040645915.1 of Nonomuraea sp. NPDC046570. Taxonomy (NCBI): domain Bacteria; kingdom Bacillati; phylum Actinomycetota; class Actinomycetes; order Streptosporangiales; family Streptosporangiaceae; genus Nonomuraea; species Nonomuraea sp. NPDC046570. The sequence continues at coordinate 102,201 of NZ_JBEYZF010000027.1, read as the reverse complement.
TGGTTTGGCCAGATGGCGATCCCGTCAACGAGCAGCAGATTCCGTGGTCTCTCGACGTGACGGAGCGCTTCGTCAAGTGCTTCAATGGGTACGGAGAAGAGGGGAGGTAGAGCGGTGAATCTGGACTCACTGATCAAAAGAGGACAGCCTCCATGGCGACCGAAGCTTGAAGCGACGGATCTCGAAGTTTGGCACGAGTATGAGATCCCGTTGATAGGTACCTTCCGTCTGAACGAGCAGCTGGTTCTGTTTACCCAGGTGATGGAGAGCGATCGTGGCCTGTCAGCCTGGGCGTATGTCTGTCTAGGCGCTGAGGATCTGTCGGGCGTCGAGTTCGTCTCAATTGATGAGATGCGTGACTTCGTTGAGGCCAAGTTTCTGGGCAGAGAAGCGGTGCTGGCGCTGGCCAAGGACGATCTTCTAGGTCAATGGACTCGCCAGACGGTCGCCAACAGTCTCAGGAACGCCCTGGAGGACTTCCTGAACGGCATCATCAAAAGCGTGAACGAGGTTCCTGATACCGATCGGCGTATCCGGGCGAAGTTCGCCGGTCTCGAAGCGGCCGAGGATGAGCTAGAGCTGGTCTGACCGCTCGCAACGGCCCGGTCTCCTGCTAGGAGGCGGGGCCGTCTCGTGTTTGGGGTGGTGGGTGGCTGTCGCCGGGCGGAGGTGGTGGGTGGCTGGTCGAAACGGATGATGCTGACGAAAAAGGGGTGGACATTCGGGCACGTCCGGTTTGGAGCTACCCGTTCCGGTCGGCGATGCTGTGGGGGTGTCAACTGTGACTACCTCGCTCGCGGACGTGGCGTCCTCGGACATCACGCTGCGAGCCTTCCTGCACGGCCTCCCAGGTGTCGACCGGGTGGGCGCGGACCAGCGGGCGGCGATGCTCGGCACCCGCTCCATCAAGACGACCGCCAAGGCCCAGGCCATCGACCTGGCCATCTCCATGGTCGACCTGACCACCCTCGAAGGAGCTGACACGCCCGGCAAGGTCCGGGCCATGTGCGCGAAGGCCAACCACCCCGACCCGGGCGACCCCACGGTGCCCAAGGTGGCGGCCGTGTGCGTCTACCCCGACCTGGTCGCCGTCGCCGTCGACGCGCTGGGCGGCTCGGGGGTGAAGGTCGCCTCGGTGGCGACCGCCTTCCCCAGCGGCCGTTCCTCGCTGGAGGTCAAGGTGAGCGACACCGCGCTGGCGGTGGCCGCGGGCGCCGACGAGATCGACATGGTGATCGACCGCGGCGCGTTCCTGTCGGGCGACTACCTCAAGGTGTTCGAGGAGATCGTCGCGATCAAGGCCGCCTGCGGTACGGCGCACCTGAAGGTGATCCTGGAGACCGGCGAACTGGCGACGTACGACAACGTACGGCGCGCCTCCTGGCTGGCCATGATCGCCGGTGCTGACTTCATCAAGACCTCCACCGGCAAGGTCGCCCCCGCGGCCACACTGCCGGTCACGCTGATCATGCTGGAGGCGGTGCGCGACTTCCGCGACCGGACGGGCCGCCAGGTCGGCGTGAAGCCCGCGGGCGGCATCCGTACCACCAAGGACGCGATCAAGAACCTCGTGCTGGTCAACGAGACGGCGGGCGCGGACTGGCTGAGCCCCGACTGGTTCCGCCTGGGCGCCTCCTCGCTGCTGAACGACCTGCTGATGCAGCGCCAGAAGCTCGCCACCGGCCGGTACGCCGGTCCCGACTACTTCACCCTGGACTGATCACGATGTTCGAATACGCACCTGCGCCCGAGTCGCGTGACGTCGTCGACATCAAGCCGTCCTACGGGTTGTTCGTCAACGGCGAGTTCGTCGACGGCGGCGGCACCGCCTTCAAGACCATCAGCCCGGCCTCGGAGGAGACGCTGGCCGAGATCGCCACGGCGACGTCCGAGGACGTCGACCGCGCGGTCCAGGCGGCGCGCAAGGCCTTCGGCGTGTGGAGCGCGCTGCCGGGCGCCGAGCGGGCCAAGTACCTCTTCCGCATCGCCCGGATCATCCAGGAGCGCGCCCGCGAACTGGCCGTCCTGGAGTCACTCGACAACGGCAAGCCCATCCGCGAGTCGCGCGACGTGGACCTGCCGCTGGTCGCCGCGCACTTCTTCTACTACGCGGGCTGGGCCGACAAGCTGGAGTACGCCGGGTTCGGCACCAAGCCGCTCGGCGTGGCCGGCCAGGTCATCCCGTGGAACTTCCCGCTGCTCATGCTGGCCTGGAAGATCGCGCCGGCGCTGGCCTGCGGCAACACGGTCGTGCTCAAGCCGGCCGAGACCACCCCGCTGACCGCGCTGGCCTTCGCGGAGATCTGCCAGCAGGCCGACCTGCCGCCCGGCGTGGTCAACATCGTCACCGGCGCGGGGGAGACCGGCGCGGCCGTCGTCGCGCACCCCGGCGTGGACAAGGTGGCCTTCACCGGCTCCACCGAGGTCGGCCGCATCATCGCGCGGACCGTCGCGGGCACCACCAAGAAGCTCACGCTGGAGCTGGGCGGCAAGGCCGCGAACATCGTGTTCGAGGACGCCGCGCTGGACCAGGCCGTCGAGGGCATCGTCAACGGCATCTTCTTCAACCAGGGCCACGTCTGCTGCGCGGGCTCCCGGCTGCTGGTGCAGGAGTCCGTACAGGAGGAGGTGCTGGACGCGCTCAAGCGACGGCTCGGCACGCTCCGGCTCGGCGACCCGCTCGACAAGAACACCGACATCGGCGCGATCAACTCGGCCGAACAGCTCGCCAAGATCCGCTCGCTGAGCGAGATCGGTGAGGCCGAGGGGGCTGAGCGCTGGTCGCCCGCGTGCCCGATCCCCGACAAGGGCTTCTGGTTCCCGCCGACCATCTTCACCGGCGTCGCCCAGTCGCACCGCATCGCCCGCGAGGAGATCTTCGGCCCGGTGCTGTCCGTGCTCACCTTCCGCACGCCCGCCGAGGCCGTGGAGAAGGCCAACAACTCCCCGTACGGCCTGTCGGCCGGGGTGTGGACCGAGAAGGGGTCGCGCATCCTGTGGATGGCCGACCGGCTCAGGGCCGGGGTCGTCTGGGCCAACACCTTCAACCGCTTCGATCCCGCCTCGCCGTTCGGCGGCTACAAGGAGTCGGGGTACGGGCGCGAAGGCGGCCTGCTGGGTCTGGAGGCCTACCTTGACGTGTGAGCACCGGCGCCGCAGGCGCGCCAAGCGCCGCGCGCAGGCCACCAGGGGGCACGACTTCGCCCGCGCGGGCCGTCCGGTCAGGACCGGCTGGTTCGCGCACCGCTGCGGGGTCAGCCGCTGCGGCCAGATCTTCGTGCCCGTACGTCCATCGCAGGAGACCACGTGGAGGGGCCGCGGCGATGAGTAGGTTGTCCGTTCGCAAGACCTACAAGCTGTTCATCGGCGGAGCGTTCCCGCGCTCCGAGAGTGGAAGGTCCTACATCGTGACCTCCGCGAAGGGTGACTTCCTGGCCAACGCGTCCAGGGCTTCGCGCAAGGACGCGCGCGACGCGGTGAGCGCCGCGCGCAAGGCGTTCCCCGGCTGGTCGGGGGCGACGGCCTACAACAGGGGCCAGATCCTCTACCGGGTGGCCGAGATGCTCGAAGGGCGGCGGGCGCAGTTCGCCGAGGAGCTGGGCACCGGGAAGAAGGCCGCGCTGGAGTCCGTGGACGCGGCCGTGGACCGGCTGGTCTGGTACGCGGGCTGGTCGGACAAGATCGCGTCGGTGCGGGGGACGTCGAATCCGGTCGCGGGGCCGTACTTCAACCTGTCCTCGCCTGAGCCGACCGGTGTCGTCGCGGTGGTGGCGCCCGCCGATCCGCTGCTCGGGCTGGTGTCGGTGATCGCTCCGGCGATTGTGACCGGCAACACCTGCGTGGTGGTGGCGTCCGAGCGGGCTCCGCTGGCGTCGATCACGCTGGCCGAGGTGCTGGCGACCTCCGACCTGCCGGGCGGGGTGGTCAACATCCTCACCGGGCTGCAGGCCGAGCTGGCGCCGTGGCTGGCCGCGCACATGGACGTCAACGGGCTCGACCTGACCGGCGTCGAGGACGCCGCGCTGGCGCTGGCCTGCGAGCAGGCGGCGGCGGAGAACCTCAAGCGGGTGCTGCGGCCTTCCGCGCAGGACTGGACGGCCGACCCCGGCATCTCCCGGATGACCCGTTTCCTGGAGACCAAGACGGTCTGGCACCCGGCCTCCGCGTAGGGCGAGCCCCTGGAGCCGCTCCAGGGGGCGGCGTAGTGTTCGCATGTCGTCTCCTGGAGTAACCGTGGAAACACGCTCGCCCGCCGCCTCCGCCGGCGTCTTCCGTGACCGATTCCGCTATGTACGGATCGGTTACGGCGCGCGCACGCTCGTGGTGCTGCCCGGCCTGTCGCTGACCAACCGGCAGCCGGGCCGCCTCGCCGTCCTGGGGTACGCCCAGGGCTTCCGCACCCTGGCCAAGGGGCACACGCTCTACGTCCTGCAGCGCCCATGCGTGCTGCGCACGGCGGCCTCGACGCGGGACATCGCCGCGGAGTACGCCCAGCTGATCCGTCAGGAGTTCGGCGGCGTCCGGTTGGTCGGCCTGTCCACCGGCGGGATGATCGCGCAGCATCTCGCCCTGGACCACCCCGCCCTGGTCGAGCGGCTGGTCCTGGTCGTCGCCGGGGCACGGCTGTCCCCGCGCGGCCGGGCGATCTGCCTGCGCTGGCGCGAGCTGGCCGCCTCGGGCCGGTGGCGGCGGTTGCACGGCGAGCTGGCCGCCGCCGCGGTGGACGGCGCCTTCGCCCAGTCGATGGCCAAGGTGCTGCTGTCGCTGTTCGGCGAGCCGCCCACCCCGGTCGAGGCGGTCGACTTCGTCACCACCGTGGACGCGGTGCTCCGGCAGGACACCCGGGCGCGGCTGGCGGGCCTGGCGATGCCGGTGCTGATCGTCGGCGGCGAGCAGGACGCCTTCTTCCCGGCGTCGGCGCTGCGCGAGACGGCCGCGCCGATCCCCGGCGTACGGCTGAGCGTCTACGAGGGCGTGGGACACGGCCTGCCCAAACAGCGGGCCGCCCGGATGACCGCCGAGATCCGCGCCTTCCTCAGCGAGGCCGAGGCCGAGGACTAGGCTCGGCCGCCTCCAGTTGCGCGGCCAGCCTCAGCAGGTGCGGTTCCCCGCCGGGTGGCGCGACGAGCTGGACCCCGATCGGCAGGCCGCTGCCGTGCACGCCGAACGGCACCGTCATCGCGGGCCAGCCGGACATGTTCCACGGGCCGGTGGCGGGGGCGTAGGTCACGTTCACCAGCACGTTTCGGACGAGCCCGCGGCGCCCCCAGCGTTCGGCCTTCGGCGGGATCGCGGCCAGCGTCGGGGTGACGAGCACGTCGGCGTCCCCGAACCACTGGTCGGCGCCGTAGTCCCGCCAGCGCGCCCGGCCCTTGGAGCCGTCCGCGCCCACCCGGGAGAGCAGTCCGCCCATCCGGGCCAGCGCCCTGGTGCGGCGCTCCAGGCGCCTGCGGTCGAGCCCGGCGGCGTCCTCGTGCGCGCAGGCCAGCCAGGTGGCGATCGTCGCGGGGCCGAGCCAGGACGGCAGCCGGGCGCCGTGCTCGACGACGGTGTGCCCGGCCTCGCGCAGCGCCTCCGCCGCCGCCGTGACCGCCCGCTGGAACTCCGGATCCACGCCCAGCCCCGCGGGCAGCGGCTGGGGCGTGTAGGCGACGCGCAGGACCGGCGGCCGGTCGGGCAGCGACAGGTCCGACAGCTCGTCGGGCTCGTCGTCCCAGGCCAGGCGCTCGCCGGTCTGCCAGGCCGCGGCCAGGGCGGGGTCGTCGGCCAGTACCGACAGCATGAGCGACAGGTCGGCGGCGGTCCTGGCCACGGGGCCGTTCTCGGACAGGCCGTGCCAGTCGTGGGCGGGCGGCGGCACCAGGCCGGTTCCGGGCTTCAGCGCCATGACGCCGCAGCAGGCGCCGGGGATGCGCAGCGAGCCGAGGCCGTCGTTGCCGAGGGCGATGGGGACCATGCCGGAGGCGACCGCCGCGGCGCTGCCGCCGGAGGAGCCGCCTGCCGTACGGGAGAGGTCCCAGGGGGTGCGGGTGGTGCCGTACACGCTGTCGCTGAAGCCGACCAGGCAGAGTTCGGGCACGTTCGTGAGGCCGATCAGGACCGCGCCGGCCGCGCGCAGGCGCGCGACGGCCGGGTGGTCGGTGGTGGCGGGCGTGGCCGGGGTGGCGGCGGAGCCGTTGCGGGTGGCCTCGCCGGCCACCTCCAGGTTGTCCTTGATCGCGACGGGCACACCCGCGAGCGGCAGTTCCGCGAGGTCCGGCCGTTCCTGTACGGCCCGCGCCTCCTCCAGCGCCCGCTCCCTGACGATCCGGAACGCGCCCACCGGGCCGTCACGCTCGGCGATCACCCCGAGGTGCTCCTCGACGACCTCGGCCGCCGTGGCCGTACCTTGGCGGACGGCCTGGGCGATGTCCGTGGCGGACTTTTCTGTCCATGACATGTCCTGATTTTGGACCTGTCCGCGTGGTCGCGCCAGAAGCGCTCAGGGCGAGTCCTTGCGGGGGGCGCGGCTAGCCTGCTTGAGCGCCAGGCGCAGGGCGTACTCGATCTGGGCGTTGACGCTGCGCAGGTCGTCGGCTGCCCACCTGGCGATCGCGTCGTAGACGGCCGGGTCGAGCCTGAGCAGGAGCTTCTTGCGCTCGTTGGCGCGCTGCCTGCCAGGCTCACCCGATTCCTCAGGCATAGAGGCTGCCGGCGTTGACCACCGGCTGCGTCGCCCTGTCGCCGCACAGGACCACCAGCAGGTTGGACACCATCTGCGCCTTGCGCTCCTCGTCGAGGTCGACGACGCCCTCCTCGGCCAGCCTGGTGAGCGCGAGCTGGACCATGCCGACGGCGCCCGAGACGATCTGCGTGCGGGCCGCGACGACCTGGGAGGCCTGCTGGCGCACCAGCATCGCCTGGGCGATCTCGGGCGCGTAGGCCAGGTGCGTGATGCGGGCCTCCAGGACCTCGATGCCGGCCAGCTCGGTGCGCTCGCGCAGCTCGGCGGTGAGCTCCTCGGCCACGGTGGCGCCGTCGCGCAGGCTGACCCGCTCGGCGATGTGCGAGTCGTAGGGGTGCGAGGTGGCCAGGTGCCGCACGGCCGCCTCGGACTGGATCGCCACGTACATCTCGTAGTCGTCGACCGCGAACGTCGCCCGGGCGGTCTCGACGACCTTGTAGACCACGACCGCGGCGATCTCGACCGGGTTGCCGTCGGCGTCGTTGACCTTGAGCTTGGCGGTCTCGAAGTTGCGCACCCGCAGCGAGATCTTCCGCTTGCTGGTGAACGGAAGCACCCACTGGAAGCCGGCGTCGGCCACCGACCCGACGTAGCGGCCGAGGAACTGCACGACCTTGGCCTCGTTCGGGTTGATCACGGTGAACCCGGTCGACACGAGCACCACGATGACGGCGGCCACGACGATCGCCACGATGAGGACGGGCTCGCTCGCGCCCGCGCCGACCCCCGCGGCCACCGCGGCGAGGATCACCAGGGCGAGCAGGACGGCGAAGCCGTTGATCCGGAAAGCACGGCGCTCCATGCTGACTCCTTGCTATTGAAGTGATATCACCACGATAGCTAACGAGGAGTCGTGGCGCGAACCCGGGCGAGGAAGAGGGAGCGCTCGCGCTCGTTGCGGGTGAGCGAGGCCGCCCGCTCGAACTCCGCACGGGCCTCCGCCAACCGCCCCAGCCTCTCCAGCAGATCCCCGCGTACGGCGGGCAACTGCGGATAGTCCTTCAGCGCCCGCTCCGCCACCAGCCCGTCCACGATCTCCAGCCCCCGCGCCGGGCCGTACGCCATGCCCACCGCGACCGCCCGGTTCAGCTCCACGACCGGGGACGGCGCGATGTGGGCCAGCACCCGGTACAGGGCGGCCACCCGCTCCCAGTCGGTGTCCCCGGCCGACAGCGCGCGGGCGTGGCAGGCGGCGATCGCGGCCTGCAGCCCGTAGGGGCCCATGGTGCCGAGCGCCTCGGCGCGGCCGAGCGCCTCCAGCCCGCGCCGGACGAGCAGCCGGTCCCACAGCCGCCGGTCCTGGTCGAGGAGCAGGACGGCCGTGCCGTCCGGGCCGGTCCGCGCGCGCAGCCGGGAGGCCTGGATCTCCATCAGCGCGACCAGGCCGTGCACCTCGGCCTCCTGCGGCATGAGGGCGGCCAGCGTTCGGCCCAGGCGCAGCGCCTCCTCGCAGAGCGACGGGCGCGTCCAGTCGTCGCCAGCGGTCGCCGAGTAGCCCTCGTTGAAGATGAGATAGATCACCTCCAGCACCGACGAGAGCCGCTCGGGCATCTCGGACTGCGCGGGCAGCTCGATCTTCACCTGTTTGTCGGCGAGGGTGCGCTTGGCCCGGAAGATCCGCTGCCCGACGGTCGGCTCGGGCACCAGGAAGGCTCGGGCGATCTCCTCGGTGGTCAGGCCGCCGAGCAGACGGAGGGTGAGCGCCAGCCGTCCCTCGGTGGGCAGCACCGGATGGCAGGCGGTGAACAGCAGGCGCAGCACGTCGTCGCCGATGTGGTCGTCGAGGGAGTCGTCCAGCTCGGCCTCGGCCGACTCCTGGCGGACTTCCATGTCCCTGCCGACCTCGGCGAGCTTGTGCTCGTACCGGTTCCTGCGGCGTAGCTGGTCGATCGCGCGGTGCTTGGCGGTGAGCATGAGCCACGCGCCTGGATTGTCGGGTACGCCGGAGACCGGCCACTGCTCCAGCGCGATCACCAGCGCGTCCTGCGCGAGCTCCTCGGCCAGGCCGATGTCGTGGACCATGCGGGCCAGGCCCGCGATCACCCGGGCGGACTCGATCCGCCACACCGCTTCGACCACCTGATGCGGATCCGTCATGGCACCCGATCCAAGCACCTCGCCCCGGCCCTGGATACGCGACGACCCGGCCAAGGGGCTCCCTGGCCGGGTCGGGTGTCGCGGTTCTAGCTCAGGCGAAGTCCTCGGGGCCGAAGACCCGCAGCACGTCGGCCTCGCCCTCCCAGCCCGCCCAGTGGTCGCGGTGCAGCTTCAGGAAGCGGGAGGTCCACTCGACGGCCTCCTCCTTGGAGCTGACCTGGTAGAGGGCGTAGCTGATCAGTTCCTTGGTCTCGGCGAACGGGCCGTCGGTGACGCTCAGCCTGCCGCCGGTGAGCGCGAGCCGCGCGCCCTGGGCGCTCGGGGCCAGCCCGCCCTGGTCGAGCAGGACGCCGGCGCCGGTGGCCTCCGCGCCGAGCTTGGCGATGGCCTCCATCAGGTCGGCGGGCGGCGGGGTGGCAGGCTGCTGGGTGACCGTGACAGTGATCATGTATCGCATGGTGTTGTCTCCTTCAGACAGTGATCAGTTGATATTTCAGGAAGCGCGACGGTAGAGGTGGAGCGACAGGACCGAGAGCCATGCCCAGATGAGCAGGATGCCCGCGACGAAGGTCAGGTTGGCCCAGACGGCGCCGGCGCCGATCGCGACGGCGGCGAAGGACACGAGGAACAGGGCGCCGCTGACCCGGGAGTAGACGGCCCACTGGGTACGGCCCTCGACGGCGAAGCGGCGACCGAGGATGAAGCAGGCCACGGCCACGGCCGCGAAGCCGACCACCCCGCAGGCGAAGTGGAGCATCCCGTTCAGGCTGATCGCCCCGGGGCCCTCCGGGGTGCCCACCGGGAAGCCCATCGCCGGGTCCGCCGGGAAGATCGCCGCCCCCGCCATGCTCAGGGCGTACACGCCCACCAGCCGGGGAGCCCAGGTCGAGCCGTGCCCGGACGGGAGGGCCCGGTGCAGGCCGAAGGCGAAGGCCAGGGTGGTCAGAGCGGCCAGCGTCAGGTTGGCGACCTGGATCCAGCCGGGGCCGCCGTTGGCCAGCATGCTCCACTGGTGGCGGGCGAGGTCGAAGCCCTCCCGGGTCAGCGCCTGGGACAGCGACACCACGATGTACACCGGCCCGGCGATGACGCCATAACCCAGGAGCGACCGGGTGAGGCTCGTGCGCGGGTCGCAGGTCTTGGTCGCCTGAAGGGTCATGGCCTTCTCCTGTCGAGTCGCGGACCGGGTCTCTCCCGGCCCTCTGACTACGCTTCGAACGGCGCCATGCCGATTCGACAGGTCGGCCACATCTTTTTCAAGATTTTTTCTGCATCGGTGTTTTCGCAGGTCAGTGCGCTGTCGGTGGTTCGCCGGTGAGATGGCGCTGGAGCGTGGGGGCCACGTTCGCGATCACCTGGTCCACGGAGGCCGTGCACAGCGGCTCGACGCGGAGCACGTAGCGGATCATGGCCAGGCCGATGAGCTGCGAGCCGACGAGCAGCGCCCGGAACTCGGCCTGCTCGCCGCCCACGTGCGCGGCCAGCGGCCGGAGCACCTCGTCCTGGATGAACCCCTTGAGCATGGCGGCCGCCGCCGGTGTCGAGGAGGCCGCGTGCAGGATCGCGTAGAGCCTGGGGCCGACCTGAGGGTCCTCCCACAGCTCCAGGTAGCGGGTGACCAGCCGCTCGCCGAGCCCGTCGAGGTCGCCGCCGATCACCTCGGTCAGGCGCCTGACCGGCAGGCCGCCCTCCCTGATCGCCGCCTGGAACAGGCCGTCCTTGTTGCCGAAGAAGTGCATGACCAGCGCGGGGTCGACGCCCGCCGTACGGGCGACGCCTCTGATCGTGGTCTGGGCGTAGCCGCGCGTGGTGAAGGCGTCGATCGCCGCCGCCAGGATGGCCTCCCTGGTCGGCGGGCCTCCAGGACGCCTGCCCCGGTCCGCGGAGAGCTCTGTCACCGCACTATTCAACCATGTTGAATTCCGCTTCCAGGGCGGCGCCGCACGGGATCGGACACAATGAGGGTCGTGACCGATGAGCCGTTACCGATCACGGACCCGCGCGACGAACCGGCTCCGTTCGGCACCGTCGTCCTGCTGACCGCCGTCTCCGCCGTGGCGATCACCGTGATCGCGCACGTGCTGCCGGACCCGCCCGGCATGAAGCTGATGCTGCTCGGCCCGGTCGCGCTGGTGGCGTTCGAGGTGGTGGTCCACGAGGTGTGGTGGAAGCGCTGGTGGGGGGCCGTCCCGGCGGCGCTCGCGGCGCTGGTCGCCTACTTCGAGGGCCGCGACATGATCAGCGACGTGCTGCCCGAGACATGGGCGGAACCGGTCGCCTACGTGGCCGCCTGGACCTTGTTCGCCGCCCTCTTCGCGCTGGCCAGCCGACTGCCCCGGACCGACTTCACTACGCGGGGATCCAGCCCAGGCTTACCGCCGCGATGACGAACACGCCCAGCAGGATCCGGTAGATCACGAAGCCGGTGAAGCGGTGGGTGCTGATGTACTTCAGGAACCACGCGACCGCCGCGTAGCCGACGATGAACGAGATGATCGTGGCCAGGATCGTCGGCCCCCAGGCGGGCGCCTGGCCCTCGCCGATCTCGAACAGCTCCAGGACGCCCGAGGCGAGCACGGCCGGGATGGCCAGCAGGAAGGAGTACCTCGCCGCCTCCTCGCGCCGGTAGTCCAGCAGCAGGCCCGCGGTGATCGTGCCGCCTGAGCGGGAGACGCCCGGGATCAGCGCCAGCGACTGGGCCACGCCGTAGATCAGGGCGTGCGTCAGGCTCAGGTGCTTCTGCAGGGTGAGCTTGTTGCGGGCGGTGTGGTCGGCGAACCACAGGACCAGGCCGAAGACGATCAGCGTGGTGCCGATCAGGCGCAGGTCGCGGAAGACTGTCTCGATCTCGTCCTTGAACGTGATCCCGAGCACCGCGATGGGAATGGTGCCGGCGATGACGAACCAGCCCATCTTGGCGGCGGGGTGACCGCGCAGTTCCGGCGTCCACAGGGCGCGGGTCCAGGTGGAGATGATGGTCCAGATGTCCTTGCGGAAGTAGATCAGCACCGCCGCCTCGGTGCCGAGCTGGATGACCGCGGTGAACGCGGCCCCCGGGTCCTGCCAGCCGAAGAAGGCCGACACCACGCGGATGTGCGCGCTGGAGGAGATCGGCAGGAATTCGGTGAGTCCCTGGATCAGACCGAGCACTACCGCTTCGAGCCAGCCGATCACGAGTCACACCTCTCACAGGGTTCGGGGAGCACCAGGTGAGGCTAGCGGAGGCGAATTCACATCAGGTAGGTGTCATCCACTTCCAGGTGTCCGAAGCGTAGACATTCGCGGAACATCAAGGACTGAGTGGCGTGGGTGTCTACGGCAGGCGCTAGCGGGACTGCAGGGCGTCCAGGGCGACGGCCATGGCGATGACCAGGCGGCGGTCGAGGCGGGGGTCGGGGACGGAGACGACGTAGCGGTCGCGCAGGCCCCACTTCTTCTCCACCGAGAAGGACTGGCCGAAGTCGAAGTGGTACGGGAGCCAGGACAGCGAGTCGATGAAGCGGCGCAGCAGGCTGACTGGCAGGCTGCGCTCCCGGCCGGTGAGGGTGGGCAGGCCGGGCTGGTCGAGGTGCCAGGTGGAGCGCACCAGGGACTGGGCGAAGTCCTTGCGGAAGACGCCCAACGGCCGGCCCGCGCCGTCGGAGACGTCATAGCCGCCGCCCAGGTCGATGACGTTGCGCGCCTTGAACCCGGCCAGCACCTCACGGCGCGAGTCGTCGGTGTAGAGCGTCACCTGCTCCTTGAACGTCATCCGCTTCTGCTCGGCGAAGGCCACCATCGGGCCCTCGGACCCGTCGGGCTGCTCCAGGTGGACGACGTAGCGGTTCACCATCATGGTGACCTTCTGGCGGACGAGCAGCCGCTGCTGGGAATGGAGGGAACGCGGATCCACGGGGCTTCTCCGATTTGTGCGGGAATGCCCACCTTATGGTGCTCAGGGGTACGGCAGGCGCCGCGCGCGGCCTGCCGTACCCCCGGGTGGATCAGCTCGCCGCGCCCGCGGGGACGGGGGAGGGAGCCTGAGCCGTCATCGACCTGGCGGCGGCGTTCCGGTCAGGGATGCCGGACAGGTCGAAGGCGTAGGTGGCGGTGGAGTAGGCGATCGCGTCGGAGTTGAAGTCGAGCGCGGTCATGTTGATGTTGGTGATGTTGTCGCAGGCCGCGTGGTAGCACGCGTCGAAGGCGACGCCCGCGGTGCCGCCGAAGAGCGCGGCCTGCTCAGGGGTCTTGATGACCTCGGCGCCGGTGAAGATGCCGCCGGCGGGGATGCCGACGTCGATGAACGCGCCGTAGTCGGAGCGGCCGTCGAAGTCGGTGCCCTGGAACTTGATGTTCTTCTTGCCGTAGAACTTCTCCAGCGTCTTCTCGATCGCGTCCGATCCCGGCGGGCCTGCGGGGGAGCCGGCGCCGTCGGAGTCGTCGCCGTCGTACAGGAAGTTGCCGTAGTTGGGCGAGGCGACCATGTCGAAGTTCAGGTAGAGCCTGATCTTGTCGCGTTCGGCCTGGGAGAGCCCTTCGACGTACTGGTCGGAGCCGAGCAGGCCGAGCTCCTCGGCCGCCCAGAAGGCGAAGCGCACGCGGTGCTTGGTGGGCACCAGCTTGAGCTGCAGCGCGGTCTCCAGGATCGCCGCGGAACCCGAGCCGTTGTCGTTGATTCCGGGGCCTTCGGGGACGCCGTCGAGGTGCGCGCCGACCATGACGACCTCGTTCGGGTTGCCCCAGCGGCTGTCGGCGATCACGTTCGTCGAGGTGCCCACCTCGACCTTGGTCGTGGTCTTGAGGTGCACGACCGTGCCGGGGGCGGAGGCCAGCTCGTTGCCGACCGCGAAGCTGGTGAACACCACGGGGAAGCCGTAGCGCCACTCGCCGATGTCGAAGACGTACGGGTCGGTCCGGCCCGGCTGGCCCTCGTTGAAGAAGATCACGCCACCGGCGCCGGCCGCCTTGGCGTTGTTCGCCTTCTGCACGAACGGGCAGGTGCCGCGCTGGATGAGCGCGATGTTCCCCGCCGGGAAACCGGCGAAGTCACTGGCCTCGCACCCCGCCGTCGAGCTTGGCGCGGGCGTGGGCGGCAGGACCGGGTCCACCACGGTGATCGGCTTGGTCACGTCGCCGCTGCCCGAGGAGGCGACGGTGACGAAGTCGGCGGGCGTGGCGTAGGTCTTGGGGCTGGGAGCGGTCCGCTCCAACACGGGCGGGGCGAGTTCCTCCCAGTTGATGGGGAACTCGACGTTGGTGTAGGTGACCTTGTATCCGGCCTTGCGCAGCTTGTCGGACACGTAGGCGACCGAAGCCTCGTAGCCGGGGGATCCGGCGTGCCGGCTGCCTCCGTTGGCCTCGGCGATCTCCTGGAACTTGGTTAGGTGTTTCTTGACGTTCTGTGGCTTGACCGCCTTGGTGAGGAGGTGAGCCAGGACGTCGGAAACGGGACTGGCGTTCGCCGGTGCCACGAACGTCAGCGGCAGTGCGACCGCCGTGGTGACCGCCAGTGCGCGAACCAAGCGTCGTCGGAGGTTCAGGCGCATATAGCCCTCCAGTCGGAATGGGTCCCCCGATGCATTTCATCGGAACTTAACCCGCCAAATGAGGATTAACTAGTCTGGGCGGGTGAATCCGCGCGAAGGTTGGTCGAGGAGTCTGCTGCTGGTCGATGTCGACGGGGTGCTCAACCCGTTCGGCCGCCCGACACCGGATTTCCGGCGCTACCGATGCGAGGTTATCGGCGAGACCTATACCGTGCACCTCAACGCGCGGCACGGTGCGCGACTTCTTGACCTGGCCCTTCGTACGCGGGCGGAGCTGGTCTGGGCCACCACCTGGGAGGACGCGGCCAACGAGTGGATCGCGCCACGGCTCGGCCTGCCCCAACTGCCGGTGATCCCGATGGGGCCGCCGCGGCTCAGCGAGACCGAAGAGATGTTCAAGACGCCGTACGTCGCCGACTACGTGCGTGGCCGCCCCTTCGTCTGGTTCGACGACCAGACCCGCGACGCGGACGAGGACTACCTCAGGAAGCATCAGGGTGTCGGCGACTTCCTGCTGGTCCACGTCGATCCGGAACGCGGCCTGACCGGCGAGCACCTGGCGATGGCGCACGACTGGCTGACCCTGTCAGGGTTTTCCCAGGGTAGGTAGCGGAAACCGGTTCATCGTCCAGGGCGTTGAACCAGGTGTACCGACACTTACGGAGGAGAGCGATGTACCGCTCGAACGAACACAAGATGCTGGCCGGAGTCTGCGGCGGGATCGCCGACAAGCTGGGCCTGCCGCCCACCCTCGTCAGGGTCGTCTGGCTGATCCTCTCCCTCTTCCCCGGGCCCATGTGGGTGCTCTACGTCGTCCTGTGGATCATCATGCCGCAGGCGCCGAAGTCGTACACACACTGAATATGCTGGGGGGATGAAGGACCGTCCCCTGTCACTGACCCAGGATGACCTGGTCGACTACGACAAGGCCATGGAGCGCATGACCGAGCTGGTCGAGGCGCGCCAGCGCGACGAGCGTGCAGACACGCTCTGGCTGCTGAGCCACCCCTCGGTCTACACGGTCGGGCGGCGCACGCCGCTCGACCACCTGCCCGACCCGGCCCGCGGCATCCCGGTCGTCGAGACGGGCAGGGGCGGCCAGCTCACCTACCACGGACCCGGCCAGCTGGTCGGGTACCTCATCGTCAAGCTCGCCGAGGGCGAGGGCATCGTCGACTATGTGCGCGAGGTGGAGCTGCGCCTGGTCGAGGCACTGGCCGCGCTCGGCCTGCCCGCCGAGCGCCGCGACACCCCGCCCGGCTCGGAGCTGCTGACCGGTGTGTGGACGAAGGAGACCGGCCGCAAGATCATCTCCATCGGCATGCGGCAGAGCCGCGGAGTGACCAGCCACGGCTTCGCCCTCAACGTTGACGGCGACCTCGAACCATGGCACTGGGCGATCCCGTGCGGCATGCCCGAGGTGGACATGACCTCGGTCAGCCGCGAGGTGGGGGGCGCCGACATGGCCGGGGTGAAGGCCGCCGTGGCACGGGCCTTCCAGGCCGTCCGCGACTAGCCCGCACGGTCCGCGTTCCTGCGTCTTCGGGTAGGCTATGCTGCTCCGACTTCGGAGGGAGGGTGTCCAACACCGGGTCGCGAGCACCGACTTGGACACCACTCCGCTCAGAAGTCGAACTCACCCTTCTTGGCTCCGTCGATGAACGCGTCCCAGACCGCGCCTCTCACGATGTACGGAGCCAGATCCGGCCGCTCGGTGTCCCGGATCCCCACACGACCGCCGGGCAGGGGAGCGACCTCGATGCAGTTTCCACCGTTGTCGCCGCTCTTCGTCGCCTTGCGCCAGACCGCGTTGGCGAGAGCTTCGTTGCCTACTTCTTCCATTGCTGCTCCGTCTCCCTGATCAAGTCGAGCGATGCCCGTTGGGAAAGAGCATCACCGTGAAGCGTCTCGAACCTTGCGGTGACCTCAGCGACACGGTCGGGGTCAGCGGAGATTTGGCCTTGTGTCGCCGCTTCCGCATATGCCATGTCCGGCATTCGGGGGCTACTGGCGAGAGTGAATGCTCCTAGAAGTCCTGTGGAAAGCCACGAGTCTTGGGGGAGTACATGCACGGTGACATGTGGACGCTCCGCCATCGCAATCAGATGCGTCATTTGTCCTGCCATCACCTCCCTGCTGCCGAGTGAGCGTTTCAACACGCCTTCGTCCAGTATTACCCTCAGCGTAGGCGCGTTTTCGCGGTCCAGGATGAGTTGTCTCTCCATTCGGGCGCTGACGGATGCCTCGATCTGGGCTGAGGTGTTCCGGGGTCTTCCGCTGAAGATCGCCCTCGCGTACTCCTCCGTTTGAAGCAGTCCGGGCACAATGAGCGGCTCCCATGTGCGGAGTGTGTGCGCTTCCTGCTCCACTTCCACCCACCGATGGAACCAGGCGGGCAGGCGCGCGGCGTACATCGTCGCGTCCCGCCAGGCGGCGGTCAGTGCGCCGTCCGCGCCCAGAACCCTGTCGGCGCCGCGCGCGAATTCCTCGTCCGCCGTACGCTCGCCGCGCTCGATCATGCTGATTTTGGAGAGCGACCAGCCGAGGCTCCTGCCCAGATCTTTTTGCCGAATTCCAGCGGATATGCGGAATTCACGTAGCGCGGCGCCGAAATCCAGTCGCGGCTCCACCAACGCGGATTCCTGCTCGTCACCTTGCACGGCCATCGCCCTCCCGTCGCTCTATGGGGACACGGGCTCATTGTGTAGCGCGATCCGGTATTCGTGCAAGGAAAGTGCGACGATTCAACTACCGACCGTAGCCGATATTTGCGAGAGTCTCTTTCACCACCTCATTTCCACGACAAGGTCGGTGTGGCGCAGATGGCTTCCATGAGTCCGGTGAAATACACGTGCATCCTGTGCAGCACCTCCAATGGATAGCTCGGTCGAGACGCCGGGCTGGCAGTACTTCGAGAGTTGTACGGGCGGTTGGCTGGCCGTACGCACGGAGAGTCTGTCCCCCGCGATGCTCGCTCAGGGGCACAGTCAGGTTCTCTGTGACGAACGGCTGCCGGATCTCAAGCGCCGCGTCCACGCGGAGTATCAGCGCCAGCACTTCCGGGCTGTCAAAGCCTCCTGACTCGTGACCGGCGCCGGCCCGGCCGTACGCCGGTCACGTGGCCCCTGCGTGTCGGAGCAGGGGTGGGGGCCTCCGTCGCGAAGCGCAGCGCGGCGGAGGCCCTTCTGTCACCTCAGCCGACGGTCTCCTCGGCGGGCGTCTCGTCGATCGTGCGGCGTGGGCCCGTGAACCAGTGCTTGGCCGACAGCGTCCACCACAGCGCGATGCCGATCAGCACCACGCCCACCGCGATCGGGGCGTAGTTCACCGATGTCCAGGCGAAGTCGGGGTTGCCGGGCACGCCTGCGGGCGCGAACGGCATGATGAAGTAGATCGACACGATCACGATCTCCACCACCGCGATCCAGCCCAGCACCTTGTACTTCCTGCCGAGCGTCCACGGCCCCGGCACGAACCGGTCGCCCATCCGCAGCCGCAGCCAGATGGGGATGAGGAAGGCCAGGTAGAGCCCGATCACCGCGATCGAGACCACGGCGTAGAACGCGACCGGCGTGGTGAGCCCGGCGGGGGCGTAGAGGGCGGGCAGGGTGATCAGCGCGGCGACGACGCATCCGGCGAGGATGGCGTTGACCGGTGTGCGGTTGCGGTCCACCCGCGACCAGAGCCGCCAGCCGGGCACGGCGCCGTCCCGGGAGAACGCGTAGGTCATCCGGGACATCGAGGTCACGCAGCTCATCCCGCAGAAGAACTGGCCGATCGTGGAGATGGCGAAGATCGCGGTGGCCAGCGGTGAGGAGAGCGCGGTGGTGAAGATCGCGCCGACGAATCCGGCCTGCTTGTTGATCTCGTCCACGTTCGTGGCGGCGAACAGGAACGACAGCAGCAGGATCCAGCCGCCGATCGCGGAGTAGAAGATCGACCGCCAGAGGCCCTTGGCCGCCGCCGTGGACGCGCCCTGCGTCTCCTCCGACACGTGCGCGCAGGCGTCGAAGCCGGTGATCGTGTACTGGGTGAGCAGGAAGCCCAGCGGCAGGACGTACAGCCAGAACGGCATGCCGCCGGTGTCGTCGCCGAAGCCGGAGTTGTTGATCGTCTCGGTGAACACGAAGCCGAGCGACTGGTGGTCACTGGGCGCGAAGATCAGGATGGCCACGATCACGGCCGCGCCCGCGACGTGCCACCAGACCGAGACGTTCTGCAGCAGCGAGATCAGCCGGTGGCTGAAGATGTTGATCAGGGCGTGCAGCGCCAGCACGATCACGAACAGGACGAACGCCTGGGTGAGCGTGCCCTCCCAGGCGCCGCTGGTGAGGCGGCTGAGCGTGATGTTGAGGAAGGTCGCGCAGCCGTAGTCGACCGACGCGGTGACCGCGATGAGCCCGATGAGGTTCAGCCAGCCGGTGAACCAGCCGTGGATGGGTTTGCCGAGCTTCGCCGCCCACCAGTAGATGCCACCCGCGGTGGGATAGGCCGACACCAGCTCCGACATGCACAGACCGATGATCAGAATGAAGATCGAGATGAGCGGCCAGCCCCAGGAGATGGCGATGGGGCCGCCGTTGTTCCAGGCCTGTCCGAAGGTGGTGAAACAGCCGGCCAGGATCGAGATGATGGAGAAGGAGATGGCGAAGTTGGAGAAGCCGCTCCAGGTTCTGGAGAGCTCCTGCTTGTAGCCGAGCTCGGCGAGCCGCCTGGAATCCTCGTCGGGGGTCATGAGGTCTCCTCGTGTGTGGTGCTACCGGAGGTCAGCGCCTCCGGACGTCGTCGATCAGCGAGCCGAGGCCCGGGTCGCCCAGATCTCGTACGGCCCTGGCGAACTTGCTCGCCGCCTCGGCCTCGTAGTCGAAGTCGGCGTGCTTGGACATCAGCCCGTGGTGCACCGCGAACCACAGCGTCCAGGTGACGTTCGACATGATCAGGAAGAGCCTGACCCTGGCGTCGTGGTCGCCGTCGCGGAAGTAGGCCCTGGTCAGGCGGGCCGTCTGGTCGGGGTCGAGGTCGGCCTCGGCGGCGATGTCGCCGAGCTCGAAGGCCGGGTCGTTGTTGCCGGAGAGCTGGTAGTCGACGATGCGGATCTCCGCCCCCATCGCGATGAAGTTCTCCGCGAGCAGGTCGTTGTGGCAGGGGACGGTCGGATGGACCGGAATCGCCCGCTCGATGTCGGCGACCACCGGCAGCACGTCGTCGTAGCCTGGCGGGGTGGGCAGGTCGTGCCGCGCGCACAGCGCGCGGAACTCCGCGAGCTTGGCGAAGATGGAGAAGTCGTTCACGAACCTGGGGCCCGCGTGCAGCTTGCGGCAGGCCGTGGCGATCCCGTCCAGGTGGTGCGGGACCCGCGTGGCGTCGAGGGTGACGCCGTCGAGGTACTCCAGCAGCAGCGCGCCCGCCTCCGGGAAGTGGTGCACCACCTCCGGGCCGACACCGGCCGCCGCCGCGCACAGCGTGTTGGCGACCTCCTGGTCGAGCGGGATGCCCAGGCCCGCCTCCCAGACCCGCGGGTCGAGCACGCGCAGCAGCCAGCGGGCGCCGTCGTCCGTCTCCACCTTGGAGATGCGGTGGCTGAGACCGCCCTTGATCGGTGTCTGCTTGACCGGCCGCCCGGCCCAGGCCGTCACGAGTCCGGTCATGTCGTCGAGAGCATCTGGCATGCAGAACTCCTTTTGGCCTACGTTTAGACCATTCCGATCCCGCGGGCAAGGTGTTACATCGTGGTTGAAATTCCCGATTCGGCACAGGCGATAGTGATCGGCGGGGGTGTGGCGGGCTGCAGCATCGCCTACCACCTTGCCCGTCTTGGCTGGCGAGACGTGGTGCTTGTGGAGCGACACGCGCTCACCGAGGGCACCACCTGGCACTCGGCGGGGTTCGTCGGGCAACTCCGCTCGACGGTCACCCAGACCCGGATGATCATGTATTCGGCGGGCCTCTACGCGGAACTGGCCTCCTCGACCGGGCTGGATCCTGGCTGGCACGGGGTCGGTGGGCTACGGCTGGCCACCACTCCGGAACGACTGGAGGAACTGGTCCGGCAGGCCGGCGCGGCCGAGACGTACGGGCTGGACATGGAGTTGCTCACCGGGCGGCAGACGTCGGAGCGGATGCCGCAGCTCAACTCGGCGGACGTGCTGGCGTCGCTGTGGTTGCCGGGGGACGGGTGGCTCGACCCCGCCCTGCTCGCCCGCGCGCTGGCCGCCGGGGCGGAGAAGCTCGGCGTGCGGGTGCTGACCGGGGTGCGCGTGACGGGCGTGGAGGTGGCGGACGGTGCTGTCACCGGGGTACGGCTGCGGCGTTCGGGTGCGGCGGAGGGCGGCGTTCCGGGTTCTGGTGGTCGCATTTCCGGGACCGAGAAGGGAGTTTCCGGGGAGGAGTGGGTCGTCAGGGCTGAGGTCGTGGTCAACGCGGCTGGGGCGGCGGCGGGGCGGGTCGGGGCGATGGGCGGGGTGGATGTGCCGATCGTGCCGATCAAGCATCAGTACGTCGTCACGGCGCCCCTCGGGGTCCCGTCCACGGCTCCGACGGTGCGGGATCCCGACAACATCGTCTACTTCCGGGAAGAGTCCGGCGCCTACCTGGTTGGCGGATATATCCGTACACCCGAGATCTGGGAGGACCCTGACCCGCTGAGCAGCCCCAAGACGCTCTTCCCGCCCAATTTCCCGAAATTTCAGGAATCGTGGGAGTCGGCGCGGCATCGGCTTCCTGACCTGGCGCGGCAGAGCGCGGACGTCTTCGCCGAGGACCAGGTGGCCAAGATCGTGCACGGTCCGGAGGCGTTCACGCCGGACGGCGAGTTCCTGCTCGGCGAGACCGCGGTGCGCGGCTTCTGGGTCGCGGCCGGGTTCTGCGTCCACGGTCTCGCGGCGGCGGGCGGCGTGGGCAAGGTGATGGCCGAATGGATCACCGACGGCACCCCCGAGTACGACATGTTCGGCATGGACATCCGCCGCTTCGGCGCCCACGCCCGCAGTAGCGCCTGGGCCACCGCCAAGGCCCTGGACTCCTACTCGAAGTACTACGACATCGTCTACCCGGGCGAGGAACGCCCCGCCGCCCGCCCCCTGCGCCGCTCGCCCGCCTGGCCCCGCCAGGTGACGCTGGGCGCGGTGTTCGGCGAGAAGGCCGGCTGGGAACGCGTCAACTGGTTCGCCCCGGCCAACGGGGAGGGACCGGAGGCGTCCGAGGGCATGGCGCCGCCGGGGACGAGCGGGACTGTCGCGCCCACGAGTTCGGCCGAGGCCGTCACACCCGCAGGGGCACCCGAGACCGTCCTGCCTGCGGAGGTCGGCAGTGGCGTGGGTTCGCGGCCGAGTGGGGCTGGGGTTGTAAGGCCGCTGGGGTGGGCCGGGCGGGTGTGGTCGCCCGCGGTGCGGGAGGAGTGCCTGGCGACCAGGGATGCCGCCGGGCTGTTCGACCAGACGTCCTTCGCCAAGCTGGAGGTGTCCGGGGCGGGGGCGCTCGGGTGGCTGCAGTATCTCTGTGCCGGGCAGGTGGACAAGGCGGTCGGGTCGGTCGTCTACACGCAGTTGCTCAACGAGCGGGGCGGGATCGAGGCCGACCTGACCGTGACGCGGCTCGCCGAAGACCGGTTCAGACTCGTCACCGGCACCGCCTTCGGCGTCCACGACGCGGCCTGGCTGCGCGCCGCCGCCACGCGCAACCGGAACGGAGCTCAAAGCGAGGGGGACGACGGTGCCCAGGGAGCCGGTCAGGGGTTGTCGCCGGGTGGGATCGAGGTGCGGGATGTGACCTCGGCGTACGCGTGTTACTGCCTCTGGGGGCCGCAGGCGCTCGGCGTTCTCGCCACGCTGTCCGGCGACGACCTCGGGTTCGGTTACCTCCAGGCCCGGGAGATCACGGTCGGGTACGTGCCGGTGCTGGCGCAGCGGGTGACCTTCGTGGGCGAGTTCGGCTGGGAGCTCTACTGCCCCGCGGAGTACGGCCTCACGCTGTGGGACGCGCTCATGGAGGCGGGTGAGCCGTACGGCCTGCGGCCGGGCGGGTATCGGGCGATCGACTCGATGCGGCTGGAGAAGGGCTACCGCGTCTGGGGGCTGGACATCACGCCGGAGACCTCGCCGTACGAGGCGGGGCTGGGCTTCGCCGTACATGAGGGGAAGGAGTTTCTGGGGAGGGCGGCGTTGCGGCGGGAGCCGGAGTGGGGGCTCAGGTGTCTGGTGGTGGCGGATTCGCGGCAGGTGTGCGTCGGGGGTGAGCCGGTGCGGCTGGACGGGGCTCCGGCGAGCCGGGTGACCAGCGGCGGGTACGGCCACCGGGTCGACGCCTCGATCGCCTACGCGTACCTGCCGAGGGAGGCCACTCGCGCGCAGGTGGGCGTGAACGGAACCTGGGTGGACGCCGACCTCGTCGACGCCCCCCTCTACGACCCCGCCAACCTCCGCATCCGCCGCCTGCCCGGAACCTGATCGGCGCCGAGTCGGTGGATTGACAGCGCCGCCCTAGATGCAACACCCTTTCACTATTGAAATAGTGAAAGGGTGTTATCGGTGATTGATTTTCACCTCGACCGAGGGTCGGGGGTGTCGACGTATCTGCAGCTCGTGCACCAGGTCAAGCAGGCGCTGCGGCTCGGCCTGCTCAAGCCCGGGGACAAGCTGCCCACCGCCAGGGAGGTCGTCGACCGGCTCGCGATCAACCCGAACACGGTGCTGAAGGCCTACCGCGAGCTGGAGCGCGAGGGCCTGGTCATGGGCCGTCCGGGCATGGGCACCTTCGTCCAGCGTTCGATCGGCGGCGCGACTCTGGCCGACCAGACCCGGCTGCGCCGGGGCCTGACCGCGTGGGTACAGCAGGGCCGCGAGGCGGGCCTCGACCAGGAGGACCTGGAGGCCCTGTTCACCTTGGTCCTCGGCGACACCTTTCGGGAGGAAATAGCGTGAACGCCGCGCTGGAGGCGATGAGCCTCGGCATTCGGTACAAGCGGTCGTGGGCGCTGCGCGACTGCTCGGTGAGCATCCCCGAAGGGCGCGTGGTCGGGCTCGTCGGGCCCAACGGCGCCGGCAAGACCACCTTCCTGCACGCGGTCGTCGGCCTGCTGCGGCCCACCACGGGATCGGTGCGCACGGCGGGCGAAGTGGCCTTCATGGCCCAGGACAAGCCGCTCTACGACGGCTTCAAGGTCGCCGAGATGCTCAAGCTGGGCGCCAGGCTCAACCCCGGCTGGGACCAGGAGAGCGCGCTCGCCAGGCTCGCCGGGCTCGGCATCCCGACCGGTCGCAAGGTCGGCAAGCTGTCCGGCGGCCAGCAGGCGCAGGTGGCGCTCACACTGGCGCTGGCCAGGCGGCCCCGGGTGCTCGTCCTGGACGAGCCGCTGGCCAACCTCGATCCGCTGGCCAGGCATGACGTGATGCGCTCGCTCATGACAGGGGTGGCCGAGACGGGCATGACGGTCGTGCTGTCCTCGCACGTGGTCTCCGACCTGGCGGAGACCTGTGACTGGCTGGTCGTGCTCAACGGCGGGCGGGTGCAGGTCAGCGGCGACATCGAGGATCTGCTGGCCGAGCACCTGATCCTCTCGGGGCCGGTCGAGCTGGCCGGGTCGCTGCCGCAGGGGGCGCGGGTGGTCGGCGCGAGCCGTGCCGAGAGGCAGGCGACGTTGCTGGTCAAGGGAGTGCGGGTGGTCGATCCGCGGTGGGTTGTGCGGCAGGCGAGTCTTGACGATCTGGTGATGGCGTATCTGCGCAGTCCCGATGAGGCCGCGCTGCCCAGGCCCGCGGGGGTGGGGGCGTGATCTGGCTGACGTTTCGGCAGCATCGGGCGCAGTTGGTCGTCACGTTCGGGATGTTGCTGGTGCTGGGGGTGATGTTCCTGGTGTCGGGGCTGGAGGCGGCGGGGTACATCGCCGAGCACGCGCCCGCCGGGTGCCCGAGCCTGGCGCTGGTCTGCGGTGATCTCAACGCGGCGCTCAGCGACCGCTACCAGATGGTCTACAACGTGTACGGGTGGCTGCCGATCGTCGCGCCCGCGCTGGTGGGGGCGTTCTGGGGGGCGCCGCTGCTGGGCAGGGAGTACGAGCGCGGCACCAACCGGCTGGTCTGGACGCAGTCGGTGCCGGTCGGGCGGTGGCTGGCGGTCAAACTGGGGCTGATCGCGGCCGTGGTGGCCGCGGCGGGCCTGCTGATGTCGGCGATGGTGAGCCTGTGGCGGCCGGTCTTCGGCCGGCATGACGTCTTCGGCAACGTCGGGACGTTCAACATGGTCGGCGTCGCGCCGGCGGCGTGGTGGCTGTTCGCGTTCGTGGTGGGCGCGGCGGCCGGGGCGCTGCTGCGCAGGACGCTTCCGGCGATGGCCGTCGTGGTGGCCGTGGTGGCGATCGCGACCATGGGCCTGTTCAAGCTGAGCGCCTACTACGCCGAGCCGACCCGGGTGGACGCCAGGGAATGGAGGTACACCGGGGACCAGCGGCTGCTCCGCAATGCCTGGCTGGACCCGGCGGGCAACGAGACCGAGGAGACGCCGCAGGGGGTCTGCCCGCGCGGGACGGATGTCGGCCGGTCCTCCGCCGAACAGGACGCGTTCCTGCGCTGCCTGTCCGGCAAGGGCTATCGGCAGATCGTCTACCTGCACGAACCCACGCAGTTCTGGCGCTTCCAGCTGACCGAGGCGGCCCTGCTGCTCACGACGGCCGGGGCCCTCGGGGCGGTGACCGTCTCCCGGGTCCTGCGCCGCAAGGCCTGAGGTCAACCGTGCCCTTCGTCGTAAGGCCTGAGGTCAGTCGCCGAGAACTTCGACGAAGGTCTCGCAGAACGCCTTGAGGTCGTCCGGCTTGCGGCTGGTGACCAGCGTGTTCGGGCCGTTCGTGCAGACCATGACCTCCTTGTCCACCCAGGTCGCCCCCGCGTTGCGCAGATCGGTGCGCAGGCTCGGCCACGAGGTGAGGGTGCGCCCGCGTACCGTGTCGGCCTCGATCAGCGTCCATGGCGCGTGACAGATGGCGGCCACCGGCTTGCCCAGGTCGTGGAAGTCGCTGACGAACGCGACGGCCTCCGACACGGTACGCAGCAGGTCGGGGTTCGCGACCCCGCCCGGCAGGACGAGGGCGTCGAAGTCGGCGGCCGACACCTCGTCCACGGTGGCGTCGACGGGGAAGGTGTCCGCCTTGTTCAGGTGGTAGAACGCCTGTACGCGGCCGGGCTCGGTGCAGACCAGCCGGGGTGTGCCGCCCGCGCTCTCGACGGCCCGCCACGGCTCGGTGAGCTCGATCTGCTCGACCCCCTCCGGGGCCACCAGGAACGCCACAATCTTGCCCTGAATCATGAATCCCCCTTCTGAGCTGCGTGAACTCTTCCCATGCCCGGATGGTCCCGATCTATGCGCACACACCCCAGGGGGGTATATAGTGGGTCTCCTGCGAGTGAGAGGAGAGAGGGATGACCGTCACCACCTACCAGGTCGAGGGCATGACCTGCGGGCACTGCGTGAGCTCCGTGACCGCCGAGGTGAGCAAGGTGCCAGGCGTCAGCGGGGTCCAGGTCGACCTGGCGAGCAAGGCCGTGACCGTGAGCCACGAGGCGCCGCTGGACGACACGCTCGTCGCCGCCGCGGTCGTCGAGGCGGGGTATGAGCCGGCCGGCCGTACGGACACGATCACCCTCGTTCAGGCGGAGGGGTCCTGCTGCGGCTCCGGCGGTTGCCACTGACCTGCCGCTGGCCGCGCCCCTGGACCAGGAGCGCGGCCAGATGCGCGGCCAGCGCCCCGGCGGCGTACCAGAACAGGTCCGGCGGGTTGAAGGTGCTGCCGAGGATCGGCCGCAGGAACACGGGCAGGTTCAGGAGCTGGGCGAACTCGATCACCCAGCTCGCCGCCAGCGCGATCAGCGCGGCCACCGCGGAGCGGGTGCGCGGCGCGACGACCAGCACCAAGAGGTAGAGCAGCACCGTGTAGAGCGCGTCTCCCGTGTACTTGGCGAACGGCCCGTCCGTGAACGCCCGGACGCCGAGCCCCGCCGCGATCGTGACGACGGCGGCCAGGGCGAAGGGGAGGCGGGGCATCCGCCCACGGTAGCGCCGGTAGCATCGCAGTGCCATGAGCGCAACGATCGTAGTGAAGGACCTGGCCGCGGGCCACGGGGACAGAGTGCTGTTCTCCGGGCTCGATCTCGTGGTCGCCCCGGGCGACGTCATCGGCCTCGTCGGGGTCAACGGCGCGGGGAAGTCGACGCTGCTGCGCCTGCTCGCCGGACTTGACACGCCCGAGGAGGGCGGCGTCCAGCTCAGCCCGCCCACCGCCGTCGTCGGCCACCTGCCCCAGGAGCCCGAGCGGCGCGCGGGCGAGACGGTCAGGCGCTTCCTGGCTCGCCGTACTGGTGTCGAGCAGGCTCAGCGCGATCTCGACGCGGCCACGCAGGCGCTGGTCGACGGCGCTCCCGGCGCCGACGACGCCTACAGTGTGGGGCTGGAGCGCTGGCTCTCCCTAGGCGGCGCCGACCTCGACGAGCGGGCCGAGGAAGTGGCCGCCGACCTGGGGCTCACCGTCGGCCTCGACCAGCCGATGACCACCCTCTCCGGCGGCCAGGCGGCCCGCGCCGGTCTCGCCTCGCTGCTGCTCAGCCGCTACGACGTCTTCCTGCTCGACGAGCCGACCAACGACCTCGACCTGGACGGGCTCGACCGGCTGGAGCGGTTCGTCAAGGGCCTGCGCGCGGGCACCGTCGTGGTCAGCCACGACCGCGAGTTCCTCGACCGGACCGTCACCAGGGTCGTCGAGCTCGACCTGGCCCAGCAGCAGGTCCGCACGTACGGCGGAGGCTACCAGGCCTACCTGGACGAGCGTGAGGTGGCCCGCAGGCACGCCCGCGAGCAGTACGAGGAGTACGCCGACACCAGGGCCCAGCTTGAGGCCCGGGGCCGTACCCAGCGCGCCTGGATGGAGAAGGGCGTCAGGAACGCCCGGCGCAAGATGTCCGACAACGACAAGATCGGCCGCAACGCGCGCATCGAGACGACCGAGAAGCAGGCCGCCAAGGCCCGCCAGACGGAGAAGATGATCGAGCGGCTGGACGTCGTCGAGGAGCCCCGCAAGGAGTGGGAGCTGCGCATGGAGATCGCCGCCGCGCCCCGCGCGGGAGCGGTCGTCGCCACCCTGCGCGGCGCGGTCGTCCGGCGCGGCTCGTTCGCCCTCGGGCCCGTCGACCTGCAGGTCGGCTGGGCCGAGCGGGTGGCGATCACCGGCGCGAACGGCTCGGGCAAGTCCACCCTGCTGGCCGCGATGCTCGGCCGGCTGCCGCTCGACGAGGGGCACGCCGCGCTCGGCCCCGGCGTCGTGGTCGGCGAGGTGGACCAGGCGCGCGGGCTCTTCCTGGGCGAGGAGTCGCTGCTGGAGGCGTTCGAGGCGCTGGTCGCGCCGATGCCGCCGGCCGAGGCGCGCACGCTGCTGGCCAAGTTCGGGCTGAAGGCCGCGCACGTGCTGCGGCCGGCCGGCACGCTCTCGCCGGGCGAGCGCACCCGCGCGGCGCTCGCCCTGCTGCAGGCCCGGGGCGTCAACCTGCTGGTGCTCGACGAGCCGACGAACCACCTCGACCTGGCCGCGATCGAGCAACTGGAGTCCGCGCTCGCCGCCTACCCGGGCACGTTGCTGCTGGTCACCCATGATCGCCGGATGCTCGAAGCCGTCCAGGTGGACCGCCACCTGCGGGTGAGCGAGGGGCGCGTCGGCTAGAGCGTTCCGGGGCGAGGTGAAAATTAACATCGCTCCAGGAAACGGGAATGAAACAATTTTCCGCCACTCGTTGACACGCCCTGTGTCTATGGTGTGCCTTTCTCTACAACAGGACCCCCGCCTGAAGGTGAGGCACAGATGACCAGATGGCTCGCGCGCCTGGCGGCGCTCGGTATTGCCCTATTAATGACATCGCAGGCGAGTGTCGTCCATGCTCAGGACCCTGCCACGGCGGGGAAGAAGGTAGTCCGGATCGGTACCACGCAGGCCGTGGACTCGATGAACCCGTTCCTGGCCGTGCGCCTGATCTCCGGGCAGCTCCAGCGGTGGACGTCCTCCTACCTGACCGTGCCCGACCCCAAGACGCTTGCTCCCAGCGCCGACCTGGCCGAGTCGTGGACGACCGCGCCCGACGGACTCACCTGGACCTTCAAGATCCGCGACACCAAGTGGTCGGACGGCCAGCCGGTCACCGCGCACGACGCCGCCTGGACGTTCAACAAGGTCATGACGGACGACGCGGCCAAGACCGGCAACGGCCCGGCCGTGGAGAACTTCGAGTCGGTCACCGCGACGGACGACCGGACCCTGGTCATCAAGACCAAGGCACCGCAGGCGTCCATGCTGGAGAACCCGATCCCGATCGTGCCCAAGCACGTGTGGGAGAAGGTCACGGACATGGCCACGTACGAGAACGAGGTGTACCCGGCCGTCGTCAACGGGGCGTACATTCCGATCGAGCACAAGAAGGATCAGTTCGTCAAGCTGAAGGCCAACCCCGACTACTGGCGGGGCAAGGCGAAGATCGACGAGCTGCAGGTCATCTTCTACGAGAACCCTGAGGCCGCCATCGCCGGTCTGAAGAAGGGTGACATCGACCTGATGGGCCGCATGCAGGCGCCGCAGTTCGAGGCCACCGCGGGCGACGCGAACATCACGCAGTGGAACACCGCCGGCCGCCGCGCCTCCTACCTGCAGATCAACCACGGCGCCACGACCAGCGACGACAAGCCGGTCGGCGACGGTCACCCGGCGCTGAAGGACCCGAAGGTCCGCACGGCCATCCACTACGCCATCGACAAGAAGGCGCTGGTCGACCAGGTGCAGAACGGCCTGGCCGTGCCCGCCGACGGCTCGATCGTGCCGCCGATGTACAAGGACTTCTTCTGGCAGGCCGAGGGCGACGCGAAGGTCACCTTCGACACCGCCAAGGCCAACCAGATCCTGGACGACGCCGGGTACAAGAAGGGCGCCGACGGCGTCCGTACCATGCCCGACGGCAAGCGCAAGTTGGAGATGCGCTTCAGCATCCACTCCGACGAGCCCGTCGAGGACAAGATCGGCCAGTTCCTGACCGGCTGGTTCAAGGAGATCGGCATCACGCTGACCACCCGGAAGCTGGACTCCAACAAGTTCACCGAGGAGACCGGCTCCACCGCGCTGTTCGACATCGCGATCAGCGGCTGGTCGGTCAACCCCGACCCCGAGGAGATCCTCGCCACCCACCTGTGCAGCCGCAGGCCCACGGCGAGCGGCGAGGGCGGCGGCACCGAGTCCTTCTACTGCGACGACCAGTACGAGAAGCTCTACCAGGAGCAGCTCAAGGAGCTCGACCGGCCCAAGCGCACCGAACTGATCAAGCAGATGCAGCAGCGCCTCTACACCGACGCCCCGGTCATCGCCATCTACTACCCGAACAACCTCGAGGCCTACCGCAAGGACCGCATCACCAGCATCACCCCGGTCCCCGAGGGCAAGACGGGCGAGGGCATCCTGTACGGCGGAGTCAGCGGCCTGCCGATGTACACCGTCGACGCCAAGGCGACCGGCGGCTCCGCGGCCTCCGGTGAGGGCGGCTCCAACACCGGCCTCATCATCGGCATCGTCGCGGCCGCGGTGATCGTGGTCGGCGGCGGCGGCTTCCTTCTCTCCAGGCGGCGTAAGAGCGCCGCAGACGAACGCGAATGACGACTCCTCTCGAAACCGAGCCCGCCGCCCTCCAGGCGGCGGGCGCGGGGGAGGACCGCCCCGTCTACCGCGGGACGCTGCGCTACGCCCTGTCCAAGTGCGGTGGGGCGTTGCTCAGCATCGCCATGGTGATCGTGGCGACCTTCTTCCTCTTCCGCCTCATCCCCGGCGATCCGGTCATCGCCTACACCCGTGACGTGCCGCTCAGCCCCGACCAGATCGCGCTGCTGCGCCGGCAGATGGGCCTGGACAAGCCGCTGCTGGAGCAGTTCCTCGACTTCGTGGTCCGGACGCTCCGGTTCGACCTCGGCACCTCCTACGAGTACAAGCGCCCGGTCCTCGACCTGATCGGCGAGCGGGTCGGCCCGACCCTGCTGCTCACCGGCGTCGGCCTGGTCATCGCGGTCAGCCTCGGCCTGTGGCAGGGCACCAGGGCCGCCTGGCACCACGGCGGACGCCACGACCGCGTCTCCACCGGCGTCTCGCTGGTGCTGTGGTCGGTGCCGACGTTCTGGCTCGGGCTGCTGCTGCTCCTGGTGTTCGCGGCCGGGGTCGGCCCGATCCCCGGGATGTTCCCGACCCGCGGCATGGAGAGCGTGGACGCGCCCGACGGCATCGCCTACCTCTTCGACGTCGCCCACCACATGGTGCTGCCGTGCCTGACCCTGGTCGCCGTGGTCTACGCGCAGTACCTGCTGGTCATGCGCTCCTCGCTGCTCGACGAGCTCGGCCAGGACTACGTGACCACGGCCAGGGCCAAGGGCCTGCGCGACGACCAGGTGCGCCGCCGCCACGCGGTGCCGAACGCGCTGCTGCCGACGGTCACCCTCGTCTTCATCAACATCGGGTTCGTGGTCGGCGGCGCCGTCTCGGTCGAGACGGTGTACTCCTGGCCGGGACTCGGGCTGCTGTTCTACGAGGCGATCAAGGGGCCCGACTTCGCGGTCATGCAGGGCACCTTCATGGTGGTGTGCGTCGCGGTGATCATCATGAACGTGCTGGCCGACCTGGCCTACCACGTCCTCGACCCGAGGGTGAGGGTGGCATGACCTCGGTCACCTGGCAGCGACGGCGCACCGCTCTGGCGCGCTTCTGGCTGCAGTACCGGACACAGCGGGCCGGGCTGGTCGGCGCGGCGATCCTGGTGGTCGCGGTCCTCGCCGCGCTGATCACGCCGTTCGTCATCGACCCGACCGTCATGGACGTCACCAAGGCCACCGGCGCCAAGATGGCACCGCCGAGCCTGGAGTACCCGCTGGGCACCGACGAGTCCGGCCGGTCGATCCTGTCGATGATCCTGTGGGGCTCGCGGGTCTCGCTGCTCATCGGCTTCATGTCCGCGCTGCTCAGCATGGTCATCGGTACGGTCGTCGGCATCGCGGCCGGGCACTTCCGGGGCTGGGCCTCGGCCGTGCTGATGCGGATCACCGACTGGTTCCTGGTGCTGCCCTCGCTGGTGCTGGCCCTGGTGCTGTCGGCCATCCTCGGCGGCAGCACCTCCACGATCATCCTGGCGATCGGGGTGACCTCGTGGGCGTCCACGGCCAGGCTGATCAGGGCGCAGACGCTGGCGGTGGAGGCCAGGCCGTACATCGAGCGTTCGCTGGCGCTCGGGGCGGGGCACTGGCACGTCATGAGCAGGCACGTGCTGCCGAACGTGGCGCCGCTGGTGCTGGCCAACACGACCCTGCAGGTGGCCAGCGCCATCGTGGCCGAGTCGACGCTGGCCTTCCTCGGCGCCGACTCCGGGCAGGCGTCGTGGGGCAGCATGCTGCGCGGCTCCTACGACTGGGGGGCGACCACGGCCGGCGCCTGGTGGTACATCCTCGCTCCCGGTCTCTGCATCGTCGCGGTGGTGCTGGCGTTCACGCTGTGCGGCCGGGCGCTGGAGACCGTGCTCAACCCACGTCTGCGGGGAGTCGCCCGATGAATGTGCTCGAACTGGACGACGTCTCGGTGACCTACTCGATCGCGTCGGGCGAGGTGCCCGCCGTACGAGGGGTGTCGCTGTCGCTGGCGGCGGGCGAGGCGCTCGGGGTCGCCGGCGAGTCGGGGTCCGGCAAGTCGACGCTGGCCATGGCGTTGCTGCGGCTGCTGCCGCGGGACGCTCGCGTCGGCGGCCGGATCCTGCTCGACGGCGAGGACGTGCTGGCGATGAAGTGGGGGCGGCTGCGCGCGGTGCGCTGGGCCGGGGCCTCGATCGTGTTCCAGGGCGCCCAGCACGGGCTGAACCCGGTGCGGCGGATTGAGGAGCAGATCGCCGAGCCGCTGCTGGTGCACGGGCTGGCCGGTCCCGAGGAGGCGCGCAAGCGGGTGGCCGGGCTGCTGGAGCAGGTCGGGCTGCCCGCCTGGCGGGCGCGCAGCTACCCGCACGAGCTGTCCGGCGGGCAGCGGCAGCGCATCATGATCGCGATGGCGCTGGCCTGCGCACCACACCTGATCATCGCCGACGAGCCCACCACAGCACTGGACGTGATGGTCCAGGCCCAGGTGCTGAAGTTGATCAAACAGCTCATCGCCGAACACGAGATCTCCCTAATCATGATTTCTCATGATTTGTCGGTGCTGGCGGATATGTGTGACCGGCTGGCCGTCATGTACGCGGGGCGGCTCGTCGAGAACGGCCCCTCCCACGAGGTGTTCCACGACGCCAGGCACCCCTACAGCCGGGCGCTGGCGGCGGCCTTCCCCACGGTGGGCGACCCGGCGTCCCGGCTCGCGCCCAAGGGGCTCGGCGGCGACCCGCCCGACCCGATGCAACTGCCCACGGGCTGCTCGTTCCACCCGCGCTGCCCGGTGGCCCTGGAGGAGTGCGCCTCCACCGAGGTCGTGCTCTGGCCCGCGGGCGGCACCGGCCCGGCGGACTCGCACACGGCCGCGTGCGTGCACGTCCGTCCGGGCGCGGAGCCTGTGAAGGAGACCTCATGACCGAGACCAGCACGTCACCGTCCGGGGAGGGAAGCGCCGTGACCGCCCGCCCGGCCCTGCTCGAAGCGCGCGACCTGCACGTGGAGTTCTCCTCCCGCGGGCGACGCGCGCGGGCCGTCGACGGCGTGAACCTCGCCGTCGGCGAGGGCGAGATCGTCGCGCTGGTCGGCGAGTCCGGCTGCGGCAAGACCACCCTGGCCCGCACCCTGCTCGGCCTGGAGCGACCCACCTCAGGCCAGGTCCTGTACGGCGGCAAACCGCTGAACTACTCTTCCAGGGCGCTCCGCGCGTACCGCCGCGAGGTGCAGCTCGTCCTGCAGGACCCGACCGGCTCGCTCAACCCCCGGCACACCGTCTACGAGGCGGTCGCCGAGGGCCCGCGCATCCACGGCCTGCCCAACGAGCAGGAGGCCGTGGCCTCCGCGCTGGCCAGGGCGGGACTGCGGCCACCCGAGCGGTTCTTCCTGCGCTACCCGCACGAGCTGTCCGGCGGCCAGCGGCAGCGCGTGGTGATCGCCGGCGCGCTCGCGCTCGACCCGCGGGTGCTGGTCGCCGACGAGCCGGTGGCCTCGCTCGACGCCTCGGTACGCGGCGAGATCCTCGCGCTGATGCTGAAACTCCGCGACGAGCTGGGCCTGTCCGCCCTGGTCGTCACCCACGACCTGGGCCTGGCCTGGAACATCGCCGACCGGGTGGCGGTGATGTACCTCGGCAGGATCGTCGAGTCCGGTCCGGTCGAGCAGGTGCTGACCGCGCCCTCGCACCCCTACACGCAGGCGCTGCTGTCGGTGCTGCCCGAGTCGCCGGAACAGGTCGTGCTCACCGGCGAGCCACCGGACCCGACCCGCATCCCCGGCGGCTGCCGCTTCCACGCCCGCTGCCAGGTGCTGGCCTCGGGCAAAGCGGCGAAGGCGGGCGTGGACGACCGCTGCCGGTCGCAGCTCCTGCCCGTGCTGCCCTCCTCGGACGACGCCCAGGCGGCCTGCCACTACGCTGCGCGCGAGTGAATGACATCGCCCACCGGTCAGCCTGAAAAGGTGCGCCTGCCGCCGAGCCAGGTGCCGCGGACCGGGATGTGGTGTAGCTCCCGTGGGTCCGCCTGGCGGGGGTCGGCGGCCAGCCAGACCAGGTCGGCGTCCAGGCCGACGGCCAGGGTGCCGCGGCGGTGGTCGGCGAACGCCTGGTAGGCGACCCCGGCCGTGTACGCGCGCAGGGCGTCCTCGATCCCGAGGCGTTCGGCGGGGATCCACGCGGGGGAGCCGTCGAGGGTCTGCCTGGTCGTCGCGATCTGGACACCCAGCAGCGGTTCGTGCGAGCTGACCGGCCAGTCGCTGCCGAACGAGATCGGCGTGCCGAGCCGCAGCAGCGAGCCCATCGGGTACTGCAGGGCCGCCCGCTCGGGCCCGATCCGCGGCACGGTCAGCTCGGTCTGCAGCGGGTCCGGCTGCGCCCAGAGCGGCTCGAAGTTCGCGATCACCCCGAGCTCGGCGAACCGCGCCAGGTCGGCGGGATCGACGAGCTGCGTGTGCGCGATCACGGGCCGCCGATCCCACCCGGGATTCCGCTGTACGGCCCGCGCCACCGCGTCCAGCGCCGCCCGCACCCCGCCGTCCCCGATCGCGTGGATGTGCACCTGGAACCGGTCCGCGTCGAACGCGACGACCGCTTCGGCGAGATCCTCGGGAGACCAGACGGGCATCCCACACGAGTGCGGCGCGTCGTCATAGGGCGCGAGCATCGCCGCCGTCCCACCCTCGATCACGCCGTCGGCGAAGAACTTCACCGTGTTCGCGGTGACCAGCCCACTGGAGACCGCGTGGCCCGGGGACACGGGCCAGGTCACCCGGTCGCGCTGTTCGGCGAAGGCCGGGCGCTGGGCGCGCCAGGTGTCCGGGTCGGCGCGGAAGGCGAGGTTCGCGCGGAAGGCCAGCTCGCCGCGGCGGTCGGCCTCCAGGTAGGCCTCGATCATGTCCGGCTCGACCCAGGCGTCCTGCACCCAGGTGATCCCGGCCGCCGCCATCGTCCGGCCCGCCTCGGCCAGGCCCTCGACCAGCTCGTCCGTCGTCTTGGCCGGGACCAGGTCGAGCACGAGGTCGCAGGCGTGCCACTCGCGCAGCGTGCCGAGCGGGCTGCCGTCGGCGCGGCGGACGATCCAGCCGAGCCGGGGATCGGGTGTCTCGTCCACGATCCCGGCGCGGTGCAGCGCCTCGGTGTTGCACCAGACGGTGTGGTAGTCGTGGGCGCGCAGCACCACGGGCACGTCCGGGACCGCCTCGTCCAGCCAGCGGGCGTCGAACTCGCCGCCGGGCACGAGCGCCGGGTCGTAGCTGCCGCCGACGATCCACTCCAGGGACGGGTTCTCGGCCGCGTAGCGGCCCACCGCGGCGAGGATGGCGGCGACCGAGGTGCAGTCCTTGATCTGCGGGCCTTGCGCTTCGAGGCCGCCGAACAGCGGGTGGGCGTGGCCGTCGCCGAAGGAGGGCATCAGGAAGCCGCCCGCCAGGTCGATCTCGGCTCCGCCGTGCCGTACCGCCTCCTGGCCCAGGGCTGTGATGCGGCCGTCGGAGACGGCCAGGGCGTCGGTGACGGTTGTGCCCGTCCAGACGGTGCCGCCGGTGAACAGCAGGTCAGACACGAGCGGTTTCCTCCACGTCGACGGTGGTGAGCAGGTTCGGGCGGGGTCGCGGCGGCGGATGCGGTGCGCGAGCAGCGCGCCGGCCGCGAAGGCCAGCGGCACGGGCAGGATCAGCAGCGCGTTGACGGTGGCCGAGGCGCCGGTGAGCAGGTCGAAGTTCAGCACGACCAGCACGATCATCACCGACAGCAGCACGAACGCGGCGAACGGCGCCGCCTGCACCCGCCAGGCCCCGAAGCCCCTGCGGTCCTTCCTGAAGAAGGCGACCACGGAGAGCGCGGCCAGCGCCTGCAGCAGCATGACCCCGATGATCCCGGTGCCGTTGGTCCACAGGAAGAGCACGGTGTACGGGTCGGACCCGGCCAGGATGCCCGCGACGATCACGATGAGGGAGAGCGCGACCTGGGTGACCACCGCCACGACGGGCGAGCCGTTGCGCGGCGAGATGGTGGCCAGCCGGCGCGGCAGCACGCCCTCCCGGCCGAGCGCGTAGAAGTAGCGGGTGGCGGCGTTGTGGAAGGCGAGCGCCGCGGCGAAGCAGCTCGTCACGATCAGCACCCGCATGGCGTCGGCGGCCCACGCGCCCGCGAACCGCGCGGTCGCGGTGAACACCATGTCGACGCCGCCCTCGCCGTTGGCCACGCCGACGACCTTGTCCGTGCCGTAGGCGTTGACGATCACCCAGACGGTGAAGGTGTAGAACAGCGCGAGGAAGGCGACGGCGGCGTAGGTGGCGCGCGGGACGGTCCGGCGTGGGTCGCGGGCCTCCTCGGCGTAGATCGCGGTGGCCTCGAACCCGATGAACGCCCCGATGGACAGCACGAACATGCCGCTCGCGCCGCCGGAGAGCAGCCCGCCCGGGTTGAAGGGCTCCAGCGACAGCGGCGGCCCGTCGGACAGCACGGCCACCTCGAAGACGAGCAGGATCAGCACTTCGAGCAGGAGCGCCACGCCGAGCACCTTCGCGCTCAGGGTGATCTTCAGGTAGCCGAGGACGCCCACGGTGGCGACGCAGAGCAGCGTCCAGACCTGCCACGGTACGGCGAGCCCGAAGACGTCGGCCATCGTGGAGGCGGCGAAGACGCCGAAGGCGGCCATCAGGCCGATGCCGATGAGGTTGTAGGAGATGACCGCGATGTACGCCGACCCCAGGCCGGTCAGCTTGCCCAGGCCGCGGCCGATGTAGGCGTAGAAGGCTCCGGCGTTGCGCACGTGCCCGCTCATCGCGGTGAACCCGGCGGCGAACAGGCCGACGACCACGCCGGAGAGCAGGTAGCCGAGCGGGGCCACGACTCCGCCGATGCCGATGGCCACCGGGGCCACACCGGCCATGACGGTGAGCGGCGCGGCCGCCGCGACGACGAAGAAGACCAGATCGGCGGTGCCGATCGCGTTGCGGGCCAGAGACATGGCCTCTCCCAAAAACTAAGTGCTTTAGTTTATTGAGACCGCAAGCTACTGCCCGGAGCCGAAGAGCGGAAGACTGTGAATCGTAAATCCTTTAAAAGGGGGCAATGTGGGTAGGCGGCCGATCCTCGCCAGGGAAGCCATCTTCGCCGAGGCGCTGCGGGTCGTCGACGAGGAGGGGGCCGACGCGCTGACCGTGACGCGCCTGGCCCGGCGGCTCGGTGTGCGGGCCGCCTCGCTGTACAACCATGTGGCGGGGCGGGAGGAGATCGTCGACGGGATCCGGGATCTGGTGGTCGCCGAGATGGACCTCGACGCGCTGGAGAGCGGCCCCTGGCCGGAGGCGCTCGCCAGATGGGCCAGATCGTACCTGGCCGCCTTCGCCCGGCATCCCAACGCGGCCAAGCTGCTGGCCACCACGACGATCCGGTCATCGCTGACCTTGGGCATGTACGAGCGGGCGGTGGTGCTGCTCGGCCGGGCCGGGTGGCCGAGCGACCAGGTGGTGACCGTGTTCACGGCGATCGAGTCGTTCGCGATCGGGTCCGCTCTCGACCTGGCCGCGCCGAGCGTGATGATCGACCCGCCCGAGGGCGAGACGCCGCTGCTGGCCGACGCGCTGCGGCGCAACCCGCCGGAACGCGCCATGGCGGCCTTCGAGCTGGGGCTCACCGCGCTGCTGCTGGGTCTGGCGGCCGTCCGGAACGAGGCGCGGGACGGCTGAGGCGGGTCCTTTCAGGCGGTCATCCTGGCCAGCACGATCCCGGCGACGATCAGGGCCAGGGCGGTCAGGCGGCCGATGGTGACGGGGTCGTCGTTCAGCACGATGCCCAGGGTGATCGCGCCCACGGCGCCGATGCCGGTGAAGACGGCGTAGGCCGTACCGACCGGCAGGGTGTTCATGGCCCTGGACAGGAGCCAGACGGCCACGGACATCAGCGCGAGGCTGATCAGGGTGGGGATCGGGCGGGTGAAGTTCTCGGTCGGTTTGATGCTCTGCGACCAGGCGATCTCGACGAGCCCGGCCAGGACGAGCACGGCCCAGCTCACCGGTCCGCCCTCCGGGCGAGGGCGAGGGCCGCCCGGCGGGACTCCTCGTGCTTGCCGCGCAGGTGCGCGAGCGCGGGGTCGACGACGGAGTTGGCCAGCTCGGTGTGCACGAACGTGACGTCCTCCACCGCGAAGTGGCCCGCGAAGAAGTCGCGCAGGAAGCGCTCCTGGTGATCGAAGGCCTCCTTGGGGGTGCCGGGGCCGTAGGCGCCGCCGCGCGCGCCGGTCACCACGAACGAGCGGCCGGCCAGCGACATCCTCGGGAAGGTGATCTGGTCGAGCCAGGCCTTCAGCGACGACGGGATCGAGTAGTTGTACATCGGCGTGCCGATCAGCACGACGTCGGCTTCGACGACCTCGGCCAGCAGCGGCTCCACGATCTCCCAGGCCCGCGCCTGGGCCTCGGTCCGGACCGCCTCGTGGTAGCGGCCCAGGTCGGTGACGGCGTGTTCGAGCACGTAGTCGCAGAGCTCGGTCCACGCCTCCCCGATGTGCGGCACGGGCTCGGCGGCCAGGTCGCGGTAGGTGTAGCCGCCGCCGGGATGGGCTTCGACCCAGGCGTCGGCGTAGGCCTTCGACAACTCCCGGGAGAACGAGGTACGGCGGGCGCTGGCGTCCAGGTGCAGCAGGTTGCTCATGACATCCTC
Source organism: Nonomuraea sp. NPDC046570 (assembly GCF_040645915.1). NCBI lineage: Bacteria > Bacillati > Actinomycetota > Actinomycetes > Streptosporangiales > Streptosporangiaceae > Nonomuraea > Nonomuraea sp. NPDC046570. Next base: position 63,524 of record NZ_JBEYZF010000027.1, on the reverse strand, counting down.
CTAGAAGTGGACACGATGTCCACTTCTAGGACCGTAGCGCATAACCGGACACGATGTCCATATAGAGTGAGGGCATGGAGAGAGCAGACGCCGCCCGCAACCGCGCTCGCATCCTCGACGCCGCCGCGGACCTGTTCGCCGCCAAGGGCGCGCCGAACGTCACGATGGACGACATCGCGAAAGCGGCCGGAGTGGGCCGGGGCACCCTCTACCGGCGTTACCCCGACCGGGCGTCGATCGCGGTGGCGCTGCTCGACGAGCATGAGCGGGTGCTGCAGGAGAAACTGCTGCGCGGCGAGCCGCCGCTCGGCCCCGGCGCGGCCCCGGCCGAGCGGCTGGCCGCGTTCTACGCGGCGATGGTGGACCTGCTGGAAGCACACGCCCACCTGGTGCTGGGCGCCGAAACCGGGCGCTCACGCTTCGAGACCGGAGCGTACGGCTTCTGGCGCGCGCACGTCCGCTCGCTTCTCGTCGCCGCCTCGGTCCCGGCGCCGGACGCGCTGGTCGACGTCCTGCTCGCGCCGCTGGCCCCCGAGGTGTACTCCTACCAGCGCACCGGCAAGGGCCTCAGCTCAGCGGGGATCACGGCCGCCCTGCGGCGACTGGCCGAGGGCGTCCTCGGCTAGGGCGTGCAGCGGGCCGTCGGTCAGGCGGAAGACCGTCCAGTCGTCCATCGGGACGGCGCCGAGCGAGCGGTAGAAGCCGATCGTGGGCTCGTTCCAGTTGAGCACCGACCATTCGAGCCGCTGGTAGCCGCGCTCGACGCAGGTGCTGGCCAGCTCGGCCAGCAGGGCCTTGCCGTACCCCTGGCCGCGGGTGCCCGGGCGTACGTAGAGGTCTTCGAGGTAGACGCCGTGCACGCCGCGCCAGGTGGAGTAGTTGAGGAACCAGATCGTGAAGCCGACCACCTCGCCGCCCTCGTCCTCGGCGACATGCGAGTAGAGCGCGGGCCGGTCGCCGAAGAGCGCCGTCTGCAACTGCTCCTCGGTGATGCGGACCTCGTGCAGCGCCTTCTCGTAGTCGGCCAGCTCGCTGATCATCCGCAGGATGGCGTGAACATCGTCCGGGGTAGCGAATCGGATCATTTATGCAGGTTATCCGGCCTTCGGATCGAACAGCGCACTGACCGACTCGCCGTCGTGGATGCGGCGCATCGCCTCCGCCAGCGCGGGCGCGATCGACAGCACGCGCAGCTTCGAGCCGGGCTTGGTGTCGGGGGCGGGCACCGTGTTCGTGCAGACGATCTCGGCGACCTCCGGCCGGTCGTCCAGCCGCTCGACCGCGCCGGAGGAGAACAGCCCGTGCGTGCAGGCGACCCGTACCGAGGCGACGCCGCGCTCGCGCAGGCGGTCGAGCAGCTCCAGAACCGTGGTGCCCTTGGCGATCTCGTCGTCGAGGACGATCACATCCTTGCCGTCGACGTCGCCGATGACCGAGCTGATCGTCACCCGGTCGTCGCTGAAACGCTGCTTGGCGCCCATCGCGACCCCGACGCCCAGCAGCCGGGCGAAGGCCGCGGCCTCCTTGGCGTTGCCCAGGTCGGGGGAGACGACGACGGCGTTGGACAGGTCGTACTGCCGGAAATGGGCGGCCAGTTCGCGCAGCGCGTGCAGATGGTCGACCGGCACGCTGAAGAAGCCGTGGACCTGCGGCGAGTGCAGCGTCATCGCCAGCACCCGGTCGGCCCCCGCGGACACCATCAGGTCGGCGACCAGCCGACCGCCGATGGAGATGCGCGGCTCGTCCTTCTTGTCCGACCTTGCGTAGGCGTAGTGCGGCAGCACCACGGTCGTCCTGGCCGCCGACGCGCCGCGCGCCGCGTCGAGCATGAGCAGCAACTCGACCAGGTTCTCCTGTACGGGTGGCACCAGCGGCTGGATCAGGAACACGTCCCGCTCCCGGCAGTTGGCCTGCAGCTGCACCTCTAGGCAGTCGTTCGCGAACCTGCTCACCCTGACCGGGTGCAGGGGTGTGCCGAGATGTGCGCAGATCTCCCTGGCCAGCTCAGGATGGGCACTGCCGCTGAAGACGGTGATGTCTCGCACGATGCTCCTCGCTCGGATTCCGGGCGAGCGACATGCTACCGAGCCCCACTGGCCTCAGGCGGACCAGGGCTCCCGGCACCGGGCGTGTCAGCTTCGCAGGACCATCCTCATGTAGGCCACCAGGTCGGCGCGCCGGCTGACCGGATGGGAGTACTGCCGCTCGCCGCCCACCCTGATCCGCAGGGCCTCGCGGACGATCCGGTGCCAGCGCTCGTCGAACGTCTCGAACGCGTACCCGGCCGCTGCGGTCTTGGAGGTGACCTCCCCGGCGGCCAGGCTGTGGCGCAGCCGGGTGACGCCGAGCGCCCCCCAGGAGACCCGCGATCCGACCAGCGCGGCGACGCCGCCGAGGGACAGCGGCCGTGAACTCCCCTCCACCCACCGCGTCCAGTAGGTGGCCAGATTCTCCTCCGTGGCCCGCGCGAACGCCTCCCAGTCGGTGTGCACCCCGAGTTCGGCGACCGACGGCCCGCGCACGGCCACCCCGCCCTGCGCCAGCACATGCCAGGTCACCAGGTGCCGCTCGAACCCGCTCTCCTCGGCGAACCGCCATCCGTGCACGGCGGGCCCGCGCGGACGCTCCCCTGGGGCGCGCCGCAGGTCGTCCCAGGTGACATAGATCCCGTCGAACATCGGCGCCGGGTGGCGGGCCCTCAGGTCGGCGTGCACCCGGCGAAGCGCCCCGGCGTCCGGCCGCCCGTTGGTCACGGCGACGAAGTCGATGTCGCTCACGCCCGGCCGGTAGTCGCCGAGCGCGATCGATCCCTGCAGGTAGAGGCCCTCGACGAGGCCGGGAGCGTGCCGGTCGGCCAGCTCCAGGAAGGCGGCGCAGGTGCGCTCCGGTGAACCGGTCATCCCAGCACCCTAGCCACCGGTCTACAGGCGCACCTTCTGTGTCTCTTCGCCGTGGACGATCAGCGCGTACAGGATGAAGCCGTCCAACACGATGGCCAGCAGCGACCACCACGGGTAGAACGGGATCGACATCATCTGCGCGATCGCGTTGATGGAGACCAGGATGACGCCGACGATCCGCGCCCAGCCGCTGCCGGTGCCCAGCGCGATACCCACCACGATCAGCAGGATGCCGATGATCACATGGATCCAGCCCCAGCCGGTCAGGTCGAAGAGCAGCGTCCAGCCGCGCACGTCCACGAAGATCTGGTCGTTGAAGATGGCGGTCAGCCCGTGGATGATGTTGAAGACTCCGTCGACGACCATCATCACCGCGGCGAACCAGATCCACCCCACCCAGCCTGAGATTCGCTCCGTTGTCATGAACTGGTGCTTCCCGGCCAAAGGTCGAGAAACGACCCGACAACCGGCAAGGATCATTTTTGCTCTTTCGGGAGGAGGGTTGCGGGCCGCGGGGTACGGCTGGCACCATCGAGGACATGATCACAAGAAAGGGCTATGCCGCCCGCACCCGGTGAACACCGGTGGCGACAGGCCACCGAGATCCGAGACGAATGGCTGGGCTGGGCACTCTCGACCCGCCCCGCCGACAGAGCCGCCGCCGAGGCGGCCATCTCCCAGCTCTACCGCCTGATCGGGCACGACGAACCGCAGTTCCTCTGGGTGGACTCCCCGGCTGCCGCGATGCCCGTCATCCCGGCGCCCCCCAGGTTCCGGGCGGGCACGACGCCCGCCGCGGAGGCCCACCGGCCCGTGGCCGCCAAGCTCGCCGACCTGATGACCGCGCTGCGCGGCAACCTGGACGACCGGACAGGCCGGCCGTGGGCGCGCATCCCGTGGCGGCGAGAAGTGTGGCGTGACCTGCGGTTGGAGCCCGACCTGGCCGACCTGGTGGAGACGGCGGTACGCGACTCGCTGCGGGACACCGTGCGCGACTCGATCTGCACGCCTCTGCGCCTGGCGCTGGAGACCATCGCGGGCCACGCCCTGGGGCTGGCCTGGCACGGCCAGCACGACGCCTACTGGATCGCCCACTACGACGCCTGGCGGCGGATGGGCGGGGTGTCCTTCGCGGCGGCCGACGCCGCGCGGCTCGACCTGTGGGCGACGCTCGCCAGGTCGTGCGGCTGGTGGTGGCCGGGCGAGGAGCTGTGCGTCATCGCCGAGCGGCCGGTGTCCGTGCGCACCGAGCCGGTCCCCGGCGGCGCCCACGGCGAACTGCGCCTGCACGATCCGCACGGCCCCGCCGTACGGTACGCCGACGGCTGGGCCGTACACGCCTGGCATGGCACCAGGGTGCCGGTGTGGGTGACGAGCGGCCCGACCGTCCAGCGGATCAGCGGAGAGCGGAACGTCGAGGTCCGCCGCTGCGCCATTGAACGCATCGGCTGGGACACCTACGTCGACCAGGCCCGACTGCGGCTGGTCGCGACCTCGCCCGACCCCGGCAACCCAGGCTCCGACCTGCGCCTCTACGACCTGCCCGAGGAGCTCTGGGGCCTGCGGGCGCGCCTGCTGCTCGCCGTCAACGGCTCACTGGAGCGCGACGGGCAGCGCCGCCGGTACGGCCTGAGCGTCCCGGCCGACCTCGACGACCCCATCGCCGCGGCGGGCTGGACCTACGGCCTGTCCGGTGAGCACTACGCCCAGCTCGTCCGACGTACATGAAAGGAGTCCCCATGACTGTGACCCTCGCCGACCTCAGCGACCGCACCGGCCTCGCCGTCCTCGACCACCTGGAGCGGGAGGTGACCGTCCCGGTCATCAACGGGCCGCAGGCGCAGGGCGACCTGATCGTCATCCCGCACCACCTGGTCGCCGACGAGGCCCTCCTCGCGCACACCACCTGGACCGAGGTGCCCGCCGAGGGCATCGAACTGCTCCGCGGCGCGACCGGCGGCAACCCGCACACCCTGGTCGCCGACCCCGGCACCTGCCAGTGGACCGATGACTTCTGGGACAGTGCCATGCTCGCCATCGGCGCCCTGCGCGCCACCGCGCCCGTCTACCTGCTGCACCCCGAGCACGGTGCCACCGGCCTCACGCCCGGCACGTACCTGATCCGCCGCCAGCGCGAGTTCGACCACCGGAGCAGGCGCCAGCGGATCGTGGCCGACTAGCCGGATCCGGCCGCTACCGCCCGCCACGGACGAGGCCGCCCGTGGCGGGCATCCATCAGAGCTGCCCCGCGCCGTAGCGGCTGAGCATGGGCTTGCTCGGATCCCAAGGCCCCAGTTGCCCGCGCTTCTCGGCCTGCTGCCGGGCGATGCCCGACAGGGCTTCCAGGACCACCCTGCTACCGAGCATCGCGGTCACATCGGCGTGGTCGTGACTCGGAGCGACCTCGACCACCTCCACGCCGACGATCGGCAGTTCGTAGGACAGCCTGCGCACCGCGTCCAGCAACTCGCGTGAGGTGAGCCCGCCCGGTTCAGGGGTCCCCGTGCCGGGAGCCATACCGGGATCGACGACGTCGATGTCCACCGACAGGTACACGCCATCGCACTCGTCGAGGGCGATCCGGGACGCCTCGGTCAGGCAGGTGTCCAGGCCGCGCTCCACGATTTCGGTCATCTCGTACGAGCGCATCCCCTGGTCGGCCATCCACTGGAGGGTCTCGGGGCCGGGCCAGTAGCCGCGCAGGCCGATTTGCAGGAACCGGTCGCCGCGGGCCGCGCCGGACTCGATGAGCCGCCGCATGGGCTGGCCGTGCCCGATGAGCGAGCCGTAGGAGCTGTCCCCGGTGTCGGCATGAGCGTCGAAGTGCAGCACGGAGACCCGCCCCCAGCCGACGCCCCGGGCGACGCCGGTGATGTCGGGCAGCGCGATCGAGTGGTCTCCGCCCAGCACGACCGGGATCTTCCCGGCCGCCGAGACGGTGTGGACGGCCTGCTCCAGCGCCGCGTGGGACTTCTCCGCGTCGCCGCTGAACATCATGACGTCGCCGGCGTCCTTGACCCGCAGGTCGAGCAGGCCGTCGACGCCCAGGGCCAGGGAGGGACGGGTGCCGTCATGTCCGAGGTAGCACGCCTGCCGGATGGCGCCGGGCCCGAAGCGGGCGCCCGCCCGGTAGGAGGCTCCTCCGTCGAACGGGGCGCCCAGGACGACCACCTGGGCGTCGCTCCAGGAAGAGTGCTCCTCCAGGTCGCAGGGGGGCACACCGAGGAAGGTGATGTCCGGGCCGTACATCGCGCCGTAACGGGTCATGGCAGATCCTTCATGTTGAGCTGGCGGTCGCATCCTCACAGCCATCGGCGCCGCCCGGAATCCCCTGACTTTCGACACCACCTCCATACTGTCTATGGAGCTCCCGATACAGGTGCTCGACAGTGGGCGGCCGGGGGCCGGCGAGAGTGACGAACTGGATGCGGCGGGCCCCGATGTCCTGGACCGTGGGCCGGGCCACGACCCCGTGGCCCTTCTCCAGGGCGAGTTCGGGCACGAGCGCGACGGCGCCGCCCGCGCCCACGAAGCCGTGGATCACGCTGTAGTTGTCGGCTCTGAGCACGATGCGGGGACGGAATCCCAGGGACTGGCAGGTGGCGAAGAGGGTCTGGTCGCTGGGATCGTAGGAACCGTTCGAGATGATCCAGCCTTCGTGGGCCAGCAGTGCGAGGTCGACGGGCTCCGTCCCCCCGGCCTGGCCGTGACCGGTGGGCAGGAGCAGCCGGTACGGATCGACGAAGAGGGTCTGCACGTGCAGGTCGGCGCCGTACTGGGTCTTCTCATCGCCGATGCCGTAGATCAGGGCGCAGTGCAGGGCTCTGGCCCGCACCTGCGTGAGCAGGTCCAGAGGTTCGGCCTCGGTCAGCTCGACCCGCACGCCCGCACCCTCGGTGGAGCGCCGCAGGGCGCCTGGGAGCAGCCGCGACGCCGCGGTGGTGAACGCGCCGATCCGGAGGGTGGACACCCCGTGCTTCCGCCGGGCCTCGACATCCGACTCCACGGCCTCGATGCGGTCCAGCACGACGCTCGCATGCTCCAGGACCAGCGCTCCGATGTTCGTCAGGACGGCGCCGGTGGGACTGCGCTCCACCAGCCGGGCGCCCAGGTGAGCTTCCAGCGCGCTCAGGTGGTAACTGATCGTCGGCTGCCCGTAGTGAAGCTGACGGGCAGCCCCCGCCAACGACCCGTTGACGGCGATGGCACGCAGAACCTGGAACTGGCGAAGGTCGATCATCCATACATGCTATGGACCTGCCTGCCGTTCCCTTCTCGCGGCCACGGTGGCCAGTGCCTGCCAGGCAGCCTGTGGGTGGGCCGTCTCCGTCGGGTCGCCGTTGAACGGGTCGAGGATGACGGTGCCGGAGCCCAGCAGGCGGAGCTGGTCGAGGTCGTCCATGACCTGGTCGATCGTGCCGTGCCCGGCCAGCCGTCCGGGGGCGGTGACCGGTTCGGCGGTGAGCCGCAGCGCGATGCGGGGGGCCAGGCCGGGCGCGGGCCTGCGCTGCTCGTTGGTGATGGCCTTCATCCGGTCCAGCGCCCCGCGCAGCCAGGGGAGGGTGAACCGCAGCGGGTGCCACGCGTCGCCGAGCCGTACGGCCCGGCGCAGTCCGGCGTCGCTGTTGCCGCCCACCCAGATCGGGATCTCGCCGGCGCGGTAGTCCGCGTCGTTCTCCCAGGCTCTCCGGATGGCCGCGAGGTGGTCGTCGGTGAGCTTCCCGCGCCGCTCGAACGGGACGCCGAGCGCCGCGAACTCCTGCCGCGCCCAGCCGACCCCCACCCCGAGGACCAGCCGCCCGCCGCTGAGCTGGTTCAGGTTGGCGGCCATGCGCGCGACGAGCAGCGGGTGCCGGTACGGCACGATCAGCACGCTGGTGCCCAGCGTGATCCGCTCGGTGACACCGGCCAGCCAGGAGAGCATGGTGAACGGCTCGTAGAACGGCGCCGGGTACTGCTCGGCGACGTCGGGCGTCACCGCGATGTGGTCGGAGAGCAGCAGCAGGTCGAAGCCGAGGCCCTCCACCGTACGCGCCCAGTCGCGCAGCACGCCGGGGTCGGTGCCGGGCCCGAAATTCGGAACGTTCACGCCTATCCGCACCCGGCCAGGCTATCCCCCGGAATAAGTGATCTTCATCTCTCTCGAACCAGTTTGATCAGATGAACGGCGAGCGCGAGGAAGAGGGCGGCTCCGCCGGCGAGGACGAGGATGATGAAGAGGACGAACGGGTGATAGATCATGGTTGCCCCCTTTCGGCGGTACGAGCATAGATCGCGAAGTGGGCGCCCTGGGAGTCCATGAGGAGGGCGGTCTGCCCGTCCGGGGTCTCGCGAGGTGGCGTGAGGACCGTGCCGCCCAGGTCGGCGGCGCGGGAGGCGGTCGCGCCGCAGTCGGTCACAGCGAAGCAGGCCGTCCAGCGCGAAGGCCCCTGCGTCGCCTGGACGATCTGTTCGGGGGCGTGGGGGAGCACCGTGCCGTAGAAGGCCTTGGCGGCCTCGGCGTCGTCCACGGCCAACTCGCTCCAGCAGTACGAGTTCGGCACGCCCATCACCCCGGCGCCGTGGAAGTCCGCGGGCTGCCAGAGGCCGATCACCGCGTTCCACGGGTCGAACAGCAGCGCGAAGCGGCCCAGCCTCTTGGCGTCCATCGGCCCGATGAACACCCGCCCGCCCGCCTCCCGTACGACCTCGGCCGTGGCGTCCACGTCGGTGACCGTGACGTAGGTGGTCCAGAAGGCCGGGGTTCCCGGAGGCGCACCGGCGATCATGCACATCAGGGCGGCGACCGGGCGGGTCAGGTCGCCGTCCAGGGTCAGCATGGTGTGGTCGTTGGCCGCCGGATCGGGGTCCGGATGCGGGTGCCAGCCGAACAGGCTCGTCTCCGTCATGGTGACTCCACGGGTGGACTGCGCCTTGGTGGACGATGAGTACGCTACTTCCCCTTTCGCCGGATCGTCCGTACCTGACGAAAGTGGGGTCGATCGCTGACCTTCGGGGGCATCGCCGTACCCCCGGTGGTTTCTAGCGTTCGACCATGCTGAAACTCATGGCCGGGGCCGCCCTGATCGCGGCCCTCACCCCCTCGATGGACCGGTATGTGGCCGAGCAGGTGGACCGCACCGGCCTGGCGGGGGTGTCGGTGGCGATCACCAAGGGGGACGAGGTCGTCCACGTCGGCGGGTACGGCGACGCCACCGCGAAGACGCCGATGCGCGTCGCCTCGGTCACCAAGACGTTCACGGCGTTCGCCGTGATGCAGCAGGTCGACCAGGGGAAGATCGACCTGGACGCGCCGGTGTCGACCTACCTGCCCGAGCTCAAGATCGCCGACAGGTTCACCGCGCGGCAGTTGCTCACCCACACCGCCGGGCTGCCGCGCGCCATCGACACCTCGGCGATCCGCACCTCGAAGGAGTTCGTCGCCGCGCTCGGCTCGATCTCCCTGGGCTCGAACGGGTACTCCAACGTGGGCTTCAACCTGCTCGCCAGAGTCGTCGAGGTGACCAGCGGCGAACCGTTCTCCGCCTACCTGAAGGGGCATGTGTTCGACCCGGCCGGGATGACCGCGACCGTCGCGACCGTCCGCCACGACGAATCACCTGCCAAGGGGCACATCTACGTCTACGGCAACTGGGTCGCCAGACCGGAACCGGCCGCGTTCGGCCTCGGCTCCGGCGGCATCGTGACCAACGCCGAGGACATGGCCAAATGGCTCATCATCCACACCAACCAGGGCCGTACCGCCGAGGGCAGGCAGCTCCTGTCCGCGGCGAGCGTCAAGCGGATGCGGACGGAGGGCTTCGGCTGGTCGAAGGAGGGACCCGGCGAGTTCCAACATCCAGGCAACCTCAAGACCTTCACCGCCTACCAGCACATCCTTCCCGACACGGGGTACGGCATCGCGCTGCTGACCAATACCGGGATGACGCCGACGACGGACGACAGTTACGGCATCGTCCGGGGGCTGGTCGCGATGGCGCGGGGCGAGCGGGCCGAGCCCGTCGACCCGGTCATGCCCGTCGTCGAATGGTCCATGGTCTCGCTTACCGCGCTGGCTCTCGTCCTGGGCGGCCTGGGGCTGCGCCGCTCCCGCCGCTGGGCCGTACGGCGAAGCGGCCGACCGGCCTGGCGCAAGGGCCTCCCCCTGCTCAGGCACCTGATCGCCCCCGCGATGCTGCTCTGCCTGCCCGCGATCGCCGCCGTCCTGGTGGGCCAGAGCAGTGTGGCCTGGAGCGAACTGCTCCTCGTCTCCACCTCCACCGTGGTGTGGTTCGCCGTCATGGCGGCGGCGAGCCTGGCCGTTCTGGGCGCGAAGCTCCTCCACCTCGCGCGCGGAGCCGAGGAACCGGCCCGAGTTCGACGGCGGCGACCACATGCACCTCAATGACGCCGGGGCCCAGGCGATGGCGGACAGCGTGGATCTCGCCTACCTCAAGCTGTGATCGGGCTAGTCCCGTAGTCTCGCGCGCAGTGCCGTGACGCCCGCCGCCAGGACGGGCGGGACCGTGATCAGGATGGTCAGGGCGTCGCCGAGGCCGGTCGTTTCGAGGACCATCCAGGCGATCAGCGGGCCGAGCAGCGCCCAGGTGCGGAGGTTCGACCTGACGATCCACCGGAGGGCGGCCAGGAGCCCGCGGCGGAACGCCGGCCCGCGCAGTGTCGCCGCCAGCCGCGGCAGGCCGACCAGCAGCTCGGCCGCGAGGCGCCGGCGCGAACGCGGGTCGGACAGCCAGTAGAGCTCCCCCAACCACTCGGCCAGCCAGCGAGCCCGTACGTCGCGGGGCAGCAGCACCGCCCCCGCCGTGAGCACACGGAAGGCCGGGAGCCCGAGTCTCGTCCTGGCCAGCCCTTCGAGCTCGCGGCCGAGCTCCGCCATCCCCAGCCGGTCGGCGACCGGCAGGTACACGTCGAGGGTCTCGCGCGACTTCAGGAGCTGCTTCTCCGACGGGAGGAACCGCATCGTCCGCAGGTTGTGCAGCCGATCGGCCAGCTTCAAGGTCAGCACCCGCTCGTCGGTGGAGCTCTCCCAGTCGGCCCCGCGCAACTCCGGATCGTCGAGCGCGCGCAGGTCGGTCAACAGGCGGGTGACCTCCTCGCCGAACTCCGCCGTCAGGTCCCCGACCGGGCACGCGGTGTCGTCCAGCACGTCGTGCAGGAGCGCCGCGCAGAGCAGCTCGTGGTCCGCGCCGTGCTCGGCCAGGATCGCGGCGACGGCCAGCGGATGGGTGATGTACGGCTCACCGCTCTTGCGCGTCTGGTCGCGATGCCAGTAGGCGGCCACCGCGTACGCCCGCTCCAGCGTCCGCACCTGGTCCGGGGTAAGGGAGGCGGGCAGGACCGCCGCCAGGGCGCTCACGACACGTCCCCGACGGGACCCCACCTGACGGCGGCGCGCGGGGCCGTCGCCGCGCGGGCGCGGGCCAGCCCATCTTCGGTGATCCTGTAGTAGCGGCGCGGCGGACGCCCCTGGTGCGCGGCGGGATCGTCCCAGCGGCTCTCCACCCAGCCGCGCTCCTCCAGCCGGACCAGGATGGGATAGAGGGTGCCTCCGGCGAGCCCGGTGGCGGCGCGGAGTTCCAAACCGTAGTGCTCCGCCGAAGGATCGTCGAGCAATTCCCGCAGGACCGCCAGGGTCTGCGGCGTCATCCGTAGGCCGCTTGCCATACCTCGAATCTACCTAGGTAGAGCTGGCCGTCTATGTCTCCGCGACGGGACAGGTTGATACCTTCGGTGGTCATTCGCCCCGGCGGGCTCGGGCGCGGCGTTTGCCCTCGTGCATGGCCTGGACGCGGGCGATGGGGATGGTGTGGCCCTCCTCGACCAGGTCCGGGGGCAGGCGCTGCGGCTCGGGCATGGACGCCGCCCAAGGGTCGCCGTCGGCGAGAAGCCGGGCTGCCGTGCGGATGGTGAAGTCGGACGGGGTGACCTGGTCGAGGTCCTGCCAGGCGACGGGGAAGGAGACCGGGGCGTCCGGGCGGATCCGGGGGCTGTAAGCGGCGACCACCGTCGCGCCACCGGCTCGGGTGGAGTCGAGGAAGACCTTGCCTTCGCGGTCCTCGCGGATGAACGCCGTGGTGGCGAGCGCCGGGTCGATCCGTTCGGCGCGGGCCGCCACGGCGCGGGTGGCCGCGGCCAGGTCGTCCATCGCGGTCCCCGCCTCCACCGGTACGAAGACATGCACCCCCTTCGCCCCACTGGTCTTCACCGCGCCCGCCAGCCCCGCGTCACCGAGCGCCTGGCGGACCAACTCGGCGGCCTGTACGGCCAGCGGGAACGCGTTCTCCTCCGGCGGGTCGAGGTCGAGCACCAGGTGGGTGGGATGGTCCCCGCGCACCAGCGCCGGGTGGAACTCCACCGCCCGCTGGTTGGCGAACCACAGCAGGGTACGGCGGTCGTCGCACAGGGCGTAGGACACCTCCCGGTGCGAGGCCTCCGCCCAGACGGTGACGGTACGGACCCAGGAAGGGGTGTACTTGGGGACGTTCTTCTGCATGAACGCCGCCTGGCCGGGCCGTACCCGGATCACCGACAGCGCCCGCTCCCTCAGGACCGGAAGGATGCGGTCGCGAACCGCGTCCAGGTAGTCGACCAGATCCCGTTTGGTCGCGTTCGCCCCGTCGAACAGCGGCTGATCGAGATTGGTCAGCGACACACCGTCCCGCGTCTCATCGCTGGTCATTCGCCCCACGATGCCGATGTACGGTCCCGGGGTCAACCATGGCCGGCGAACCACGCGACCCATCGGCGCTGCCAGGGAGTCTCGACCGCCCGGTGGTGATAGTGCTCGCGCGTCCAGGCGACGGCCTCACCAGGGGGCAGGCCCGTGAGGCAGGCCAGGACGGTGCCGGTCCGGCCGACACCTCCGCCGCACGCGACCTCGACGGCGAGACCCGAACGCGCCTGGTCGCGCAGGTGGGCGATGGACCGGGCGGCCGCGTGCCGGTCCGCGGGGAGCAGGAAGTCCGGCCAGGCGATCCATTCGTGCGGCCAGCGCAGCGCGTCCTGGTGACGGCGGCGCAGGCGGGCCGAGCCGAGGTAGAGCGCGAACTCGGGTGCCGGGCCGGGGGGAGTGGGATTCCGCAGCCCGCGCCCGCGGATCCAGGTGCCGTCGGGCAGTTGGATCGCACCGGTGAGCGATGTCGTCATGCTGGTCACCTGCCTCCTGAGTGGGGTGGACTCATCCGACCAGGCGTGGGTAGTCGGTGTAGCCCGCTCTGCCGTGGGCGTACAGGTGGGTGGGGTTGCCACCATGTGATCGGCGACCTGGTCCGCTCACGCGAGGACGAGGTGATCGGCACCGCCTTAGCTCACCCTGACCGGTCTGCGGGCAACCAGGCCGGCCGCCCAGAGGGCGATGCCGATGTACAGCACCTGCTCGGGAATCCGCTCCCACAAGGGTGTCGCCGCGCCGCCGTTGAACGGCACGTCGGCGACCGCGGCGTAGATGTTGGCCGGGAGCATCAGCGCGAAGAGCGCCGCGAGGCAGATCCCGGCGGCCCGCCGGGTCGAGGCCAGGACCAGCCCTGCGGCGCCGAGCACCTCCAGCACGCCGGTCAGGTAGACCACGAAGCCGGGGAACGGCACGAACGGCGGCACCATGCGCACCAGGTCGGCGTGGTTGGGCATGACCGTGACGCTCTCCGGGACGAAGTGCGCGGCGGCGGTGACGGCGAGCATGACCGCCAGCGCGTGCCCCGCGCTGACCTGCCAGGTGGCGAACCTGCTGATCCCGGCCGCACCCAGCAGCCGAAAGCCCAGCGCCGCGACCACGAGCACGATGAAGGTTACGGACATGACCTACCCCCATGGATAGTTGCACTATCTACTGACTGGATAGTCACACTATCCAGTCACTCGAGTGCAGGCAAGGGGTCAGGCCCGTTTCCACAAGGACTACATGCCGGCGCTGACCGTGTCCGGAGTCCACGTGTACTCGACGACGGGCAGTGCGAAGCCTGCGGGGAAGTGCTCGACGAACTCCTTGGTGAGATGGCCGCCCAGACTCCTGTAGAAGGCGATCGCCGGAGTGTTGTCGCGCAGTACCTCCAGGTAGACGGCCTTGCCCGGATGCTGTGCCGACGCCCAGGCGAAGGCGTGGCGCATGAGCCGGCGGCCGATTCCCGACCGCTTGAGGCCGGGCTGGACGTGGAGGTTGTCGAGCAGGAGGCGGCCGTCGGTTCCGGGAGTGAGGTAGGCGAATCCCAAGAGGGTGGTGTCGTCGCCGACGACCAGCAGGCAGGGGGCGCGATCCGGTTCGGGGGCGGCGGTGCCGAGTCGCGCAGTCCACAGGGCCCTGCGCTCGTCGAGCAGCGGCCCGTTCAGATAGCCGTCGGGCATGATCCCGGTGTAGGCGGTCAACCAGCTCTCGGTGTGCAGAGCCGCGATGCGCTCGGCGTCGTCCCTCGTACCAAATCTGATCTGCATGGCGTAAAGGCTGACATAGCTGCCGATGGGTCGCGATTCGCGCCTTATCAGGTTGACTCGGGGCGCTTGGTCAATAATGGGGCGCATGGGCTACCTGGTGCGCGATGGTGAACCCCGGGATTGAGGCCAATCCCAGGGCTCGTCGGTTCTATGAGCGCACGGGCTTCGTTCTCGCCGGTCGGGTCCCGGCCGGCGAGAACGACAGATTCGCCGAGCCCGTGGTCCGGTATCGGATGGCGCTGCCACCCCTGCCGTTAGGCGCGGCTCGGATGTCGTCATGACGAACGGGCGGTGGCGTCCCATAGGTCGGTGCTGTGGGCATCGATGAGGGCGGCGACACTGGTGAGGACCTCGCCGACGGGGCGCGGGTCGAGGCGGCGGCCGTCACGCAGGCGCAGGGCGACCTCGCCGGCGGAAGCCTCCTTGGCGCCGATGACCGCCTGGTAGGGGACAAGTCGGGCTTCCCGGATGCGGGCGCCCAGGCTGCCGCGTTCCGGCTCGGCGATCTCGGCCCGCAGTCCGAGTTCGGCGCATCGCCGGGCGAGCGCCGCCGCGTCCGGCAGTTCGGCCTCGGAGATCGGGAGGATCACCAGCTGGGTGGGGGCGAGCCAGGCGGGGAAGGCGCCGCCGTGCTGTTCGATGAGGTGGGCGACGGCTCGCTCCACACTGCCGATGATGCTGCGATGGACCATCACCGGCCGGTGCTTCGCGCCGTCCGCGCCGACGTAGTGCAGGTCGAACTGCTCGGGCTGGTGGAAGTCGACCTGAACGGTGGACAGGGTGGACTCCCGCCCGGCCCCGTCGACGACCTGCACGTCGATCTTGGGGCCGTAGAACGCGGCCTCTCCCTCGGCCTCCTCGTACGGCAGGCCGGAGCGGTCGAGGACCTCGGTCAGCAGGGCGGTGGACCGCTGCCACATCTCGGGTGCGGCGACGTACTTCCCGTCGGGGCCCGGCAGCGAGAGCCGGAAGCGGGCGGCGGTGATACCGAGCGCCTCGTACGCCTGGCGGATCATCTCCAGGGCTCCCCGCGCCTCGTCGGCGACCTGGTCCAGGGTGCAGAAGATGTGCGCGTCGTTGAGCTGGATGGCCCGCACGCGGGTCAGGCCGCCGAGCACCCCCGACAGCTCGAAGCGGTACATGCCGCCCAGCTCGGCCATGCGCAGCGGCAGCTCGCGGTAGCTGTGCGAGCGGGAGCGATAGATCACCGCATGGTGGGGACACAGGCTAGGCCGCAGAACGACCTGTTCCGCCCCCAGGTCCATCGGGGGGAACATGTCGTCGCTGTAGTGCGACCAGTGCCCGGAGATCTCGTACAGCTCCCGCTTGCCCAGCACCGGCGAGTACACGTGCCGGTAGCCCGCCCGCCGCTCGGCGGTGCGGATGTACTCCTCCAGGGTGTGCCGCACGGCCGCGCCGTCGGGCAGCCAGTACGGGAGGCCCGCGCCGATCAGCGGGTCGGTGTCGAACAGGTCAAGCTCGCGGCCGAGTTTGCGGTGGTCGTGCATGGTGGTCTCCTCGAACATCGGGCGAGTGACCACCGCAAGCCGAAAGCCCCGGGGCACTCGCCCCGGGGCTTTGGACTGAGACATCTGTCAGCGCGCCGGGACACTCTCCGGCGTCGTCGTCATGGCAGCGCGCTTCATGCGAACAAAGCTAGCAGAGGCGCAAGGGTGTTCAAGGGGTCTTAGCGGCCTGTCGTCCGTTGGGCGGAGAGGACCTGGCGCCAGTGTTCGGCTGCCTTGATCATGTCGTTTCCGGTGTGGCCGAGGAACTGGCTCATGTCCTTCAGGCGGGCTCCGGCGGGGGTGTTCGCGCCGAGGATCTCGGCTCCCTTCTCGGCGGCGTCGGCCAGCATGGCGTTCGACCGGGCGCTCGCGATCCAGGCCTGGTACCAGACGTCGTCGTCGATGACGTACCGCTCGCGCCGCCCTCGGGGGTCGCGTTCGCGCCTGACCAGTTCCTGCTCTTCGAGGTAGCCGATGGCGTTGGAGATCGAGGCAGGGCTGACCTGAAGCCGCTGGATCAGTTCGGCGGCGGTGAGGCTGCCGGTGTCGGTGGTGTACAGGCTGGTGAGCACTCTGGCCATCATCCGTGGCAGCCCCGTCTGGATGATCAGCGCGGTGAGCCCTTCCTCGAAGTCGCGCACCGCTTCGGGGTCGCGACCGTACGCGGCGGTGGTGGCCGGTGTCGTCGTCGGGGTCGGGGTCGGCTTGCGCCGGCGGGCGCGTTGTTCGGTGGCCTGGTGTGCCTGATCGGGCCGGTAGCCGTCGGGGCCGCCGTTGCGGGTCACCTCCCGGCTGACGGTCGACGTCGGCCGGGCCAGGCGTCTGGCGATCTCGGCGTACCCGAGTCCTTCGGCCAGTCCCTCGGCGATGTGCCGGCGGTCCTGCTGGGTCAGCCTGCCTCCCGGCATCGGTGCTCGCCTCCTGCTGCTGTGCATCGTTCCCGCCTCTGTGGGAACGATGCACAGTATTGCGTTCGATCCCATGCCATTGCAAATCTACTGCAATGCTTGTTTGCGTTCATTCCTAAAGCTCATTGCAACGATAGTAGCCTTCTATCTGCTATTACGCAGAAGTGGCAGCTAGTTAGATCGATAGAAATATGAATGCAACGTAGCTTTTGACTTGCGCTAAAGATGTGCCCCCTTCTGTCCGAAACCGTTCGGTGCATCCTCAGGTTCGGGGATAACGCGAGAGCCCAGAAAGCGGATAATAGGGAATAAATCCTCACAAATGGGATCATCGTTCGGGATTGTGAGGGATGTGCCAATGATCGCCATCGACGTTCCGATCTGGGCTGCCCGTCTGCGGGCCGCGCGCCGTGCGCGGCTGTGGAGTCGCCAGGAGCTCGGGAGACAGTTGGCCAATGCGGCGGACGAGGCGACGCGTGAGCAGCTTCCCGCGCTGGAGACGCTCACCTCGATGATCGAACTCTGGGAGGCCGGGGAGCGGCGGCCCGACGAGCGCGAGGCGGAACTGCTCTGCCGGGCGTTCGGCATGGACGAGGCGGAACTGTTCGTCGGAGAAGCGGCGGGCACCACCCGGTGGCATCACCTGACAGGCATTCCGCTGATGCCGGGGATGTTCACCGCCGAAGACGAGGAGCGCACCGGTCGAGCGATCGAAGCCCCCCAGCGGGCCGACGAAGAAACGGTGCGCTACTTCAAGACCATCATCGACGCCTACGCCCGAACCGACCTCCGACCGGCCGACCTGATCAATGCCCTGCGTCCCGTCTTCGCCGGGATCGAGGCGTTCCACCGTGACGCCGGTTCGCCGGTCAGGCGGGCGCTGCTCCTGCTCGCCGCGGAGAACGCGGAGCTGATCAGCCGCATGCACCACGAGGCCGGCGACCCGGAAGGGGCACTGGCATGGTCGGACGAGGCCATCCGGGACGCCCGTGAAGCCGCGGACACACTGCTGGAGGCTTACACACTCGCCCAGCGAGGCGGCCTCTCCGACACCGCCGCCGATCCTGCCCAGATCGTCGCCCTCGCCGTCGCCGCCCGCGAACGCGGCCACCTCCCGCCGCGGATGGACGCGCTGTCCCGTCACCACGAAGCGCAAGGTCACGCCCTCGCCGGCGACCGGGACATGTGCCACCGCCGCCTGGAGGAGTCCGCTCAGTCACTCGCGAAACCGGGCGAAGACCCGCCCTACCGGTTCGACAGCTCGACCGAAGCCCACGACACACTGTGCGCCGGGTGCCTCGTCGACCTCGGCTTCGCCAGGGGCGCGATCGAGATCCTGGAACACGTACCGCCGAAAGCGCCGTCGAGCTATGCCACCGCCTACGCCATGGCCCGCATGGCCCACGCGTACGCCGAGGCCCACGAGCGCGAGCGGTTGACCGAAACGGCCCGTCAGGCTCTCGCCCTGGCCAGACAGAGCGGCGCCTCGCGAGCCCTGCGAGAACTCGCCAGAGTCCAGCCCCCACCCAGCAGGGCGGCACACACCCGCATCCTGCTGTAGCCGCACGACGGCGGGTGCGCGCGGTGGAGAGGTCTAGCCCGCGTCGGCGGGGCGGAGGCCTTGGAGGAGGCCGTGGACCAGGCGGCCCGCCTGGCGCCGGGTCTGCGCGGGGTCGTCGGTGCGGGCCGCCGCGAGGGCGAGTTCGGTGAGGGCGCCGTAGAGGGCGGCGGCGGCCAGGCCGACGGGGTAGGGCTTGACGAGTCCGGCGTCCAGCAGGGCCCGCACGCTGCCGACGAGCAGTCCGCCGAGGTGCCGCTGGTCGAGTTCGCGCCAGCGTTCCCAGCCCAGCGCGATGGGGCCCTGCAGCACGACGATCTCGCGGTAGTCGCGGTCGGCGCACACGTCGAGGAAGGTGTCCAGCCCGGTCAGCGCCCGCTGCCAGAGATCGTCGTGGGCGGCCATCGCCTCGGCGATCAGGGCCGCGGCCCGGCGCTCCTGCTCCTCGAAGACGGCTTCGAAGAGACCCTGCTTGCCGTCGAAGTGGTGGTACAGCGCCCCGCGGGTGAGTCCGGCGGCCCGGACCAGCTCTTCCGCCGACACCGCCGGGTAGCCGCGTTCGACGAAGAACTCCAGGCCGGTGTCCAGCAGCGCCTGGCGGGTGCTCTGGGCGTACTGCTCTCGCCGGGTCTTGACAGTCTCCATGGCGCATGGATACCACATACACAGCGTATGTCAGATTCGCCGAGTACGTGGAGGGTGATGATGGCGGAACCCGTGGACGTGGCGATCGTGGGCGCCGGGCTCGCCGGTCTGGTGGCCGCGCGTGACCTGGTACGACGAGGCCATGAGGTGGTCGTCCTGGAGGCCCGTGACCGGGTGGGCGGGCGGCTGCTCAACGACGAGTTGCCGGGCGGATCGCCCATCGAGGTGGGCGGCCAGTGGGTGGGCCCCGGCCAGGACCGGGTGCTCTCACTGATCGGCGAGCTGGGGCTGACCACCTTCCCCACCCACGCGCGGGGGCGGCACATCGCCGAGTTCGGCGGTCGCCGGAGCGCCTACACCGGCCGCGTCCCCCGGCTGAACCCTGTCGTGCTGGCGGACATGGGCCAGGGGCAGTGGCGGTTGGACCGGGCGGCGGCCAGGATCCCGCCCGAGCCCTGGCAGGCCTTGCACGCCGCCCGGCTGGACGGGCAGACCTTCGGCACCTGGCTCGACCGGCGGTTCCGGACCACCGGCGGGCGGGCCTTCATGCGGCTGGTCACCGAGGCGGTGTTCGCCGCCGAGCCGGAGGACATGTCCGCGCTGTGGGCGCTGTTCTACATCGGCGCGGCCGGAGGGTTGGACGCGCTGATCCAGACCGCGGGCGGCGCGCAGCAGGACCGCGTCGCCGGCGGCTCCCAGCGGATCGCCCTGTCCCTGGCGGCCGAGCTGGGCGATCGGGTCGTCCTCGACGCCCCGGTGACCTCGGTGGACTGGGACGCCGACGGCGTACGGTTGTCCGGCGCCTCCCCGGTACGGGCGCGGCGGGCGATCATCGCGGTGCCTCCGCCGCTGGCCGCCCGGATCCGGTACACGCCAGGGCTGCCCGGGGACCGGGATCAGCTGGTCCAGCGCCTGCCGATGGGCCGGGTCATCAAGGTCAACGTCGTCTACGACGAACCCTTCTGGCGTGACCGCGGCCTCAGCGGACAGGCCAACAGCGACCGCCGAGCCCTGGGCACCGTCTTCGACAACACGCCACCCGAGGGCAGGCCGGGCGTCCTGGTCGGGTTCCTGGAAGGCCGCCACGCCGACACCGCCGCCCGCCTCGGCCTCGCCGACCGCCGCCGTCAGGTGCTGGCCGACCTGAAGGGCTACTTCGGCGCGGCGGCCGGGAAACCGATCGCCTACATCGAACGCGACTGGGCCGCGGAGGAGTACTCCCGCGGCTGCTACGGCGCCTTCGCCGGCCCGCGGACCCTCACCCGCTTCGGCCCCGCCCTCCGGGCGCGGATCGGGCCCCTGCACTGGGCCGGGTGCGAGACCGCGACCCGCTGGCCCGGGTACATGGACGGCGCGATCGAATCCGGGCACCGTACCGCCGAAGAAGCCGCGCTGGCACTCACGAGAGCAGGAAGCGAACCCCGATGACCCACCGCGACGGCGAACTGAACCCCAGACAGCGGCTGGCCTACGCCCGCCACGCGATGCTCGTTCAGCTCACCCACTGGACCGGCCAGGCCGGAGCCCGGCTGCGCCAGGATCGCCTGGAACGCACGGCGCTGGTCAGCGGCCGCAATCCCCCCGACAGCCGGCTCGCCCGGCAGATGCTGGAGCAGGCCCGCGAAGCCTACGGTCCGCCCCTGCTCGGCCACTGCCTCCGCTGCTGGCTGTGGGCGGACCTGTTCGCCCAGCTCGACGGGATCTCCTACGACCCCGAGCTGCTCTACGTCTCCTGCCTGCTGCACGATCTCGGCCTCACCGACGCGCACCGCCCGGCGGCCGGGGATCAAGTCGGCTGCTTCGCGGTCCACGGGGGCCGGGTCGCCCGCCTGCTCCTCGTCGAGGAGGGTGCCGCCCCGGCCTTCGCCGACCGGGCCGACGAGGCGATCGCCCTGCACATGAACGTCCAGGTCCCGCTCTCCTCCGGCGCCGAAGCCCACCTGCTGCACGCCGCGGCCCACCTCGACGTCGCCGGAATCCGGGCGGCCGAACTGCCGCCCCCGGCCGTACGGCGGGTGCTCGGCCTGCACCCGCGCGACGGCTTCCCCGCCGAGTTCGGCCGGCTCATGCGCCGGGAGGCGGCCGAACGGCCCGCGTCGCGTGCCGCGCTCGGGTGGCGCCTGGGCATGCGCCTCCCGCTCACGCACAACCCGATCGACCGCCCGAGCCTGACCAGTCCCTAGACGGCCTGCGCCCGGACCATCCGGGCGTAGAGTCCGTGCCGGTTGCCCAGCAGTTCGGGATGGGCGCCCCACTCGACGACCCGCCCTTCGTCCAGCACGACGACGGTGTCGAAGGAGTCCAGGCCGCCGAACCGATGGGTGATCATGACGGTGGTCAGCCCCCTGCGCCGCTCCAGGACCGCGCGGACGACCTCGCGCTCGGTCAGCGGGTCGAGCGCGGAGGTCGCCTCGTCGAGGACCAGGACGGGCGCGTCGCTCAGCAGCGCGCGGGCCAGGGCGATGCGCTGGCGTTCACCGCCGGAGAACAGCGCCCCACGCTCGCCGACCACGGAGTCGTAGCCGTCGGGCAGGGCCGTGATCCGGTCGTGGATCCTGGTCGTCGTGCAGACGTCGACCAGGTCGGACAGCTCGGCGTCGGGCGCGGCGTAGCGGAGGTTCTCGGCGATGGAGCCCTGGAAGAGCACGGCTTCCTGCGGGGCCAGGCAGACGCGCCCGTCGATCCGCACCGCGCCCTCCGTCGGCGCGTGCAGCCCGGCGAGCAGGTAGCCGAGGGTCGTCTTGCCCGATCCGCTCGGACCGACGATGAGCGTCGCGGAGGCGGCGGGCAGGTCGAGCGTGACCCCCCGCAGCGCCTCGGACTCGGCCCCGGCGTAGGCGTAGGAGGCGGCCGCCACGCTCATCGCGCCCGTCCCCCCGGCGACGGCGGGCCTGGCGGCGTCCGGTCCCGCGGGCAGGTCCAGATAGTCGAAAACCCGCTCGAAGGCCGCCTGCGCGGTACGGAATTCGGTGGAGATGTGCAGGATCTGCCACAGCGGCTGGTAGAGCCTCGACTGCAGGACCACGAAGGCGATGAGCGTGCCGGGCGTGATCCCGTCCATGAGCCCGGCCGCCACGAACACGATGTACGGCGTCAGCACGAAGAAGACGTGCCCCGCGCTCAGCACCGACTGCGCGGCCAGACTGGCGCGCACCCCCAGCCGGGCCAGCCGCTCACTCTCCGCGCCGAACAGCTCGGCCTCGTGGCGCTCGCGATCGTGCACCCTGGCCAGCGTGACACCGCCCAGCGAGAGCCGTTCGGCGGCGATGGAGGCGATCTCCGCGCGGGCCCGCTGCCCGGCGGCGGACAAGGTCTTGAGCGCGCGTCCCGAGCGGGCGGAGACCCACAGGATGGCCGGCGCCAGGCACAGCGTGACGCTCGCGAGCGGCCAGGACAAGGTGAACATCGCGCCCAGCGCGAACAGGAAGCCGAGCAGTCCGCTGAGCAGGCTGGGCAGCGTGTCCTTGATCGAGTCCTCGATCTGGTCGGTGTCGTTGGCCAGCCTCGACTGGATCTCGCCGCTCCTGGCGGCGGCGAAGAAGCCGAGCGGCATCCGCTGCAGGTGGCCGAACAGTCGCGTGCGCAGGGAGTGGATGACCTGCTGGGCCATCCGGGCCGAGATCCAGGTCTGGGCCAGATCGACCGCCGCGGCCCCGGCCGCCGTGAGCGCGGCCAGAGCGGCGATCAGCGCCAGCAGGTCGGGCCGCGGGCCGTCCGCGCCGAACAGCGCGCGGTCGAAGACGACCTGGGTCAGCAGCGGGATCGCCGCGTTGAGCGCCGAGTAGATCGCGACCAGCAGCACGACGAGCAGGACGGCGAGCCGGTACGGCCTGAACAGCCGGATGATCCTGCGGGTCGTCACGTCCACCGCCCTCTCGGAGAACTGGTACGGCGTGCGGACGCGTCCGCACGCCGTACTGCCATCAGTTGGTGTCGGTGCAGCCCGGGTGCTTGATGCAGTGGCTCAGCAGCGCCGACTCCGTCATGCTCGGCTCACGCTCCTGCAGGCTCTGCAGGTCCTGAACGTCGAAGGACATGGTTTTCCCCCTCTCTGGTTCCGTGTTCCTCTGGCATCGCCGTTCTCGGGGAACGGCGAGATCATGGGGTGCGCCCGATCACGTCGTCGAGCATCCACAGGCGGGGACGCCCGTGCCGCAGGCGCAGCAGGAAGGCGAGGATGCCCGCGGTGCCGCCGAGGTAGGTCGGCACGACCCTGCCCAGGCGGTCGGGCACGTGCAGCCTGCCCGCACGCCGGACGGCCCGCGCGGTCAGGCACGCGGCCAGGTCCTCCGCCCATCGGCGGTAGCGCTCGTCGGTGGTGAAGTGGGCCATGTCGAGGAGGAAGTCGCCCTCCCCGGGCAGTCCGTGGCACATCGCCGAGCCCGACTGCCACCGCGTCCGGTGTACGGCCGCCGCCGCCCGTTCCGCGAATTCCAGCGCGGTTTGATCGCCTGTGGCGTCCCAGTAGCGGACGAGGAAGGAGCCGATGCCTGACGACCCGCTGCACCAGTGCGGACTGCGGGGGCGTACCGACTCCGGGTCGTCTCGCCGGGAGGGCCACCAGGCCGTGTCCCCGTCGATGTCGGCGTGCTCGTAGAGGGTGTGGGCTACCTCCCGCACGGTCTCCAACCAGTCGGTCCGGTCGAGGGCGAGGCCGCCGTAGAGCAGCGCGGTGCCGATCCCGGCCAGGCCGTGGGCGAAGCCGAAGTGGTTGACGCCGGCCAGGCTGGAGTCCAGCGAGGCGTGGGTCGCCCACTGCGGACGCCCGTTCAGCGAGGACCTCGCGTCGTACAGGCTCTGGAACATCTCCGCGGCCCGCCCGCGCAGCACGGAGTCGTCCGCGCGGGCGGCGAGGCGCAGCGTGGCCATCGCGCTACCGGCCAGGCCGTGCGTGATGTCGGGGCTGGCGTAGCCGGTCGGCAGCCGGTGCGCGGTCCGCACCGCGAAGTCCCGGGTGTCCTGGTCCGGCGCAGCCTCGTACAGCGCCCAGAGCGCGCCGGACCTTCCTGCGTAGAGGCCGGGCGGCCAGGTGTCCTCCTCGGTGAGGCGGCGGCGCAGCCAGCGCGAGACCGCTCCGGCCTGGGCGGGTTCCAGGACCGGGAGGATGCCCGCCGCCCCGGCGCTGACCGAGCACGGGTCGCCTTCGAGCCCGTAGGTGTCGGTGGGCCAGGGAGACGGGCCGTCTTCGCGGTCGTCCATGGTCTCGGTCAGCCAGGCGAGCCCGTCGGAGACGAGGTCGTCGGCGCTGACCCGGGGCTTGGGGGCCGGTTTCGCGGGGGCCGGTCTGAGTTCGTCGAGGAATCGGGCGCATGTGTCGAGCGTCCAGCGGTCCCCGGGCTTGGCGAGCAGGCCCACCACCATGGGGCGGAGCAGCGCCAGGGTGGGGTTGCTCGCGGCCACCCGGTCCACCTGGTCGGCGGCGCGACCGCCCCACGCCGGGCCGGTCGCCTCGTCGTCCGCCAGGCCGAGTTCGGCGGAGGTCGCGAGCAGGTACACCAGCGCGCCGAGGCTGTACAGGTCCGCTTCCTCGGTGGGGGCCTGGCGGAGTTCGCCGGAGTGGGGGATCAGTTCGGGGGCGAGGTAGCCGGGGGTGCCGCCGACCAGGACGGTGCCGTCCAGCGGGGTCGCGTACTCCAGGTCGACGAGCCGGATCCCGCCGTCGGGGAGGATCATCAGGTTGCCCGGCGAGAGGTCGCGGAAGACGTAGCCGCGGGCGTGTACCTTCCGGAGCAGGCCGACCAGGTCGGAGACGATCCGCGCGACCTCCTCGATCGGGCAGCCGAAACCGTTGCCGCCGAGAGGTGTCGCGCGGGTCTCCGACCAGCGCAGCGCGGTGTGGCCCGGCACCAGTTCCTCGGCGAGGAAGGCGTGGCCGCCCTGCTCGAAGTAGTCGACGAGGGCCGGGACGCCGCCGGTGGCGGCGAGGTCGCGCAGCGCGGCGCGTTCCGCGGCCAGCCGGTCTCTGGCGTCCCTGCCGCTGAGGTCGGAGGAGGCGTGCGGGCGGCCCTCCTTGACGATGACCTGGCGTCCGGTCTTCGTGTCCTCGGCGAGGTAGACGCCGCCCTTGGTCGCGTGCCTGATCGCCTCGCGCACCACGAACCGGTCGTTGAGCATCACCGCCGACGAGCCGGGCGTCCGCTTCGGCGGTTCGCCGAACGGGGAGACCGCGAAGCTCGGCGGCGTGAAGGCGGCCACCCGCTGGTCGGGTACCAGCTCTCCGTTCGGGGCGCGCAGCCGGATCTCGTAGAACCCGTCGTTGCCGAGCGTTCGGTGGCCGGAGAAGGCGCCGTAGCGGTAGTGGACGATGCCGCCCGCGCGGTAGGGCCGGTCGGACAGGATCACCGGGCCCGGCAGTCCCGTGGTGGCCTCGTCCAGGAGGGCGGCCAGCCGTACCGACTCGGCGTCGTCGGCCGGGTAGGCGGTGACGAACTTGCCCGCCTGCGCCCTGGCGCAGTGCGGCGCGAGCAGCTCCCAGTAGTCGCCGAGCCGGGCGGGGAACTTGAACGCGCATCCGGCCTCGATCAGCACGCGGGCGACCTGGGTCAGCACGTACGGCGCGGACAGCATCGTCGCGGAGACGTGCAGCTTCCAGCCCTGGTCGGGCATCGCGTAGCCGTCGGGGGTGACGCGGCACCAGTAGTCGGTCTCGTCGACCGACCAGGCGGCTCCGCCGGAGCGTGCGAGCTCGGCGGTCACCAGGTCACGCAGGATGGTCGCGTCGGTCCGCACGGCACTGCCTCCAGGCTTCTCGGCGCCGCCCGATTGGGGGCACGACGAGAACCTCACAGACCGTCCTTGCAAACCATTGGCAAACGACTGAAATGCGAGATCAGGTGCTGTATGTGAAGAATGGGCCTGGTCTGGTCGATGAGATAAGGATGTCCGTTAAAAGGGGCCAATTATCGTTTTACCGAAACCGGCGGCCGACTTGTCCGAAATGCACACGCTCAGGCGACGGTGGGCGGTGAGCCGTTCTGGTTGAAAGAGACGGTGATGCTGCTCGAATCGGACAGGCTCAGCATGGTCTGGTACAGGTCCACACCTTGATACACGCCGCCCGGCGCGCCGCCGATGATCTCGACCAGCGCCATGTGGAGATGCGGCGGGATCCCGCCGAACGAGAACACGGAGCCCAGCAGGTCGCCCCTGCTGACCTGGGACCCGACGGTCAGCCCGGAGGGCACGCCGGTGAGGTGGGTGTAGAAGGCGCCCATCATGTCGTTGGGGGCCCGCATGAAGAGTTGCGCGCCGTACACCTTGCCGCTGTCGGTGCTGGGGTCGTGCGGGCTGAATCTGGTGATATGGGCGTCGAAGGCGGCGCGGACTTCCGTGCCCTCGGCGGCGGCCAGGTCCATTCCGAACTGGATGTACCAGTCAGATGATTGGTGGCCCCCTTCGCCGGGGCCGCCGAGCCCACCGGAAAGCCCGAAGGGCAAGGGGCTGGACAATTCCATGTCGAACGCGGCCACCTTGGTGTTCCTCTCGCGTCGAGGGGGGACCGCAGCAGGGGTTCCGACAATTGGCGGAACCCGGATACACAGCCAACTTAGGTGGACGGGTGGACCATTTCAAGTACGCTTGGTGTTCATTTGCATACTTTTAGTGAGGAAAGTCCTGGCCGGTGAGGAAACCGGCCAGTCGCACAGCGGTGCGCGCGGGGTCGGCGAGGCCGTCCACCGTCGCTGTCGTGCCGTCGAGCCATCGCGTGACGGACCAGTGCCACGGATAGCCGAAGGCCGGCGTCCCCAGCCCCATCGGCACGGGGACGGCCAGCGGCAGCCGGTCACCCCCGCGGCATCAGAGGGTGGTTCACGACGGGGGCAGTGTGATCGCCAGGCCCGGGCAGATGCGGGCGGCCTCGTGGACGGCCTCCCGCAGGCCAGGTTCCGGGCTGTCTTGCAGGAGTACGACGATGCCGTCCGTGTCGCGTTGGTCGAACACCTGCGGTGAGCTGAGGACGCATTGCCCGGAGCCGATGCATGCGTCCTGGTCGACGATGACCTTCATGCGCTTTCTCCCTTTGTGAGTTACCAGGTGACGGGCAGTTCCCGCACCCCGTAGAAGATCGCGTCGGGTTTGAACGTCAGCTCGTCCAGCGGTACGGCCAGGGCCAGCGTGGGGATGCGCCGGTAGAGGGTGCCGTAGACGACCTGCAGTTCCACTCGGGTCAGTGATTGGCCCAGGCACTGGTGGGCGCCGAAACCGAAGGCGACATGGTGACGGGCCTTGCGGCGGACATCGAGCGTGTCGGGCTCGGGGAAGGCCGAGGGGTCCCGGTTGGCGATGCTCTTCACGCCGATGACGCCCTCGCCTTCGCGGATGAGCCGGCCGCCGATCTCGATGTCCGCCCGCGCGACGCGGCGGGCTTCGGTGTGGGTGATGGAGAGGTAGCGCAGGAGTTCCTCGGCGGCGTTGGCCACCAGCGCGGGGTCGCCGCCGTCGCGGATCTGGCGCAACTGGTCCGGGTGCGCCAGCAGCGCGGCCGTGCCCAGCGAGATCATGGTCGCGGTGGTGTCGTGCCCGGCCACCAGCAGGAGTTGACCGATCGTGGCGATCTCACGCCGGGTCATCACGCCGGTCCGGTACTGCTCGACGGCCAGCCTGCTGATCACGTCGTCGCCCGGCTCGGCGTTCCTCCGGTCCACCAGCTCTTCCAGGTAGGCGTTCAGTTCCTCGCTGGCGGCGATGGCCTGCTCGGGGTCGGGCTCGTCCATGACGAGTGTTCGGGCCACCCGGTGGAAGAAGGCGCGGTCGGTGTAGGGCACGCCCAGCAGCTCGCAGATCACCAGTGACGGAACCGGCAGCGCGAACGCCTCCACCAGGTCGACCGGATTCGGGCCGGCGAGCATCTCGTCGATGAGGTCGTCGACGATCCGCTGGATCCGGGGCCGCAACGCCTCCATCCTTTTGATCGTGAAGTCCGAGATCAGCAGCCGCCGCTGGGCGACGTGCTCCGGCGCGTCCATCTGCATCAGCGTCTTCATGTACGCGTCGCGCGCCTTGCTCACCGCGTTGGTGTGCGGGAAGCCGGGTTGTGCGACGTCGACGCTGACGCGCGGATCGGCGAGCAGTGCGCGTACATCCGCGTAGCGGGTGACCAGCCACGGGGTGCTGCCGTCCCACAGCCTCGCCTGCGACACCGGCTCTTCTTCGATTCGCCGCCTCAGCTCCGGTGACGGGTCGAAAGGGCAGCCCGCCGCTCGGGGCATCGGAAACAGCGCGTCAGTCATGGAATCTCCTCGTGTCGGAATGATGGGCGTCATGAGTGGTCGGGCCGGCCAGAGCGATTCGCGGCGCGTGCGGTGATGATCCCGATCGCGCAGATGGCGGCGAATCCGAACAGCAGGTATCGGGCCGAGTCGAGCATCGAGTGCCCGCCCAGGTTGACCAGGACCCCGGCGACCGCCGTACCGAACGCGGTCGACATCGTCGTCACAGTGGCGATCGCCGCGGCCGCCTGCTTTCCCTCCTCCGGGTCACGGGTGCTGGTCATCGCGGCCACGGACAGGTGCGGGTAGGCGACGCCGATGCCCGAACCGGCGACGAACAGCACCAGCGCCCAGACGAGCACCAGCCAGATCGGCGTGTCGTCGCGCTGCAGCAGCCCCTGGAGGAGGAAGCCGAGCGCGAGCAGTACCGGGCCGATGGCGCGCAGCCGGCGCACCGTGCGCTCCCTGACCGCCGACGAGCTGGCGATCTGGGTCACCGACCAGCCGAGCGAGATGGCCGCGCCGAAGAAGCCCGCCGCGAGCGGGGGCAGCCCGCCCAAGTGCTGGCCGAACAGCGGGACGAACGACTCGACCGCGACGCCGAAGGCCAGCAGCCCGATGGTCAGGTAGACCCACTTCAGCGATGAACCCGCCCGGTACGTCGTGCGCGGGAAGACCCGCAGCTCGCTGCGCCGTTCATGGGCGACGAACCCGACGACCAGCAGCAGCGCCACCGCAACGCCGGCGGCCATCGCCATCGCGCCGGGCAGGACGCCCGCCACGCTGACGGCCGCGGTGGCGGCCGTGACCAGCACCAGCGACACGACCGGAATCGGAGCCCGCGCGCCACCGCGCTCGCTCCGGGGCAGCACACGGGGTACGGCCACGCCGCACACCCCCGCGACCACCGCCATCACCACGAACGCCAGGCGCCACGAGCCGAACTGGGCGAACAGGCCGCCGAGCGCCGGGCCGACGAAGTTGCCCACGCCGTACATCGCCGACATCAGCGCGTTGCCGCGCGTCCAGAGGCGGCGCGGCAGGGCTGATCGGATGACGGCGAACCCCAGCCCGGACAGCAATCCGGCGCCGAGCCCCTGGACGCCACGGCCGGCCAGCAGCACCGGCATCGCAGGGCTCACCGCACAGGCCACCGAGCCCACCGTGAACACGGCGAAGCCGAGGAGGTAGGCGCCGACGTTGCCCCATCGGGCGAGGAGCCGGCTGACGAGCATCGTCGCGATCACCATGGCGACCAGGTAGATCGTCATGTTCCACGCGTAGAAGCTGGCGCCGCCGAGTTCGGCCACCGCGGTCGGCAGCATGCTCGACGCCAGATAGATGTTGACCGCGCCCACCAGCACCCCGCCGGCCAGCACGATCGCGGCTCCGAGGTGCTCTGGTCCCAGGAGCTCCCGCCAGGGGGGCGCTCCCTTTTCGTTCAGTGCGTCGGTCGAGCCGTAGCCCGTCCGCGGGTCGCGGGTCTCGACGGCAGGCTCCGCCGCGGGCCGCTCGTTGTCGTCGGCATTCATGACTTCAAGCCTGTCGTTGTAACGATCCCGGAAGCTTTTCGTCGCCAGCGACCCGCGCTGCAGGGCCGACGGGAGGGAAGTCTCAAGTCCGCAGGTACGGCTCGCGTGGCCTTTGGGCCTTGCAGGCGTGCATGCGCGGCGTTACCCTCGGCATAACTGTTAGGAAACTTTCCTGTAAAAAAAGCTGCCCCACACCCCCGGGAGCGAATCAGTGTCGAAGAACCCCCTCATGGCTTTACTCGCCGTCCTCGCGGCGGCCGCCGCCATGTTCGTCGTCCTGCCCATGTCCGCGGCCTCGGCGGCGGCCTGTGCCACGGCGTGGAGCCCCTCGGCCGTCTACACCGGAGGCATGGTCGCCTCCCACAACGGCAGCAACTGGCAGGCCAAGTGGTGGACGCAGAACGAGACGCCCGGCTCGGCCGCCGTCTGGGCCAGCCAGGGCTCCTGCACCGGCGGTGGCGGCCCCACCACTCCTCCCACCTGCAACCACCCGAACTGGGCAGCGGGCACCTGGTACGCCACGGGCAGCATCGTCCGATACACCAACGGCCAGTACTACATCGCCGAGCACGACAACCCGGGCTACGACCCGACCATCAGCACCTGGTACTGGGACCCGTACTCCTGCAGCGGCCCCACCGACCCCCCGGACCCTTCGGGCTTCGTGGTGAGTGAGGCGCAGTTCAACCAGATGTTCCCGAGCCGCAACTCCTTCTACACCTACAACGGCCTGACCGCCGCGCTGAGCGCCTACCCGGGCTTCGCCAAGACCGGCAGCGACACGGTCAGGAAGCAGGAGGCCGCCGCCTTCCTCGCCAATGTCAACCACGAGACCGGCGGCCTGGTCCACATAGTTGAGCAGAACACCGCCAACTACCCGCACTACTGCGACAGCAGCCAGCCCTACGGGTGCCCCGCCGGGCAGGCCGCCTACTATGGCCGCGGTCCGATCCAGCTGAGCTGGAACTTCAACTACAAGGCGGCCGGTGACGCGCTCGGCCTGCCGCTGCTGACCAACCCGTGGCTGGTGCAGAACGACGCCGCCGTGGCCTGGAAGACCGGCCTCTGGTACTGGAACACGCAGAACGGCCCCGGCACCATGACCCCGCACAACGCGATGGTCAACGGCAGCGGCTTCGGCGAGACGATCCGCAGCATCAACGGCGCCCTGGAGTGCAACGGCGGGAACCCGGCCCAGGTGCAGAGCCGTATCAACTCCTACCAGCGCTTCACCCAGATCCTGGGCGTCACACCAGGCTCCAACCTGAGCTGCTGACCCTGTTCAACGCCCCTCGCCGTCGAATCCGCGGCGGGGGGTTACCATTTCCCGGCGAGGGCGACTTCGGCTACTACCTCCCTACTCAGCCGAGCCGATTGTCACGATCAGTTTGCCGGTGACGTGCTCGTTCACCAGGTCCGCGTAGGCCTGCGCGGCCTGCTCGAGTCGATAGCGGCGGGTCACGGTGGACGGCAGGATGCCCTTCAGGGCCAGCGCCGCCACCTCGTTCAGGTCGCCGGGGCGCGCCGCGGTGTAGACGGTCTCGATGCCGGAGTCGGGGCCGGGGCTGGGGAAGGCGAGGTTCAACAGGCGTCCTCCAGGGCGAACGAGCGAGGCCATGGCGGGCAGGGACGTCCCCGGTAGGGCCAGATTGACCAGGGCGTCCACGCCCTCAGGATGGCGACGGCGGGTTTCCGCGGCTGTGTCGGCCGACCGGTAGTCGATCACCTCGGCGGCGCCCAGCCCGCGCACGTACTCCTCGTCCTCAGGCAGGGCGGTGGCGATCACGTGAACGCCGCGCGCCGCCAGCAGCGGCACCACCGCGCCCCCGACGCCGCCGGCCGCCCCGATGACCAGCGCCTTCATGCCCGCAGTGAAGTCCCCGGCGCGCAGCAGCGGAAGGGCGGTCAGGGCGGTGGTGGGCAGGCTCGCCGCGTGCTCGGCGGGCAGTTCGGCGGGTCTGAGCGCGAGGGCGGGCGTGTCGGCGTCGAAGACCGCGTACTCGGCCATCGTGCCCGTGGTGAACGAGGGCGGCGAACAGAGCAGCTCCGCCATACCCCCGGCCGTCCTCGGCAGACCAAGACCGAAGACCTCGTCCCCCGGGGCGAATCGGCCGCCGCCTTCACCTGCGGCGGTGACGGTGCCCGCGAAGTCACCGCCGAGGACGTGCGGGAACGCCAGCGGGGCCATCTCCTTGAACGTCCCGCCGACAAGCCTGAGATCGGCCGGGTTGAGCGCCGCCGCCACGATCCGCACCTGGATCTGGCCGGGGCCGGGCGGCGGGATCGGCACGTCCAGCAGTTCCAGGACCTCCACGCCACCGTATCCATGGGCGGCCAGTGCCTTCATCGAGCTACCTCCATAAGCGGACCGTTCGGTCAGGTTGTGGCGAGCGTAACATGACCGAGCGGTCCGGTTGGGGTACAGTCCTTTTCGTGGACAGGATGCGGGCCGACGCCGCGCGAAACAGGCGACTGCTGCTGGAGGCCGCCGCGGCCGAATTCGCCGAGTACGGCACGGAGGTCTCGATCGCACGCATCGCGGCGCGGGCGGGAATCGGCAAGGGCACCGTGTTCCGGCACTTCGCCACCAAGGAGCACCTGGTCACCGCGATCTTCGGCGACCAACTCGACCGGCTGGCGGCCAGAGGCGAGGAGCTCCTGGGTCATGCCGATTCCGGGCAGGCGCTGCTGGCGTTCATGGCGGACGCGGTCGAGATGCAGGTCGCCGATCGGTCCTTCTGCCAGGCGGTCACCGCGGACCTGCGAAGGGATCCACAGCTCAGGGCCGCCAGCGACCGGCTGGTGGCAGCAGCGGGATCTCTCACAGCCCGCGCACTGGCGGACGGCGTCGTACGCGACGACATCACCGGATACGACATCGTTCTGCTGATCAACGCCGTGGCGCAGGCGACGGCACCACTCGGCGACGCGGTCCCAGGTCTGTGGCGACGCTACCTCAGCCTGATCTTCGACGGCCTGCGCCCGCAGGCCGCTCACCCCCTCCCGGTCCCCGCCCCCGACTCCCTGGCCCCACCCTGACCGCCACCCGCCGGCCGATCATCCCGCCTGACCATCCGGTCGGCGGCATCGCGCAAATGAGAGCGGGCCAGGCTGATCGTGCCCCGGCGTGACCCGCGCACGCGACGGCCTGCTCCCGGGTGGTGGTGGCCGGGGCTAGATCGTCGGCCGGTCGTGGAGATGGTCCTCTTCGACGATGAAGCGGGTCAGGTCGACGCGTGAGTCGATGTCCAGTTTGCGGAAGATCTGCCGCAGATGGAACGCGACGGTGTGCACGCTGATGAACATCTGGTCGGCGGCCTGGCGGTTGGTCAGCCCCCGGGCGACCAGGCGGGCGACCGCGCGCTGCGTGGCGGTCAAGCTGCCCCAGCCCAGGGCCGCCCCCTGTTCGCGGCTCCAGTGGCGGTGCCGGACGCCCAGGAGGCGCAGCCGCCGCCGGACCCTGGCGGAGTCTCGCACCGCTCCCGTCGCCTCGAAACCGGCGAGCGCGTCGTCGAGGACGCGGATCGCGGCGTCGCGCTCCCCGGTCGACGCGAGTGCCGCCCCGAGATCCTCCCGGGCCGACGCCCGCGCGTAGTCGTCACGAGCGGCGGCGACGGCGACAGTGAAGGCCGACACATCCTTGTCGAGCAGGCCGCGGGCGTGGGCGGCAGCCGCCAGGACGGCGGAGAAGGCGGGGTTGTCGTCGGCCAGGCTGCGGGCCGCCGCGACGACGCTCTCGGCTCGCGGCCGGTCGCCCACGCTCAACGCGAGGCGGACGAGCCACGCCGCGGCGGTCGGCTCCACGATGAGCAGGCCGCGGTGCCGATCGAGCATCGGGTAGAGGCCGGAGAGCAGGGCCATGGCCTTGCGCGGCTGCCCTCGTGCCTCCATGACCTGAGCGGAGAGCATCAGGCAGCGCAACCGCCCCTGCGTCGGGCCGTAGTGGGACACCTGAGCGCGGTCGCCCTCCACATGACCGGCCGCCTCCTGGAGATCCCCGCGCCGCAACGCCGCCGCCCCCAACACCGCCATGCCCAGCGACGTGAACAGATGCGTGCCCAGCGAGTCGGCGGTGGCCAGCCCCGCCTCGGCTCCCGCCACCGCGTCCACCACCCGATGTCCGGCCAGCTCGAAACGCGCGTGGAGTACGGCGGGGCCCGCCGCCCACGCGATGTGCCCCAGCGTCTCCACCTCCTCGCGGGCCGTACGCAGCAGGGTCTCCGCCTCGTCGAGGCGGCCGACGTCAAGCAGCATCGACGCCATCGCCAGATGAGGGTGGGTACGGCGAGCCGCCCCCGAGCCCTCGTCCGCCCGTTGTACGGCTTCGCGGGCCAGGTTCAGCCCGTCGGAGAGCCTGCCGCGGTCCCAGCGGTCGGCCGCGAGGATCGTGAGGGCCGTGACGACCACGGCGTCGCCGTGCCGGTCGGCCTCCTCGAGAATCGATGCGGCCCGCCGTACCGCGCTCTCGCTGTCCTGCTGTCCCGCGAGGGCCTGGAGGAGTGACACATGGGCCCGGTCCCGGACCGCGTCGGGCAGCTCGGGCTCCGCCAGGGCCGTCTCCGCCTCGGTCACCGCGCCCGCCGCCTGACCGGACAGGACGAGGACGGCCGAGAGCTCGCCGTGCAACTGGGCCGCGACCTGCGGCGGAAGGGGCTGGGCCAGTGTCGCGGTGACCAGCTCGGTGGCCTCTCCCAGCCGCCCCGCCTCGATCATGGCTTGGGCGGTTTTCAGTGAGTGTGTGAGGCGCCGGGGGCTGGTGGGTTCCGTCGTGCGCGCGGCGGAGGCGGGTGTGTCGGCGAGGAGGCCGCCGATCTGGTGGTGCAGGGCTTGGCGCAGCGGCGTCGGCAGGCCCTCGGCGATGGCCTGGCGGATGAGCGCGTGCCGGAAGTGGAGAGAGTCGGGGCCGACCGTCAGCAGGTCGGCGTCCATGGCCTCCTCCAGGGCGGGGAGCAGGGCGGCGGGTGTTCGGCCGAGCACTTTGGCCATGTCCTCGGGGGAGAAGGGCCGCCCCAGTACCGCCGCGGTCTCGACCAGTTGGCGAGCCTGGCCGCTCAGCCGTTCCAGGCGCCGTGCCACCAGTCGCTGGAGTCGTCGCGGAAGCCGCCCGGAGACCAGGTGGGTCAGCCCGCCGGAGACGTGGATCGCCTGCTCCTCCTGGAGTCCGGTCAGGAGCTCGACCAGGAGGTGGGGGTTGCCGCCCGCCCCGGCCGCCAGCTCCAGCACCTCGCGGCCGGGCGTGGCGGCCAGGAAGTCGGCGGCGACCTCGGCGACCGCGTCGGGGGGCAACGGGCCGAGCTCCAGCCGGATGCCACCCTCCGATTCGAGGAGGGAGAACAGGCGTTCGGCCTCGGTCCCGTGGTCGAGGGTGTTCCGGGCGAGCAGCCAGACGAGCGGCTGGGAGGTCAGCCGTGACTGAAGGGTTCTCAGCGCTTTGAGGGTGGTCGGATCGGCCCATTGGAGATCGTCCAGGATCACCGCGACCGGGTTCGCGGACGCGAGCGCCTCCGCCCTGATCCGCAACCGCTCGACCAGCGCGAGGGGCGTGTCGATGGCGAGCGTCTCGTCCGCGGGGGTGATCGGCGACTGGTTGAACGCGGCGAGCAGCGGCGCCATCGGGACGAGCTGTCCGAACTCCTCCGACTGCCCGACCGCGAGGGAGAACCGCCGTGAGGTGGCCGCGTCGGCCGCCTCGGCGAGGAACCTGCTCCTGCCCATGCCCGGCTCGCCGTCGAGGAGCAGTACTCCGCTCTTGCCCCGCCGCGCCCCTCGGAGGAGCCCGAGGACGGCCCGCCATTCGCGCTCACGTCCACGCATTCGGTCACTCCCGGAATCGGACTCCTGGCGATAGATAACGAACAGGTCACGACCATCGTATGAGAGGCGTTCGCACACCCCTCATTCAGGTAGCCCCAGGAACCGCGAATATCGCCAGGTCATCGCCGGACGACTACCCGAGTTGAGGATGCGAGGCGGGACATCTGGAGCAAGGGTCGAGATAGGGAGAGGAGGCTCACATGGCCAAGGCAGTCGGGATCGATCTTGGCACGACGAACTCAGTGATCGCCGCGATGGAGGGCGGGCAGGCGACCGTCATCCCCAACACCGAGGGATCGAGAACGACTCCCTCCGTGGTGGGCTTCACCGAGCAGGGCGAGCGGCTCGTCGGGCAGTTGGCCAGGCGGCAGGCCATCCTCAACCCCAAGGGCACGATCTACTCCGCCAAACGCTTCATCGGTCGGCGCTTCGACGAGGTGACGAGCGAACAGACCGCCGTCTCGTTCGACGTGGTCGCCGGACCGGGCGGCGAGGCCCGCTTCGAGATCCGCGGCAAGCAGTACACGCCGGAGGAGATCTCCGCGCTGATCATCCGCAAGCTCGCCGACGACGCGGGCAAGTACCTCGGCGAGAAGGTCACCGAGGCCGTCATCACCGTTCCCGCGTACTTCAACGACGCCCAGCGGCACGCGACCAAGGACGCGGGGCGCATCGCGGGCCTCGAAGTGCTGCGCATCATCAACGAGCCCACCGCCGCCGCCCTGGCCTACGGCCTGGACAAGAAGGCGAACGAGACCGTCCTCGTGTTCGACCTCGGCGGCGGCACCTTCGACGTGAGCATCCTGAACATCGGGGAAGGAGTCGTCGAGGTACGGTCGACCTCGGGTGACACCCATCTCGGCGGCGACGACTTCGACCGGCGCATCGTCGACCACCTGGCCGACGAGTTCCAGCGGCAGGAGGGCATCGACCTGCGCCGCGACCCCCAGGCGCTGCAGCGCCTCTTCGAGGCCGCCGAGAAGGCGAAGGTGGAGCTCTCCTCGGTCACCCAGGCGACGATCAGCCTGCCGTTCGTCACGGCCGACGCCGCCGGCCCCAAGCACCTGAACACGACGCTGATGCGGTCGACGTTCGACCAGCTCACCGCGGACCTCGTCGAGCGGTGCATGGAACCGGTCAAGCAGGCGATGGCCGACGCCAAACTGACCGCGGACGACATCGATGAGGTGATCCTCGTCGGGGGCTCCACCCGGATCCCGGCCGTGCAGAACCTGGTGCGCCGGCTGACCGGTGGCAAGGACCCCAACATGTCGGTGAACCCCGACGAGGTGGTCGCCATCGGCGCCGCCATCCAGGCCGCCATCATCAAGGGCGAGGTCAAGGACGTGCTGCTGCTCGACGTCACGCCGCTGTCCCTGGGCGTGGAGACGCTGGGCGGCGTGATG
This sequence comes from Nonomuraea sp. NPDC046570, assembly GCF_040645915.1. Classification (NCBI taxonomy): domain Bacteria; kingdom Bacillati; phylum Actinomycetota; class Actinomycetes; order Streptosporangiales; family Streptosporangiaceae; genus Nonomuraea; species Nonomuraea sp. NPDC046570. The sequence goes on along the minus strand of NZ_JBEYZF010000027.1, from coordinate 26,620 downwards.
ACCAAGGTGATCGAGCGCAACACCACCATCCCGGCGCGCCGTACCGAGATCTTCAGCACGGCGGAGGACAACCAGAGCTCGGTCGACATCGTGGTGCTCCAGGGCGAGCGGGAGCGGGCGGCCGACAACCGGGTGCTCGGCCGGTTCAAGCTGGAGAACATCCGGCCGGCGCCCCGGGGCCTCCCACAGGTCGAGGTCACCTTCGACGTCGACGCGAACGGCATCCTCAACGTCTCGGCCCGGGACAAGGACACCGGCGCGGAACAGCGCATCACCATCAGCGAGAGTTCGACGCTGGACAAGGAACAGGTCGAGAGGATGATCGCGGACGCCGAACGACACCGGGGCGAGGACGTACGGCTCCGCGAACTGGTGGACGCCCGCAACGAGCTGGACACGGTCGCCTACCAGGTCGAGCGGCGCCTGGCCGAACTCGGCTCCGCCGCCGCCGAGCACGACAGGGCCCGCGCCGAGATGCTGGTCGTGGACGCCAGGCAGGCCATCAAGGAGGAGGCCCCGCTCGACCGGCTCCGCTCGCTCACCTCGGAGTTGCAGCAGGTCTACCACGGCCTCGCCGCGGCCCCCGCCGGGCAGCAACCTCCGCCGTCCGGCGGTGACGACGTCATCGACGCCGAGTTCACCACCCCGGACTGACATGTCCGAGCACGACCCGGCGCCGACTCCGGCCGAGCAGATCGAGACGTCCGAGCGCGCCGAGACGACGGAGCTGAAGGCGCGGGTGTCCGAGCTGGAGGACCAGCGGCTGCGCGCCCTCGCGGACCTTGACAACGTGCGCAAGCGAGCGGCCTGGGAGGCGGGGAAGGAGCGGGAGCGGGTGCTCGGGGAGTGGCTGCCGGTGATCGACAACCTCGACCTCGTGCTCCAGCACGCCGACTCCGATCCCGACGCGCTCGTGGAGGGGGTCAAGGTGGTGCGCGAGCAGGCGCTCGCCCTGCTCGACCGGTTCGGCTTCCCGCGCCAGGACGACGACCAGGCGCCGTTCGACCCGGCCCGCCACGAAGCGGTCGGCACCGTCGCGACCACCGAGGTCCCACCGGGAACGGTCGTCCAGGTCGTCCGGCCCGGGTACGGCGAGGGCGAACGCCAGCTCCGCCCCGCGACCGTGATCGTGGCGAAGGCGGACTGATGGCCGATCAACGCGACTTCTACGAGGCCCTCGGAGTCTCCAGGACGGCGAGCCAGGACGAGATCCAGCGCGCCTACCGCAAGCTGGCCCGCACCTACCACCCGGACGTCAACAAGGACCCGGTGGCCGAAGAGCGGTTCAAGGAGCTCGCCGAGGCGTACCAGGTCCTCTCCGATCCGGAGACCCGGCGCCGCTACGACGCGTTCGGCGCCGACTTCCGCCGGGTGCCGGAGGACGTCGACCCGGACACCTGGGCACGAGCGCGCGCGGGAGCCGGTGCGGGCGGGTGGACCGGCCAGACCCGGCGGCAGGGCGACGTCGACCTCGAAGACCTCTTCGGCGAGATGTTCGGCGGCGGGCGAGGCCGCGGCGGCTGGGGCCCCGCCCCGGGCGCCGACCAGGAGGCGGAGCTGGTGCTCACCGTCGAGGAGGCGTACCGCGGGGGCCGGAAGCGGCTCACCCTCAGCGGCGATCGGCAGGTCGACGTCACCATCCCGCCCGGCGTGACGAACGGCCAGCGCATCAGGCTCGCGGAACAGGGCGGGCACGGAGCGCGCGGAGCCCGGCCGGGAGATCTCTATCTGATCGTCCGCATCGCCGATCACCCGCGCTACCGCGTCGAGGGCCGCGACATCCATGTCACGCTGCCGCTCACCCCATGGGAGGCCACCCTGGGAGCGACCGTCTCACTCGACACGCCCGGCGGCGAAGCCAAGGTCAAGGTGCCGAAGGGCACCTCCACCGGCCGCCGGCTGCGCCTGCGCGGCCGCGGGCTCCCGAACCCCCGCGGCACCCCCGGAGACCTCTACGCCGAAGCGCGGATCATGGTTCCCGCGCGCCTCACCGAGGAGGAGGAGCGGCTGTTCAACCACCTGGCCGCGATCTCCGACTTCGATCCCAGGAGGTCGCGATGAGTCACGCGCTCGCCCGGTGGGCGCCGGTCGATCTGGACCTGGAGACGTTCGCACGGGTCACCGGCCTCCATCCGGAGATGGCGCGCCGGTTGGTGGTGCTGGGCCTGCTCGAAGCCCACCGCGACGCCGCCGGCCGGTTGTGGTTCCCGCTCTCCCAGGTCGCCGTGGCAGGCCGTATCCAGCGGCTGCGCGCCGGACTCTCGCTGAACTACGCCGCGCTCGGCCTCGTGATGGACCTGCTCGACCGCATCGCGGAGCTGGAAGCTGCTCTGCGCAATCGACGCACAGGAGGCTGAACCGTGGACCCGAACCGCCTGACGCAGAAATCCCAGGAGGCCCTGCACGACGCGCAGACCAAGGCGCTGCGCTTCGGGCACACCGAGGTCGACGGGGAGCACCTGTTGCTGGCGCTCCTGGAGCGCCCTGAAGACCTCGCGCCCCGCCTCCTGCGCCAGGCCGGAGCGGACACCGACCGCCTCAAGGCGGACCTGGAGGCTGAGCTCGAACGCCGCCCCAGAGTGAGCGGCCCGGGAGCGGCACCTGGCCAGGTCTTCGTCACCCAGCGCCTGTCCCGCCTGCTCGACACGGCGGAGCGCGAGGCGCGGCGGCTCAAGGACGAGTACGTATCAGTCGAGCACCTGTTGATCGCCCTGCTGGACGAGGGCTCGCAGACCGGGAGCGGACGCCTGCTGAACGCGCAGGGCGTCACCCGGGACCGGTTCCTCCAGGCGCTCACCGCGATCCGGGGCAGCCAGCGGGTGACCTCCGCCATGCCGGAGGTGGCCTACGAGGCGCTGGAGAAGTACGGTCGCGACCTCGTCGCCGACGCCGAGGCGGGCAGACTCGATCCGGTGATCGGCCGTGACGGCGAGATCCGGCGGGTCATCCAGATCCTGTCCCGCAAGACGAAGAACAACCCCGTGCTGGTCGGCGATCCGGGCGTCGGCAAGACGGCCATCGTCGAGGGGCTGGCCCAGCGCATCGCCCACGGTGACGTTCCGGAAGGGCTGAAGGACAAGACGGTCTTCAGCCTCGACATGGGATCGCTGGTGGCCGGCGCCAAGTACCGCGGCGAGTTCGAGGAGCGGCTCAAGGCCGTACTGAACGAGGTCAAGGCCGCTGAGGGACGAATCCTGCTCTTCGTGGACGAGCTGCACACCGTGGTGGGGGCCGGCGCGACGGAAGGCGCCATGGACGCCGGGAACATGCTCAAGCCGATGCTCGCGCGCGGCGAGCTGCACATGATCGGCGCCACGACGGTGCAGGAGTATCGCCTGCACATCGAGAAGGACGCCGCCCTGGAGCGCCGCTTCCAGCCCGTCCTCGTCGACGAGCCCACCGTGGAGGACGCCATTTCGATCCTGCGCGGCCTGCGCGAGCGGCTTGAGGTGTTCCACGGCGTGAAGATCCAGGACAGCGCCCTGATCGCGTCCGTGGTGCTCAGCCACCGCTACATCTCCGACCGATTCCTGCCCGACAAGGCGATCGACCTCGTGGACGAGGCGTGCGCCATGCTGCGCACCGAGATGGACTCGATGCCCGCGGAGCTGGACGAGCTCACCCGGCGCGTCATGCGCCTGGAGATCGAGGAGGCCGCGCTGTCCAAGGAGAGCGACCCGGCCAGCAGGACCCGGCTGGAGGACCTCCGCAAGGAGCTGGTCGACCTGCGGGCCGAGACCGACTCCATGCGTGCCCGCTGGGAGGCAGAGCGCCAGGCCGTGCGGAAGGTACAGGACCTGCGGATGGAGATCGAGAACACGAACCGGCTGGCCGAGCAGGCCGAACGCGACTACGACCTCAACCGCGCCGCCGAGCTGCGCCACGGCAAGCTGCCCGAACTCCAACGCCGGCTGCAGGCCGAAGAGGAGCGTCTGGCGGCCAAACAGGGCGGCCGGCGGCTGCTCAGGGAGGTCGTCACCGAAGAGGAGATCGCCGCGATCGTCTCGCGCTGGACCGGCATCCCGGTCAGCCGCCTCGAAGAAGGGGAACGCGACAAGGTCCTGCGCCTGGACGAGACCCTGCACGAGCGCGTCGTCGGACAGGACGAAGCGGTGCAACTGGTGGCCGACGCCATCATCCGCGCCCGCTCCGGCATCAAGGACCCGCGGCGCCCGATCGGATCCTTCATCTTCCTCGGCCCGACCGGCGTCGGGAAGACCGAGCTGGCCAAGGCGCTCGCGGAGGGCCTGTTCGACACCGACGAGAACATGATCAGAATCGACATGAGCGAGTACCAGGAGCGCCACACCGTCAGCAGGCTCGTCGGCGCGCCCCCCGGGTACATCGGCTACGAGGAGGGCGGCCAGCTCACCGAGGCGGTACGGCGTAAGCCGTACTCCGTGGTGCTCTTCGACGAGATCGAGAAGGCGCACTCCGACGTGTTCAACACACTGCTCCAGGTGCTGGACGACGGGCGCCTCACCGACGCGCAGGGCCGTACGGTCGACTTCCGCAACACCGTCGTCATCATGACGTCGAACATCGGCTCCCAGTACCTGCTCGAAGGCGTGACACCCGACGGGGAGATCAAGCCGGAGAACCGCGACAGCGTCATGGCGGAGCTTCGGCGGCACTTCCGCCCGGAGTTCCTCAACCGGGTCGACGACATCGTCCTGTTCAAGCCGCTCACCGAGCCCGAGATCGAGCGCATCGTCGACCTGATGTTCAACGACATCAGAACCCGGCTCGCCGACCGCCGCCTGTCACTGGAGGTCACCGAGAACGCCCGGCGCTTCATCGCCGCCCAAGGCTTCGACCCGGTGTACGGCGCCCGCCCGCTCCGCCGGTTCATCGCCCGCGAGGTGGAGACGCGCATCGGCAGAGCCCTGCTCAGGGGCGACATCGAAGACGGCTCCCTGATCACGGTGGACGAACGCGACGGCGAACTCGTCGTGACGTATTGAGCGGTGATGGCGAGATGCGCTTCGACGTCATCGTGGAGACGCCCCGAGGGTCTCGGAACAAGTACGAGATGGACCTCGACCGGCAGCGGATCAGGCTGGACCGGCTGCTGTTCACCGCCACCGCCTACCCGTACGACTACGGCTTCGTGCCCGACACCCTGGCCGAGGACGGCGACCCGCTGGACGCGCTGGTGCTCGGCGAGGTGCCGACGTTCCCCGGCTGCGTCATCCGGACCCGCCCCGTCGCGGTGTTCTGGATGCGCGACGAGCAGGGACCCGACGCCAAAATTCTCTGCGTGCCGGCGGATGATCCCCGCTTCGACCAGTACCAGGACATGGATGACGTGCCGGTGCACGTACGAGGTGAGATCGGGCATTTCTTTGGCGTCTACAAGGACTTGGAGCCGGGGAAGACCGCCGACGCACGCGGATGGGAACCTCGTGAGTGCGCCGAGCGCCTGGTCGAGGAGGCCGTCCATCGCTTCCGGAAGGGCGGGCAGGCACACTACCTCCGGAACGGGTAGAACCCCGGCATGATCGGGTCGCTGCCTTCGCCCGGACAAGCAGCCGGGCGAGGTGAGGGAGTGCCCTGACGTCTACCCGGAGGAAGCGGACGGCTCCTCATCGACGGATTGGTCCGGCCGTCGCTGCGACCACCGCGCGAGAGCCAGCGCGGCGACCAGCACGAAGGCGCCCCCCACGTACACGGCCAGCTCCGCGAGCCGCTCACGGTTCTCGGCCGAGGTCACCGGAATGGACAGCCTGACGACCACCGACAGGATGTGCCGGACGATCGCGATGATGCCGACGATGATGAACGGTTCCAACTGGAGGCGGCCACCCTCCAGGTGGGTCTGAACCGTCACGAATATCTCTAGAACGATCAGAACGAGGAGAAGCTCCTCAAGGACGATGATGATCTTCTCTGCTCCGGCCGAGTCATCTCGCAGGACCGTGAAACCCATCACGGCCAGAATGGCCACCCCGACACCAAGCAGCACAAACGAGACCAGATAGAGGATCACGTGCTCGGCGGCGACCAGGAAGTTCAGCAGTCGCGTGTTCGCCGGTCGGCGGATCATCGGGTGCGCTGAGGAATCGGCCCTGGACGAAGGCGTGTCCGGCTGGTTCTCCATTGGTCAACCTGGAATCCGATCCGGGGTGAGGCGCGAGCAGTCGGGAGCGACCGTGACGGTCTTGACATCAGGCGCCGGCCTCACGGCTGTCGGAACGACCTGGGCTGTCACCGCCATCTTCCCCGCAAGCAAATCAGGATAATCACGATCTACGCAGGTCAGGGGCACCGTCTCGGCGAGACCGTGGGTCAGGCTCGCCGCATCGGGAGAAGCAGGGCGGGGATCAGCGCGAGGGCGGTGAAGGCCAGAACCCACCAGAAGGTGTCCGCGAAGGCGGCGGCCATCGCGCCGGGGTGACGGGTCGCACGGTCCTGCAGGATCGCCGCCAGTACGGCCGCGCCGACCGACGCGCCAATCGTCTGGACCATGGTGATGGCGCTGGTCGCACTCGGAATCACGGTGGATGGCAGCCCCTGGTAGGCGGCGGCCGAGACGGGGACGGCGACGGCGGCGATCCCGACGCCCCAGACCAGCAGCGAGGCGGCCAGGACCAGGTCGTGGGTGTGCGCGGCCACCTGCGTGTAGGCGAGGGCGCCGAGCGTGGTGACGGCGATTCCCGTCAGGACGACCGGACGGGCGCCGATGCGGTCGGTGAGCCTGCCGACGTACGGCAGGGCGAGCATCGTGCCGAGGCTCTGGGGGGCCAGGAGCATACCGGCGGTGAGTGCGCTGTGGCCGCGGACCTGCTGGTAGTACAGGGGGATCAGGATCAGCGCTCCGAAGATCGACAGCCGCGACACGAAGTTGAGTGCCGAGGCGGCGGCCAGTGGCCGGTGGGCGAACAGGCGCAGGTCGAGCAGCGGGGCCGGGGTGCGCAGGGCGTGCCAGATGAAGGCGGCCAGCAGGACCGTACCGGAGACCAGCAGGAGTGGGCGGCCGGTCTGGGACAGACCGTAGACGATCAGGGCGAGGGCGGGGGACAGCAGCGCCATGCCGGGCAGGTCCAGGCGCCGGAGTTCCCGTCGGCCGTCGTCCGGAATGCCGCGGCGGGAAAGCAGCAGCGCGATGAGGCAGACGGGGACATTGAGGTAGAAGATCCAGCGCCAGTCGCCGCTGTCGATGATCAAACCGCCGAGCAGGGGGCCGACGATGGGCGCGACCTGCGCGGGCATGGTCGCGATCGCCATCACCCGCCCGCGGCGGTCAGGGCCGGCGGCCTGGACGAGGATCATCATGCTCAGCGGCACGATCATGCCGCCGCCGACGCCCTGCGCGATCCGGAACATGATCAGGCTGCCGACCGACCAGGCGGCTCCACACAGTGCCGAACCGACCAGGAAGACGGTGAGCGCGAACAGCCACATGGTCCGGGTGCCGAACCGCTCGGCCAACCGGCCGGTCAGGGGGATGACCATCGCGATGGAAAGCAGATACGCGGTGCTGACCCACTGCGCCGTGACGACGGAAGTGTGGAAGGCGCGGGTCAGATCGGCCAGCGCCACGTTGACCATGGTCATGTCCAGCATGGCGGTGATGGTGCCGGTGACGACAACAGCACTGAGCTTCAGTACGGCGCTGTCGAGACGCGTGGCAGTCGAGGTGTCGCTCATGAACTGCACTATACCGTGCAGTGTAACTGACCACTACACTGCACGGTATAGTGGGCTCCTGGGAAGGAGTCAGCCATGTCGAACAGCCAGCCCACACTCCGTCAGGGGTCACCGGCCAAACGCGTCGCGATCGTGCGAGCGGCGCTCGAAGTGTTCGTGCGGGAGGGGTACGCGCGCGCGAGCGTCGACGCCATCGCCGCCAGTGCGGGCGTCTCCAAGCGCACCATCTACGACTACTACGGCGACAAGGAGCAGTTGTTCCTCTCGACTCTGGAAGAGACCAAGAGCGCGCAGGCGGCGGCGTTCCAGCAGCTGCTGGACCGCACCCTCGGCCAGGTCGACGACATCGAGGCGGCGCTGACCGTCTTCGGCCGCGAGTTCGCCGCCGAAGTCGCCCGATCGGCGGAGCGTGCCGCCGTGATGCGCCTGATGATCGCGGAGGTGTCGCACTTTCCAGCCCTGCTGGCGCCTACCTCCAACAACCACACCGTCCAGCACGCTCTCGCTGACCGGCTGGCCGAGCTGCACGACCAGGGGCTGCTCGACATCCCGGACCCGATGGAGGCCGCCGAGTTCCTGGGCCTGCTGGTCACCGGCCGGGTGAACCACCGCACCTGGTACGGAGCCGTGCAACTCGACGACGCCGAGATCGACCGCCTGGTCGCGGGCGGCATACGGATCTTTCTGCGCGCGTACCGACGAGCCGAGTCAATGCCGGAAAGGGTGGACAGATGAGAAAACTTATCGAGTCGACGTTCGTGACGCTGGACGGAGTCATCGGGTCGCCGGAGAAGTGGGGCTCGCCGTACTGGGACGAGGAGCACGCGGAGTACGGCGAGAGCCTCTTCTCCTCCTCTGACGCCCTGCTGCTCGGCCGCGAGACCTACGAGGCGTTCGCCCAGGTCTGGCCGAAGATGGAGCGGGCCGAAGGCGATTACGCCGCCCGGATGAACGCCCTCCCCAAGTACGTAGCCTCCCGGACCCTGAAGGCGGCCACCTGGAACGCCACGATCATCGAGGGCGACGTCGCCAAGGAGGTCGCCAGGCTGAAGGAGAAGCCCGGCCGGAACATCCTGAAATACGGAACCGGCGAACTCGACCGCACTCTCCTGGAGCACCGGCTCGTCGACGAGTACCACTTCTGGATGTTCCCCGTCATCGCCGGCAGCGGCCAGCGCCTCCTCGACGGACTCGACACCACCCACCTGAACCTGGTGAAGACCACGCCCTTCGCTTCCGGCATCGTCGTGCTCACCTACGCCCCGAAAGAGTAGCGAGCGCGACATCGCGCCGGGCGATCCACGACCCGTCCGCATGACAGGACGATGAATACGATTTTGAGGGTATCGGCCGGAGAAGCCCAGGCTCAGGCCGTACGCGCGAGTTCTGCCCCCCAATCGGTGAGGCTGGCGTATTGCATAGGAAGGTTTCCTATTTAATACTGCGATCAGCGCAGCATAGCCGTGTCGCGCAGAGCTCCACCCAGCCCAGCGGCGCGCTCCGGCATGCCCCGCCGCCTTCCATCCCGGAGGTCCCCATGTCCCGTCGTGTCGTCGCGCTCGCCACCGCCGCGCTCGCCTGTCTCGGCGCGCTCGCCGTCTCCGCCGTACCCGCGCAGGCCGTCCGTTCCGCGGGCAACATCGAGGTCGTGTACAGCCCGCTCTCGCTCGGCGAGTACTGCGTGGCCCAGGTCAACTCCTTCTCCACCATCGGCTTCTACAACGGCGGCCTGAGCTGCCACCGGTGGAGCGGCACCGGCCTGACCTACACGGGCAGCGGGAGCCCCTCCGCCGCATGCGTCTACTTCAACCCCACCTACACCTACACCGGCTACGCCCAGGGCGGCAGCCAGGCGCTGATCTGCAAATACTCGGTCTGACTGCCACCGGCGGTCATTAGCGTCGTGGATCAACGCCTCAATCGCCCTGGGGCGAGGACGGCCTGTGGCCGAGGAACTCGACGACGGCGAGCAGCAGGAGGACGGCGAGTGCGAGCAGCGCCACCACCAGGCCCGTGGGACGGTTCCAGAACACGAAGACCACGACGGCGGCCAGCACGATGGCGACCCTGAGCAGCGTGCGGTTGCGATACACCCACTCACCGAACCTGCCGGTGGGCAGGCGCGCACCGGCCCGGCTCAGCCCGCCCGACAGTGCCGACCTGGTACGAACGGCGGTGGCGGACGGGCCGGTGCAGAACGCCCCGAGCACCACCACCAGGCCCAGCACGAGCAGCATGCGCATACTGATCTTGAGGAACGTGATCAGCGCGTCGAACACCTCGGCCGCCGCGGGCACCGACAGGCTGTTGGCGGAGACCGCGCTGAGGTAGACGTTACGGCCGATCGCCAGCGCGGCGGCGAGCACGAGCATCCCCGCCACCAGGCCGAGACCGACCCCCAGCAGCGCCCGCCGATGGTTCTTGGCGACGTAGACGCCGACCGCCGCCAGCACCAGCATGAGGATGGGCAGCACCCATTTCAGGGTGGTCAGCCAGGTGTAGGCGGTTTGCGCCTTGAGCAGTTGCGGGCCGGAGAACAGCTCGATCGAGGTGTGGATCTCCGGGATCGAGGCCGCGATTCCGAGCCCGGTATTCACCAGGCGCTGCTTCACCCTCTCGATCAGTGGGGCCAGATCCAGGGTGACGGTGTCGCCCGCCACCTTCAGCGCCTGGCTGCCCTGACCGGACAGCACGGCGTTGAGCTGCTTGCTGGCGGCGCGGTTGGCCTCGACCCACACGGTCTTGAACGCGTCGCTCCGTACGACTGCCGTGGCCTGCTTGCCGACAAAGCCCTCGACGCCGGCCGCCAGCGCGCCCGACAACCCGTTGAGTTTGTCGCCGACCTTGGGTGGCAGCCCCCTGGACTCCAGCGCTCCCACCACCTCGTCCACAACCCTGGGCACATTGAGAAATTTCATGATCTCGGTGGTCACGCGGGTGGCGACGGCGTTCTGGACGGCCGGGTCCGTGGCCAGCGGGGTGACGTTCTCGACGTACCGCTCGGTGTCGGTCACCTCGTTGGCCGCCCACACCCCCACCAGGGAGAGCGGGGCGAGCACGGCGGCGAGCGTGATCAGGATCGCCGACAGCACGCTGCGCCAGCGCTGCGCCGCGGGCCGCTGGAGCTCGGCCACCTGGGCGCGCAGGCGCTCCAGCTCCGCCCGCTCCTCCGCACTGAGATCGCCGGCCACGAGTCAGCCGGTCATCTCGGGAGCAGGCACCGGCGTACCGCCGCGCGATCGACTCATGAGGGGTGCTTTCCACCCGCTCGTCCGCCCCCAACCCGCCCTACGCGATCATGACCATCTCCGGACCCAATCGTTCACCAAGGGGAGTCAGGTCGTGCGGCTGGCCCTGTCGAGGCCGTCGAGGACGAGGTCGAGCCCGTACGCGAACTCGTCGCCGAAGTCGTAACCGGGCTGCAGGACGTGCTCGACGGCCATCTCGGTGAGGTGCGGGTACTCACCGGAGGCGAATCCCGCCATGATCGCCTGCGCGACCTTCGCCGTGTCCTTCGCGGTGCCGAACGGCAGGTTCTTCTGCTGCAGAGCGAATCCGTAGATGTAGCTGTCCAGGGCGGCGACCGCGTGGGCGGCCAGCGCGATCGAGAACCCGGCGCCCCGCAGTGTTCCGATCACGGCGTCGTGGTGTCGCAGCGTCGCGGGTCCGGGCGTGGACCGCGACTCCATCCGCCCGATCGCCCAGGGGTGACGCGACAGGGCCGCGCGCACCGAGATCGCCCGCTCGCGCATGGCCGTCTTCCAGTCGACCCCTTCGGCTGCCAGCTCTATCTCGCCGAAGACGGCATCGATCATGCCGTCGAGCAGATCGCCCTTGTTGGCCACGTGGTTGTACAGCGACATCGCCTCGATGCCGAGTTTCTCGCCGAGCTTGCGCATGGTGAGCGACTCGATCCCATCCGCGTCCGCCAAGGCGACCGCGGCCCGCAGCACCCGGTCGCGGTTGAGCCGGTCTCGGCGCCCGGCGCCCGGGTCGATCATCCGCATCCTTCAGTCTCTCACCCTTGACTTACTTACGACGTAAGTGTACGACTTACAACATAAGCTTACAACGTAGGGAGATCCCGATGGGAGCCGAGCGTCACGTCCAGCCGGCGCAAGCCCGACACGCGGCCGCCGAGGCACCGACGATGAAGGCGATCGTCCAGGACCAGTACGGCGAAGCCGAGGACGTCCTGCGCATGGAGGAGATCAACCGGCCCGAGATCGGGCCCGACGAGGTGCTGCTGCGTGTCCACGCGGCCGGCGTGGACCGGGGCGTCTGGCACATCATGACCGGCCTCCCGTACCCGATCCGCCTGATGGGCTACGGACTCCGCACCCCCAGCACCCGAGTGCGCGGACGCGAGGTCGCCGGGCGAGTCGAGGCGGTCGGCGAGAACGTGACCACGCTGCACCCCGGCGACGAGGTGTACGGCATCGGCGAGGGCTCCTTCGCCGAGTACGCCCCCGCCCGAGCGGACAAGCTCGCGCCCAAGCCGAAGAACCTCACCTTCGAGCAGGCGGCCGCCACCCCCATCTCGGCCCTCACCGCCCTGCAGGGTGTTCGCGACAGCGGACAGGTCCAGTCCGGCCAGAAGGTGCTGATCATCGGCGCGTCAGGAGGCGTCGGCACCTTCGCCGTGCAGATCGCCAAAGCGTACGGAGCCGAGGTCACCGGCGTGTGCAGCACCACGAAGGTGGACCTGGTCCGGTCCCTCGGCGCCGACCACGTCATCGACTACACCCGCCACGACATCACCGACGCCGGGCAGCGGTACGACGTCATCCTCGACAACGGCGGGAACCGTTCGCTGACCCGCCTGCGGCGCGCCCTCACCCCCCGCGGGACGCTCGTCATCGTCGGCGCCGAAACGGGCGGACGGTGGCTCGGCGGCGTCGACCGTCTACTCCGGGCGCCCATGATGTCCCCGTTCGTCGGCCAGAAGCTGCGCACGCTCACGAACTCGGAGAACGCGCGGGACCTGACCGTCCTCACCACACTCATCGAATCCGGCGCGGTGACTCCGGCCGTCGACAGGACCTACCCGCTGAGCGAGACCCCTGCGGCCATCCAGTACATGCGGCAAGGCCACGCCCGAGGGAAAGTCGTCGTCAACGTGTGACGGCGTTCAGTCGATGCCGTGGGGGCAGAGGAAGTCCCTGATGCTCTGCTGCGCGCTCAGGACGAGCGCGGGCGCGGTCGTCGTGCCGCACATTCCACTGCCGGGACGAGGGCGCGCTTGGGGTCTGCTGTGCGTCCGGTTTCCCCGCTGAGGTCACCGCGAACACCACGCCGATGGCGACGACGGCCGCCACGACTGCCGAAGCGCTCCACAACGGTACGGTCAGGCGGCTCGCGTGCTCCGGCCGTACAAGAGCCTGCGCGTCGCCCGGGCGCGGGGCGGAGAGTCGCGCGAGGAGTTCGTACGCCGAGGGTCGGGACCCGCGGTCCTTGGCGAGCGCGGTACGCACCAGGTCGCGGGTCGCTGTGCCGATCGGCGTCACGGTGAAATGGGCTCCCTTGACGCGAAAACGACCCCGGCGGTTGAACACCGGGGCCGTCCCTTCCAGGCCGTCGCACGTGAGAGCGCACGACCCACACACCACGCTACATCCGACCAGAACCCATTTTCCAGTCGGCCGAGGAGCTTCTTTCGTGGCGACTCTCCTGGCGCGATCCGACCAGCACATTCATCCTGACCAGAAGCCGGTCATGGGAACCTTAATCGCGTATCTATGGGGTTCTTGAATGCGGGCTTACTGCCTTCGGTAAGTCTTAGGTGGATGATTGAAGATCTGTTGAAGGATGTACAATTGGTTTTGCCGAGGATATCTCGAACGCCGGCAATCAAGTCGACGCCGTCTGAGGCGTTCCACCACTGCGGCCCAATCAGCCGAGACGGCCGGTCGATCATGACAAGGCAAGCCACTTCACTCCAGGCAATTCCCGCCACTCGTGTTCCACCGAAACCTCCAGCCGAAGCATCCGCCGTACGGCTGAGCCTCGCGTCCGCGCGTGGCCACGTGGGGCCCGTGGACGGGGCTTGGTGGCCCCGCTCCACCGACGCCGCGGCCGAACTTCCGGCTCTGATCGCAGCCGTCGACCAGCGACAGGGGGAGATGACCCTCCGAGTCGGGCTGCAGGTGGACGCCTGGGACAACATCCCGCACCGGATCGCGGCTCCCGGCCGAGTGGTCAGAGTGGGATGGTTCCGGTCCATGGATGGACGGCTGGTCACTCTGAGCATCAGGGGAAGGCAAGAAGGCATCACGCTTCAGGTGATACCGCCGCAGGCCACGGCGGTGTCGGCGAGGAGCGCGTTCGCAGCGGCCGTCGCGAGTATGAGCGGCGGGTCGTCCACGGGCATCGCCGCCCCAAGCATCACGCTGCGGGACCTTTCTCCGACGCCTCGGCCAGAACGGGACACGGGACAAGACGACTGGGAGAACGAAGGTGGGCAGTTCGATGCCCGCCAGGAGGTGTCGGCGGCGGCTGCCATCCGGTGACCCGTCTGTCACGTCGCCGTTGTGATCACCGCCCATAACGGGCTCTTCTGCCACGAGCAGATCATGCTGCCCGCGTAAGGAGCTCCCGGCTGGAGATCAGGTGGCGCCGAGCCCCGGCCCGAGCCGCGTCCCACCCGGTGGAAGCGACCGATGTCAGGAAACTCCCTCACCGCTGGTGATGACCGTCGGTGTTCTCCGACCGGACGGCGGATCGGCGCTGTCCAGCCAGCCGAGCCGGTGGGCGAGTTGTCGGGCAGCGTCGATGACGGCGGCCACGTGGGCAGGCGGGACGCCGGAGCGCCACAGGAGCGACCACGGGTAGTGGGTCACCGGTTCGATCAGGGGACGCCAGACGGTTCCCGGCCGGTTGGAGGTGCGGGAGGAGGAGGGGACGCAAAGCACGCAGCGGCGCTGGAGCACGAGGTCGGCGGCGGCACGAGTGCTCTCGACGGTTCCCTCGTAGACGGTGGGTGAGAATCCGGCCGAGCGGCACAGCTCGATGACGAACTGGTTGAACTCCGGCGCGTGGGTGTCCTCGCCGAGCAGCAGCGGTTCGTCGGCCAAGGAGGAGACGGGCACACCGTTCTGCGTGGCGAAGCGGTGATCGTCGGGGACCAGTACGCCGAGCGGATCGAGCCGGATCAGCTCGGAGGCCACCTCGGCAGGAGTCTGCGAGGCTCGACCGATTCCGATGTCCAGACGCCCGTCGGCCAGTTGCCGGTACTGCTCAGGGGTGCTGGCCTCGACCTGGTGAATCGTCAGATCCGGATGGCGCTGCTGGACGGCCCGCAGAATCTGCGGCATGGAGTCGTAGCCGGCGTCGATGATGCCGACCCGAAGCGTACGCGGAGCGGCGACTGCGTTGCGTGCGGCGTGCGCGGCCCGGCCCACGTGGTCGAGGATCTGGCGCGCCTCGACGAGGAAGACCGCGCCGGCCGGGGTGAGCTCGACGTGGTGGGTGCTGCGATTCAGCAGCCGTACCCCGAGCTCGCGCTCGAGCCGCTGCACCTGCTGGCTCAGCGCGGACTGCACGATGTGTTCGCGGGCGGCCGCGCGACCGAAGTGCAGCTCCTCGGCCAGCGTCACGAAGTAGCGGAGTTGGCGTAACTCCATGCCCGCCACCCCTTTCCGCCCGGGCGGCGCTGATGCGGACCGTCTCTCTTCACCTTAGGTCGCTCTCGCGATGGTCGGCGCACATAGGTCGGGTGAGCCGACCGAGATGGCCGGCCGCGTTTCCGCTCTCGATCCCTCTCCGAGATGTCGGACCAAACCATCTGTTCAGCAATGGTCATGCCTCTTCCAACTCGGTCAGACGGCTTGACCGTGCACGTAACACCATCGCCAGGTCGTCTCCGGGTCCAGCGCCACGACCACCGGGTGGTCGGTCTCCCGGTAGTGCTCTCTGGCATGACCGCCCGGCGAATCGTCGGAACAGGCCACCCACCCACACGTCAGGCACACCAGTAGACGTGCCCAGGTCAAGCCGGCCGCCAGGCACTGTCGGCATTCGGGTACCCCTCGCTCAGCGTTCGTGAGCAGGTCGAGGTGGTGGCAGCGTGGTGCCTGGCCGTTCGGACCGCTGTGCGCGGTCACCTTCATGCCATCTGCGTTCAGGGTCATGGCGACCCCCTCACAGCGACAGTGACGCCAAGTGCGCCGACTGATCAGTCATCAGTCAACGTGATCGGCAGGCTCGCGGAAAGGTCCAATCCCAGTAAGCCTCATCGCCGGCTGCGATCGCCGGTCTGACGCCACAGCCGGCTTGAGTTTCTGCGGGATGGCGCTCTGTCGCGCCTCCAGGCGAAGTCCGGGCGCCTCGTGCCAGCCGGTGAGCTCGAGCAGGCGTCGTACCTGCGGGGACGCCGACCGTAACGTCAGGACGTGGCCGCCTTGCAGACGGGCGGCGGCGTTGACCAGGGCGCGCAGCCCGCCGACGTCGATGAACACCAGGCCACTCAGATCGACGCAGAAGCTGCCGCTTCCCGCCGTCGAGGCCAGCGCCAGGGTCAGGGCGGGCAGGGTGACGCGGTCGAGCTCGCCCTCGATGCGCAAGCCCGTACGGTCGACGAGCGCGGTGATGCGCAGGAGCTGGTCGGCGGCCCTGACGGGCGTGAGCGCGATGACAGGGGGGCTGCTGGGGGCGTCCGTCGTGTTCATGCCGACTCCTCCGGGAGTGCGGGACAGGATGGCCGCGTGCGTGAGGCGGTATGAACACGTTGCGATGGCGCCAGCGTGAGCGATGCAGTGAGGTGCGGTGACCTGATCATCTAGCTAGCTCGACGGAGCGGAAACCACCAATCGCAACCAGGCCCATCACCAGCGGTGATCACCGGCCAGATGCTGCTGTGGCTGATGAGAGCGGCAGGCTGACACCCAGGCCCTCCGAGAGCACCGCCGTTGTCTCCACACCAGCGCGCGGCCGGACCGCGTAAGCCGGCGCGCTTTCGCTTACAGGTACTGACCTGCCTCGACGCTGTCTGTCCTCGACAGGCGCACCGACACCACGTTGGCCAAATTGACGACCACGCCGTTGATGTCGGCCTCACGGTCGTACCTCGCATGGGTCAACACCAGGCTGCGCCGCTCGTCCAGAGCGCGTGCGATCGCCGCTATCGCCTCCGGCTCACTATCGAAATCCCGGCTCACCACGGAGAAGTCCTCGCCACCCAGCGGGTGGAATCGCATGACCAGCAGGACGTTGTCAGACACGGTCGGCTCCCTTCGCCAGAATCGGAAGGGGGGTACGTGCCCAGTATGAAGGACCTAAGCAGATACCTCCACGACTGCCCTGCCGATCGGGGCCGCAAAGGGCCCAAGCCCAGGCGCGACTCCTTTCTTAGTTCTCGAAGAGTTCAGTGCAATACGAACTGTGACCTGCGGAAATCGGCGCAATAAGGCGTTCCTTCAACCTGCTTCCAAGCGAAATACCATGCGGCTGGTGCGCGAACACCCGGTCTTCCACGGAAGGTAGAACCGGCCCCATCCCGAAGACGGCGGGCTCGATTCGGAACTGGCCGACCACCTTCCCGCGCTGCTGTCCGCGTTCAGCCGCGCCTATGACGCCATCGCGACCGACGCCGGTGACCTGGTCAACCTGATGAACCTGATGAACGTGTTCGCCGAGGACGAGGTACGGGTCGCCGTGCGGGCAACCCAGTCGACACAGCTGCGGTTCGATCGACATCTAACAGTTCCAGGATTCTGAGGCGGCCTTCGATCACTCTCACGCGAGCGGCCGACCCGCTACTTTGGTGAAATGTCGACCGGTGAGCGTCCTCTGTCCGCTGAGGAGCAAGTCGTCATTCTGGCGCTCCTCGCGCAGGACTTCCCCGGCGCGGAGGAGCTTCGGGCTCAGGTCCCTTCGGCAGTCGTCACCGGACACTGCGGATGCGGATGCGCGACGGTGAATCTTCGCCCAGGAACAGGACCTCGCGCGCTCAACTCCCCTGTACAGGATGGCGTGCTGATCTCCGCCTATACGCGAGGACGCGGCGACGGTGTCCTGCTCTTCGTCGAAGACGGACATCTCTCGTGCCTGGAGATCTACGCCACCGAGGACGAACCGGCCCCACTCCCTCACCCCGAAGACCTCATCGTGGACCCACCAGACTCCTGGGGGTGATGTCCGCGTCGAAGTGCCGGTCCACCCGGCGATCGTGACTCTGACATCCTGCCTGCCTGGCCGGATCCGGTGGCTGGTGCTCGGCGGCTTATCCCTGGGGCTGGGTCTTCGGTATGCGGCGTATTACGTTGGTGCCCGCCCAGCGGTCATGAAGGGTTCGGTCATAAGAATCGAAGAGTGCGTACAGCCCGTCCACGATGAGGATGAGTGGCCCGACGGTCGGCACGATAGCGAGGAGCGGAAAGACCAGCGCACGGAGCGCCGCCTTCTTCGCCCCCGGCGGGTCCGTCGTGCCTGCGGAGACGACGCGAACGCGCAGCAGTCGCTTACCGAGCGTTCGTTGCCATAGGAGGTGCTGAACCCAGAAGTACAGGAACACCGCGGGGAGTACGGCGAGTCGTTCGGGGGCGTTGTTCACCTCGAACAGATTGATCCAGTTCAGGAGCCCGTACTCCAGGTTGATGGAGGGGAAGAAGCCGTCGATGTCGGTCAAGAACAGGATCGGCTGTACGACGAAGATGAGAACTGCGGCAACGATCAGGTAGTCGACCAGGATCGCCAGGAGTCGACGCCGTGCGGTACCTGGCTGTGGGCCGGTTCCCCGGTGTTCACGGTCGGCGCGTCGCATGGTCCATGACGCGAGAAGCACCAGCCCAGCCGCGGTCAGGAGGCAGAGTTGGGTGGTTCCCCAACTGCTCATCACCGTGGCGAACCAGTCCACGCTGAGAATGGGGATGGGGCCGTCGCAGGTGTCGGGGCCTGAATATACCGGGGTGAGAGGTTCGAGAACAGCGATCAAGCAGAGGACGCCCGCCACTCGTCGTCCCGCACTTCGAGGGTCTCCGCGGCCTAGGCAGGCGAGGAACCCGAGAAGGACCAGGGGGGCGGGGAGGGCCCACGCCACAATGCTTTCCAGGAAGTCGTCGAGATCGCCTCGAAGCGGGGCCAGCAGTGATCCTTCCCTGCTCCAACCTGCGCACGAGGAGATCGAGTACTCACCCGGCTGCAGCCGGAGGCGCCACTCCTCCCAGGTCGAGACGGCGGCGACGACCAGCGCCACCATCCACATCAGCAGCGCCAACCTCGACACCCGGGGGGAGTCCAGCAAGGTGATCCCTTTCGCGCATGGTCCGCGTAGATGCCGTGAATGGCGACGCGTCACCCGGGTCGGCGAGACGGTCGGGTAGGGACACCGGCGTCATCGCGTCGACCCGTGCGAGATCTACCGGTCGTGAGGAAGGCCCGGGAGCTAGATGTGCCAGTAGGCCCGCATGGGGCCTACCTGGATTCGAACCAGGTGAGAAGGAAGCTCTCGGATGGCCTCACGACCGGAAGGCGAGGAATGCGGGAAGGCTAGAGAGACTTTTTTCAAAAGTGAGAAGGAAGCCCTCCCATGGCCTCGCGATCTTCACGGTATCAGGCGGGGATCAACTCGTGCAGCGTCCCGGGGGTGTGGACGCGTGCGCCCGGCGGTAGGTCGTCCGGCGCCTGCAGCCCGATGTAGGTGGTGTGCTCAGCGCTGGAGCGCTTCGACCGCAGCAACTCGACCAGGTAGCGGACCCGCAGGTAGTCGCGTTCCGCGATCGAGCGCACCAGCAGGGAAGCGGTGGCCTGGTTGCCCTCCACCTGGTTGAAGCTCAGGTGCCCCTGCAGATAGAGGTGCAGCCACTTCACCCGCCAGCGGTCGTCGTCGCCGCGAAGGAAGACGAGCGGCAAGGCGATCCGGCCGGAGCCGCGAAGGTCGGACTTCATCCGCACGGTGCGCGGCTCGAACGGCCTGCCCTCCTGCGCGGCGTCCCTGGTCATGTAGCCGAAGAAGGCCTCGGCCGCCTCGTCGAACCGTTCGCCGGAGTAGATGTTGACCTGGGGAATGATGATCGGCTGGGTGGCGTCGGCGAGCCGGATGTCGATGAACTCCGACGCACCGTGGGGCGCCGGTGCCTCCGTGAGGTCGCCGGAGTACCGGGCGAAGTCGTTGGCGTAGTTCGTCCACGAAATGTGCGTCGCTTCGCCGTACGAGGCGTCGAGCATGAGCGCGGACAGGTCGTAGTCGGTGCGCCGCTCGGCCTGGCGCCAGTGGACGAAGAACCTGAGCAGCTCGCCGTCCACCGCCGACAGCGAGCCGCGCGGCAGCATGCCGAGCCCGGGAGAGACGGCCTTGCCCGACAGCGGCAGGGCGACGTCGAGCACGTCCGGATCGACGATCAGCTCGCCGGGATCGGGGAGGCGGCGGGCGATCTCCTCGTCCAGGATGGCGAGCGCCCGCGACAGGACCTCCTCCTCAAGCGGCGGGCGGGCGTCGACCGCCGTCCACGCCCTGCCGTACCGGTTGGCGAAGACGCGGCCGGCGGCGGGAGCGAATCGGTTCTGCAGGTGCTCGCGCAGCGACAGCAGGACCCGGCCGGAGGCATCCGCCGCGGCCTTCTGCGCGGCGTCCAGTACGGCCGACGCCGAAGGGCCCGTCCGCAGCAGGTGGTCGAGGCGGCGCAGCAGCGCGCCCGGCGCGTTCTCCAGAAGGTCGAGGGCGTCGGCGGTACGGCCCGCCGAAAGGGCGGCTTCGACACGGCTGTCGAAGCCGGCGGCCTCGCGCACACCCCTGGCCACCTCGAAGACGCCCGCGGCCTGCGGGAACTGCGGGTACTCATGAGGGTGCAGCCGCTCGCCGAGCCGCTTCCACTGCTCCCGGTGGCGCGGCACGTCACCGAGCTTGGCCGGGGAAGCGACGGTGTCCAGGGCCTGCAGCAGGGCGCGGCGCTCGGCGCGGCGGAACGAGCGGAACCTGGTGGGGGTGGCCAGCGTGACATCGCCGCCGGAGCAGCCGCAGGCCAGCCGGAGTACGTCGGTCACGGTGTCGACGAGCAACGGCTGCCCGGCGGCCAGCCGTACCTCGTTGATGACGGCCCGGTTCTCTCGCACCGGTACACGCTCGGGCTGGTCGGCGCAGAACGCGGCCAGCGCGCGCAGTGCCGCCAGATCCTCGGCGGCCAGCGGCACCTCCGAGCCCGCCAGCGAGAAGTAGAGCTCACGCGCCTCCCGCTCCAGGCTTCCGCCCAGCTCCAGCACGGTCACCCGGTCCCCGGCCAGCGGGATCAGTTCGGCGTGAGCGGCCAGCAGGTCGGCGTAGGTGTGCTGGTAGCGGCCGTAGCCCGGCAGGGTGAGGAGGTTGAGCGTCGGCGGCTGGACGCGCGCGGCGGCGACCGGGTCGAGCAGGGCCTCACGCAGCAGTCCGGCCCAGAACTCCAGGGTGTCGGGGACGTTCGCGGGGAAGTCGATGAAGTAGGCGTTGTGCTGGACGTGGTCGCCGACCAACCCGCGGACGGCGGCCAGGATCCGAACGCCGAGATCCACCACGGTCTCGCCACGCAACTCTGACAGGCGTTCGAGCAGCGCCACTGAGCACTTGAAGCCGACGCTCAACAGCGCGGCGTCGAGTTGGCGGGCGGCGGTCTCTCCCCAGCCCGGCGTGGAGCCGGCAGGTGCGTCGATGGGGACACGAAGCCGCCTGGCGATGACGAGACCTTCAAGATTGTCCACGAGCGCACCTTACAACCGAGACACGCGCGCGTTCTGCGGGTTTATTGGCATGCAGTCACCTCGTACCGCCAGCCAATCGTCGCACTCCTGAACGAGGAACGCGATCTTTGTAGAGCCAACCGTGTGGAGGGGCCCATGCCGCAGGACGTTGCTTTCGATCTGCCCTTTCCGCTCCGCGTCAGTGCGGATATGGAAGCTGTGGCGGCGCAGTACCGACGGAGCACCTCCGGGGTGGGCGGCGCGCGTCCCGGCGGCCGCCTTCCACAGCCCGCAGCTGAGGATCATGCGAGAGATCGTCATCGACATCACGCTGATGTGCAACGACGTGTACTCCCTGGAGAAGGAGGAAGCGCGCGGGGACATGGACAACCTCGTCCTCGTCATCGAACACACCCAGCACTGCCCCCGCGACCAGGCCATCGCCACGGCCCAGCGGGAAGTCCACAGACGCTGCACTTGCGCGTCCACGCACCGGAAATGCCGCTCATCCGGGACTCGTGGGCGCGTCAGTCATAGTCGGTCATCCAGCGGCATGCCGGCTCCCGCAGGTCCGGGAGGGGCACCCCGCGGGCCCAGCCAGGCAGCCGGTTGTTCGTCCATCGGGTACGGGCCAGCCGTTCCCGCAGGTCGTCGAGGTCGGTTCGGAACCGCCGAATGTCGTTGTCGCTCATGTTGATTGATTCTCAGCACCGGCTCGGCCCAGCGTGAGTAGCGAATTCGCCAACGACCGGCGGTTTCAGGACATCGTGGGATCGTCGCCGCGGTGCGCGAACGTTTCGCGGTACGTGATCGGGGCGACGCCGACGTGGCGTCGGAAATGCGGACGTAGAGTCGCGGCAGAGGAAAAGCCGCACAGTCGGGCGATCTCGTCGACCGGCAGATCGCTGGACTCCAGTAACTGCTGGGCGCGGATGACGCGTTGATGGGTCAGCCACGTCGCCGGCGCGCTGCCGATGATCTCGCGGAATCTCCGGTCATAGTTGCGCCTGCTCATGTGTGCCCGTTCGGCCAGGGCGCTCACCGGAACCGCGGTGTCGAGCCGGGTGAGCGCCCAGGCGATCGACTCGGCCACCGGATCTTCGAGGTCAGGTTCGGGTATCGGCGACTCGATGTACTGTGCCTGCCCGCCGGGCCGGTGCGGCGGCACCACCATGGCCTTCGCCAGCTGGTTGGCATCCGCCGCCCCCGCCATGGCGCGGATCAGATGCAAGCCGAGATCCATTCCGGCGGCGCCACCGCCGGCGGTCAGGACGTCCCCGTCATCGATGTAGAGGACTCTCGCGTCGACACGGACCTTCGGATACATCTCGGCCAGCCGAGCCGCCACCGCCCAGTGCGTCGTCGCGGGACGGTCGTCCAGCAGGCCGGCGGCCGCCAGCACGAACGTACCGCTGCACAATCCGGCGACCCGCGCGCCCCGCGCGTGCGCGGTACGCAGGGCCTCCAGCACTGGTTTCGGCGGACTCTCGGCCGCCTCCTGGCGCAGGTTGGGCACGATGACCAGATCGGCGGTCCGGATCGCCTCAAGATCTTGGGGGACCTCCCACGACAGCCCGCCCCCGGTGATCGCGGCGTCCGGCTCACCCGCGACGATTCGCAGATCCAGGTCGGGCAGACCACCGTAGTGCGCGGCGATGTCGAACACACCGAACGCGAAGGACATACTGCCGAGCAGCGCGCCGTCGAACACGACCACGACCAGCCGCCGAGGCGTCTTCGGCGCCGCGCGGCCCCGGTGGTCGGCGACAAAGGCGTCCGACAAAGCCTCAGTGCTCGTACGAGGCATTTCGGATTTCATTACGGCAAGGGTACGACGCCCCGTACATCGAGAGCCGTCACACCTGGTCCTGGCCGAGGTCGCCGGTGCGCACGTCCCACACAGCTCAAGCGTGCCGACCTCGTACGGGCCGTGCCTAGACGATGGTCTCCTTGCCGTCGCGTACCGCGAACTCGCCGGGGCTGGTGGTGCCGAACTGGGTTTGGCGCAGGGTGAGCGAGACTGCGCCGGAGCCGCCGGGGAGCACTTCCGCTTCGGTGATGCTGTAGGTGGCGGGGATGGCGTCGGCGAACAGGCGCTTGCCGTTCCCGACCACGACCGGGACCTGCAGGAGCCGGTAGGTGTCGATGAGCCCGGCGTCGTGCAGGGTGCGCGCCAGCTGCCAACTGCCGTGGACCTGCAGCTCGCCGCCGGGCTGCTCCTTGAGCCGGCGGATCTGCTCGATGATGTCGCCGCGCAGTACCGTGGTGTTGCCCCAGGCCGCGTCGGAGTCGGAGAGGGTGTCGCTGACGACGTACTTCTGCCAGGTGTTGAGGGCGGTGGCCACGATGTTGTCGGGTTCGGTCACCTGCGACCAGTAGGTGCGCATCATCTCGAAAGTCTTCCGCCCCAGCAGGAAGGCGTCGGCCTTCCTGAACCACCCGTCGACCGGGGCGAGCTGGCCGGCCGTACTGTGGGGGACGAGCCAGCCGCCGCGCTCGAAGTCGTTGCTCCGGTCCTCCTCGAACCCGCCCGGACCCTGCATGACGCCGTCGAGGCTGACGAAGGTGTGGACGCTGAGCTCCATGGCTTTTCTCCTTGAGCGAGATCACGTGTTGTTCTTGAGGTGCTGACTTAAGGATGCCGAGAGGGACTTACGGTCTTCTTTTCATTGACCTAAGCCCAGCCGGAAGTGCGAAGCGGCGGCCCCGGGCGGAGCCGGGTGCGACCAGCGTGCGCTCGACGCGGCCACGAGCAGGGTGAGGTGCCCACCGCGGCGACCTCGGCCCGCACACAGGCCCTCGGCCCCGCCGATAGCCGTTTTTGTCGCTGACGGACTCTATGCTTCCCGCCCATGAGCAGAGATGAGACCCCGGCCGTGCACACCAAGCGGGTGGATGTGGAGGTGGAGGACTGCGGTCAGGTCCATTTCGCCGATCAGAGGTATCGCGAGGCCCCCGACGGATCAGTGAACCATCCCGTTGGGACGATCATCCGAGGGGGGAGAGGCTTCATCACCCTGCGCGTCGCCCCTCAGTGGGGGACGGTGCCTTTCACGGTGGCTGTCGCTGATCGGGATCCGGGCGCTGACCTCGAAGGCTACGAAGACATCGTGGAGACCAGTTTCGAGTCCCCATCAGGCCAGGTCTTCCTGATGGGATGGCACATTGATTGGCACGAAGAGAAGGTGTGCAGCCTTCCTTCGTTACCTGCTGGTCCGGGAACATACCGCTTGCGGTACCACGTCCGAGGAATGGATGAAGAGCGCTGCTTAGTCGATGATCACTACCTTCAGATATGGCCTGCGCCACAGCATGATCCCGTCGTGCTGAAATCAAATGAGTGAATGCTTTCAGCACCATGAATGACCTAGCCAAGTCGACGGAGAAGAGAGCAAGCCGCACGGGCGGTAGTCCAATGGGCTGGAGATCCCCTTCCCGGCGTGTGATCATCGGTTCATGACGTTGATCAGAAAGGCCCATGCCGCGTAGGCGCCCCTCCGAGGTCCGCACGCGAGAGTCGACGTGCGGAACCCACAGAGCCTTGATCCACCAGGTCCCCGGTCTCACCTCCCGGCCCATGGCCGCGGTGATCGCCGTGGAACACACCCTTCTGTGGCCAGGCGAGGTGGCTGCCGCACTGCTGGCCTGGACGCGGGACGTGATACCCGGCACCACCACCCAGCTCTTGCCCCAGTGCTCATGCCTTGGGTGTTCGTGGGAGCCCGATCCGCGCGGAGAAGTCGAACGGATGCTCACCGCATTGCCGCGCTGGGCCAAGCCGTACCTCTACAGCCTGGTCCTGCCCATCGACAGAAGCTTCCTCGCCAGGACGTCACCGGACCCTCGTGCCTCACCTGATTGGCCGTGGTGGCGGCAACGGCGACGTCCGAATTTCTGGGATGACACCGGCTGACTGGCTATGTAGGTGAGGATTGGTACCAGCTGCCGGTCAAGCAGAGCTCCACCCGCTTGAGGCGGAAGCGGTGTCGGTGAGTTTCGGTACCACCGGTGTGGCATGCCTGGCCGGCTCGGCCCGTCAGCCCGCGGCCGTCCCGCCGCAGAAAACGTCCTTGACGAGCTTGTCCAGTGCCTTCGGGAACACCTGCGCTGGGTCGATTGCGGCGTCCCCGGTGGTAATCGAGGCGATCAGGGTCTTCTTGCCGTCGGGCGTGCTGTACATCAGCGCCCCGTAGCCCCCCACGCTGCCGTTGTGGTTGAGGAGGGTGCCGACGCAGTCCGGGCCCGTGTCCTGCACGTACAGCCCGAGGCCGTAGCGGCCGAAGAGGCCGCCGCTCTTGGGGTGCGGCTTGCGCATCTCGGCCAGCAGCTTGGCCGGGATGAGCTTGCCGCCGTTCAGCGCGGAGAAGAACGTGTGGAGATCCTGGGTGGTCGAGATCATGTCACCGGCGGCGGGCAGCAGGGAGGGGTTCTGGCGGGTGACGTCGACCACCTTCCACTGGCCGGCGTCCTCATACCGGTAGTAGCCGTGGGCGTGCGGCCCGGGGATGTCCAGCCGGGCGCCCGGCACCACGGTGCCCGACAGCCCGAGCGGCCGCAGGATCCGCCGCTTCATCTCCTCGGCGAGCGAGCGGCCGGTGACCTTCTCGATCAGCAGTTGGGCCAGCGTGTAGTTGGTGTTGGCGTAGCTCCAGCCCGTCCCCGGCTCGAACTTCGCCGGCTTGGACAACGCCAGCCGTACCAGCTCCTGCGGCCGGTATGTGTGGAACCGGTTGTCCACCCACTCTTTGCCCGCGCCGGGGATCCCCGGCACGTACTTCCCGTCGTCGTAGAACTCGCCGGTGTAGTTGAACAGCCCGCTGGTGTGCTGCAGCATCATCCGTACGGTGATCCGCCGGTCCAGCCCTAGCTTGGGCAGATAGCCGGCCACCGGGGCGTCCAGCCCGATCTCGCCGTCGGCCACCAGTTGCAACACCACGGTCGCGACGAAGGCCTTGGTGACGCTGCCCGCCCGGAACCGCCCGTTCGTCGGTGGCTTCGCGCTCTGGCCCAGCTTGCGCACCCCGGCGCTGCCGACCCACTCGCCCCGCTCATCGTTCACGCGCATCTGCATCCCGGCGTAACCGGCATCGATGAACTCCTGGATGGCCTTCTGCAGCTCCGGGCGATCCTGCCCGGCAGCGACCTTCGGCACGGCCGCGCTGCCGGCCACTGCGGGTGTGGCCGCCCCGGCCAGCAGCGCGGCCGCCAGCGCCGTAACCGCCACTCGCCGAGAGACCCGCGGCGTCCGGGCCCTGTTGTTCTTGACGGGGCGGAGGGATTCACTCATGGTCACTCCTCATTTCGCGATAGTACGTGTTTGATTCGA
>NZ_JBEYZF010000026.1:0-105709 GCF_040645915.1 Nonomuraea sp. NPDC046570 | reverse complement strand
TGCGCAAACTCCGCTGCTGCCCTCACCTCGCCGGGCAACTCGTCAAAGCGATCCTCGTCCTCCAACTCCGCGAATCGAGATGAAAAACGTTCACTGAGTCGGCTTGGCCCCGGGCTGCCCGCCGCAGAACACCTCCTTGAGGAGGTTGTCCAGTGTCTTCGGGAACGCCGCCAGGTCGGGTGCGGCGTCTCCGTAGGTCAGCGAGGCGGTCAGGGTCGTCTTGCCGTCGGGCGTGCTGATCATCGCCGTCACGTAGCCCGCCGTGGCGCTGCCGTTGTGGTTGAGGACGGTGCCGCAGCCCGGACCCAGGTCCTGCACGTACAGCCCGAGGCCGTAGCGGCCGAAGAGGCCGGCGCTCTTGGGGTGCGGCTTGCGCATCTCGGCCAGCAGCCGGGCCGGCAGGAGCTTGCCACTGTTCAGCGCGGAGAAGAACGTGTGGAGGTCCTTGGTGGTCGAGATCATGTCACCGGCGCCGGCCAGCATGGAGGGGTTTTGGCGGGTGACGTCGACTACCTTCCACTGGCCGGCGTCCTCATACCGGTAGTAGCCGTGGGCGTGCGGCCCGGGGAGGTCCGTGGTGCCCGGCATCACAGTGCCTCGCAGCCCGAGCGGCCGCAGGATCCGCCGCTTCATCTCCTTGGCGATCGAGCGGCCGGTGACCTTCTCGATCAGCAGCAGGGCCAGCGTGTAGTTGGTGTTGGAGTAGCTCCAGCCCGTCCCCGGCTCAAACCGCGCCGGCTTGGACAACGCAAACCGCACCAGCTCCTCCGGCTGGTAGCTGCGGAACCGGTTGTCCACCCACTCCTTGCCCGCCGCGGGGATCCCCGGCACGACCGTCCCGTCAGGGCCGAACTCGCCGGTGTAGGCGTACAACCCGCTGGTGTGCTGCAGCAGCATCCGCACGGTGATCCGCCGGTCCAGCTTGAACTCGGGCAGGTAGCCGGCCACCGGGGCGTCCAGCCCGATCTCACCGTCGGCCACCAGTTGCAGCACCACGGTCGCGACGAAGGCCTTGGTGACGCTGCCCGCCCGGAACCGCCCGTTCGTCGGCGGCTTCGCGCTCTGGCCCAGCTTGCGCACCCCGGCGCTGCCGATCCACTCGCCCCGCTCATCGTTCACGCGCATCTGCATCCCGGCGAAACCGAGATCGACGAACGCCTGGATGGCCTTCTGCAGCTCCGGGCGGTCCTGCCCGGCGGCGACCTTCGGCACCGGCCTGCTGTCCGCACTGGCGGTCGCGGGTGTGGCCGCCCCGGCCAGCAGCGCGGCCGCCAGCGCCGCGACCGCCACTCGCCGGGAGACCCGCGGCGTCCGGGTCCTGTTGTTCTTGACGGATTCACTCATGATCGTTCCTCGTATCGCGATAGTACGTGTCTTGTGCAACTCGAAAGCTATGTTGCATTCAGAATCGCGTCAATCGACAGAAAGGCTTTTGCCCAGGTAGATAGCGATAAATTGCTGCAATGACCCTGAAGTCGAAAGCAACACCGCGTTGCAATGAATGGCGGCGAAGGCAATACTGACGGCATGCCAGGAGGACGATTGACCCAGCAGGACCGCCAGCGCATCGCGGCCGGACTCGCCGGCGGACTCTCGTATGCCGAGATCGCCAGGCGGCTCGACCGACCGACCACGACGATCACCCGGGAGGTCGCACGCAACGGCGGCCCCGCCGGCTACCGGCCCCAGCAGGCGCACCAGGCGACGATCCAGCGGGCACGGCGCGGCACACCGGCACCCCCGCGCACGGCCACACCGCCGGGCGGCACGATGGAAGAGGAAATCCTCGAGATGGCGGTCAGAGCGGGAATGCCGAGGATGACCGCGCGTGTGCACCACGACCTGATGCTGTCCGAGGACGGCAGGCGCACCGCGGCCGAACTGACCCGCAGGCTGAAGGTCAGCCCAGCCTCTGTCTCCGTGGCCGTGAACTACCTGGTCCAGCAGGGGTTCGTCCGGCGCGAGCGCGATCCGCAGCGGCGTCGCGACATCTACGTGGTCGACGACGACGTCTGGTACCACGCGATCGTGATCAGCGAGCGGCAGACGCTCGCGACAGTGCGGGCCACGATGACGGCGGCCGAGACGTACGGGCTCGACAGCCCCGTGGGACAGCGGCTGGCCAAGACAGCGGCGTTCCTGGAACGGGTCAGCCTGGACATCTTGGAATCGGCCGACCGCTGGCGCACCCTCCTGGCGTGATGGGTCTCGGCCGAACCACCTGAGGAAACTGGCTGAGGGGTTCCCGGTTGCTGAGGTCGCGCAGCAGGCTGCTGAGACTCGCCGAGGGCTTCGGGGCCGCGCCGTACAGGCGAGAGTGCAGGAGTAGTGTCGGGAATTCCGTACTTGAGCAGGAGGCGTTGTGAGCTGGGTTGAGGTTGAGTCGGAGGCGGAGCTGCGGGAGCTGCTGGGCGAGGTGGTGCCGAGGGCGGCGGCCAAGGACCGTCCGCGCCTGCACGCCCGTGACCGGGAGTGGCTGGCGGCCTCGCCGTTCTGCCTGATCGCCACCTCGGGGGCGGACGGCACCTGTGACGTGTCCCCGAAGGGGGACCCGGCGGGGTTCACCCATGTGATCGACGACACCACGATCGCCATCCCCGACCGGCCGGGCAACCGCCGGGCGGACGGCTTCCACAACGTGCTGGCCAACCCGCACGTCGGCCTGATCTACCTGCTGCCGGGCCGTACCGACACGCTGCGGATCAACGGCAGGGCCCGGCTGGTCCGTGAGGCGCGGTTCTTCGACGAGATGATCGTCAAGGGGCACCGGCCGAAGCTGGCGCTGGTCGTGGAGGTCGAGCAGATCTTCTTCCACTGCGCCAAGGCGCTCATGCGCTCCGCGCTGTGGAAGCCGGAGACCTGGAACGCCGGGGCGCTGCCCTCGCATCCCGCCCTGGTCAAGGAGATGATGAAACTCGAGGAGTCGCTGGAGGAACTGGAGGACTACTACGGCCCCTCGTACGCGAACAGGCTCTACTAGGCGGCCGGGGTCGGGCCTTCCGGCAGCCGGAACACGTTGCGCCCGCTGAAGGCGCGCAGGTCGACGACCTTCGGGTCCGGCGCGGAGGGCCTGCGGCGGCCCGCCGACCGGATGTCGCGAACCTTGTGCCGTGCGACATGCGATGGCACCGCTACCAGCCTTCTCATGTGAGCCCCCCCGGGTGTGATGTTGTTGTTACATCACATTAGTTACCGTTTGTCCCGTAAGTTCTCCGTAAAGATCATCAGTACGGCAGTCGCCGCCCCGACGGGGTCCGCAGGTCCAGTTCGGGCGTCCGGGTTGACGGCCGCCGCCTGGGCGAGGACTTGACGATCCTGATGCGTCGCATGGTCTGCCCCCCTTCTCGTGCCTTCACTGTGCGCCTGCGGAGTTGACAAGCGCTTGGCGAACACTTGCGGTCCGCCATGCGCGCCAACCTAGCCCGCCTCCCACGTTCGCTCAACGCAATTAGACCGTTACCATCGCCCCGATCGAACAGGAGAACCGGATGCGGTACGGGCTGATGCTCGCGGTGCTGCTGTCGGCGTGGTTCATGGCCCAGTTCGACTTCTTCGTGGTGAACGTGGCCGCCCCCGCCATCGAGCGCGACCTGCACGCCGGCCCGGCCGCCCTGGAGCTGATCGTCGGCGGCTACGCCTTCGCCTACGCGGCCGGGATGATCACCGGCGGCCGGCTGGGCGACCAGTACGGCCCCCGCAGGCTGTTCGTCATCGGCATGCTCGCCTTCACCCTCGCCTCCCTGCTCTGCGGCCTGGCGGCCACCTCGGCCCAACTCGTCGCCGCCCGCCTGCTGCAGGGGCTGGCCGGCGCGCTGATGGTGCCCCAGGTGCTGGCCGTGATCACCGCCACCATCCCCGCCGAGGCCAGACCACGCGCCCTCGGTTGGTACGGCGCGGCCGGCGGCCTCGGCTCGATCGCCGGGCAGGTGCTCGGCGGCCTCCTCCTCCATGTTGACGTGCTCGGCCTCGGCTGGCGGATCATCTTCCTGGTCAACGTCCCCGTGGGCGTCGTCGCCGCCATACTCGCGCTCAGGCTGCTGCCCCGCACCCCGCCGCGCGGGCGGGCCGGCCTGGACCCGCTCGGCGCGGCCGGCATCGCGCTGACGCTGGCCCTGCTGCTGGTGCCCATGGCGCTGGGCAGGACCGAGGGCTGGCCCCCGTGGACCTGGGTCTCCCTGGCCGCCGCGCTGCCGGTGGGCGCGCTCACCCTGCTCTGGCAGCGCCGCCTCGCCGCGACCGGCGGGCAGCCGGTGCTGGACCTCACCTTGTTCAGAGTGCCGTCGTATGTGGCGGGCCTCGCCGCGATCACGGCGTTCATGGCCTACTTCGCGAGCTTCATGTTCACCCTCACCCTGCTGCTGCAGGGCGGCCTGGGACTGAACGCCCTGCAGGCCGGGCTGACGTTCGCGCCGATGGGCGTGCTGTTCTCGACGACGGCCCTGCTGAGCTCCCGGCTGGTCGCCAGGTACGGCATGCGCGTCCTGCTCGTGGGCGGCGCCATCACCATCACCGGCCTGCTCCTGCTGGCGGCGACGGGGGAGCGCGGCATGCCGTGGCCGCTGCCCGCCCTGGCTCTGGTCGGTTTCGGCAACGGCCTGACCCTGCCGCAGCTCATCCACGCCGCCCTGGTGGACGTCAGGCCGGAGCGGGCGGGAATCGGGTCGGGCATCCTGACCACGGCCCAGCAGTTCGCGGGCGCGGCGGGGGTGGCCGTGGTCGGCTCGGTCTTCTTCGCCGTGGCGAGTTCCCGGGGTTACGGCCCCGCGATGGAAGCGGCCGCGCTGATCGACATCGCGCTTATCCTTATAGTCATGGGTCTTGTTTCATTTATCCGACGATCCGCCCGCTGATTGTTGCGGTCCGCTCCGGTGATGGCTTCTAATGCGGAATACGGGCGGCTCCTGACGAAGGCGGGGCGATGTGCTACCTCCGTGGGTGATAGACGCGGATTTACGCCGAAAAATCGGGATCGGTTTGGTGTGGGTGGCGGCGGGCGCCCTCGGAGTCTGGGCCGCCGCGCAGGGGGCGAAGGGCGCGGAGAACGTCGAGAACGCCTCGCTGGTGGTCGCGCTCATCACCCTGGGCGTCACGGTCGCCGGCATGATGCGCAAACCGCAGGACGAGCGGGCGGCGGCGGAGTGGCGCCTGCCGGGAATGCTCATCGCGGCCCTCGGCATCGTCGTCGCCCTGGCCGTCGGCGCGACGCTGTGGATGCTCATCCACAAGCCCGACCGGAACATCACCGACCTGGTGAAGCTCTCCGGCAACACCGGAATGCGTTTCGGTGGCACAGCGGACCTCGTGTACGACCAACCACCTGAACGGGAGAACCTCGCCCTGACGCTGACCCTGGAGAATCCGCACCCCGGCGGCAACTGCGTCACGCCCGCGCGGATGACGGTGACCCCCAAGGTCGACGGCAGGGAGCTCAAGGCCCGCGAAGCGGTCTCGGGACAGGAACTCCCACTCCAGCTCTACGGCGCGGAACGCAGAGTGGAGGCGCAGGTGCTGCTCACCGTCCCCGACCCCGCCTGCGTGCTCGACCTGCGCGTCTCCGAGGCCGTCCTCCACAACTAGGAGCCGTCGTGAAGCGACATCTCTGGCCGGTCGCCCTGGTCTTCTGCCTGCTGCTGGCCGCCTGCCAGGGCGGGGTGAGGCCCACACCGACGGCGGGCGCGCCGAGCCCGTTCCTGCCGCCGAAGGGCAAGGGCATCGTGCATGTCGGCGTCGTGTCCGACCACCCCGGCTGGTCGACCCTGGAGGTCGGCTCCGAGCAGCGCAACGGGTTCGACATCGCGCTGATCACCTGGCTGAAGAGCGGGCTGAAGATCCACCACGAGTACACCGGCCTCTCGCTCGGCGAACGGGAGAGCGCCCTGGTCGGCAAGCGCGTGCAGATGGTGGTCGCCACCTTCTCCATGACCGACCTGCGCAAGAAACGCATCGACTTCGCCGGGCCGTACATGGTCACCTACCAGGGCGCGATGGTCAGGGCGGGGGACGACCGGATCAAGACCGAGAACGACCTGGTCGCCGGGGGCAGGCACGTCTGCGTCGTCGAGCGCACCACCTCCTACGACGCGCTCCTCCCGCATCGGGGGCCGAAGCTCAGGCTCACCGTCGTGTCGGCGCAGAAACAGTGCGTCGAGCGCCTGCTCGCCGGCCAGGTCGACGCCATGTCCACCGACCAACTCGTCCTGTACGGCTTCGCCGAGGCCGACAAACGCCTGCGCGTCATCCCCGACCTCACCTTCGGCTTCGCCGAGCAGTACGGCATCGGCCTGCCCGACAACGACCGGGCCGACTGCGAGATCCTGCGGGAGAAGCTCCAGGAGTTCCTCGATACCAGCACCTGGGACCTGTTCTTCCGCCAGCACTTCCGGAACGTGCCGCCAGACCTGATCGACAAGCACAAACCCCGCCAGGTCGACCCCTGCGACTGAAGGTCCCAACTCCGGCCGCACTTCGCGCGTCCAATCATCCATGGGGATGGCGCTGACCGACGGGGATCCGGTCCGGCTCGGGGACTACTGGCTGGCCGGACGGCTGGGCGAGGGCGGCCAGGGGGTCGTCTACGAGGGTTACGACGAAGAGGGCGGCCGCGTCGCGATCAAGGTGCTGCGCGGTGACGGCTCGCTGCGCGGCGGGCTGGAACGGGAGGCGGCGGCGGCCCGGCGGGTGGCGTCGTTCTGCACCGCGCGGGTCCTGGACGCCGACCTTGACGGGCCGGTGCCGTACATCGTGTCGGAGTACGTCGAAGGTCCGAGCCTGCGCGCGGCCGGGCGGGTGTTCGGCGGCGACGACCTGCACCGGCTCGCCGCCGCCGTGGCCACCGCGCTGACCGCCATCCACGAGGCGGGCGTGGTGCACCGGGACCTCAAACCGGACAATGTGCTGCTCGGTCCCGACGGGCCCCGAGTGATCGACTTCGGGGTGGCGCGGACCCTGGACATGCCGCTCACCTCGACCGGCGTGGTCGCGGGCACACCGTCGTACATGGCGCCCGAGCTGTTCACCGGGCATCGGGCGGGCGCGCCCGCCGACGTGTTCGCCTGGGGGGCGATCATGGTGTTCGCGGCGACCGGGGAGGATCCGTTCCGGGCGGAGTCGATGGGCGCGGTGATGCACCGCGTGCTCGCCCACGATCCGCTCCTCGACGCGCTTCCCGAGCCGCTGCGCGCGCTGGTCGCCGCCGCGCTGGCCAAGGACCCGCGTGACCGCCCCGCCGCCCGCGACCTGCTGCTGGCCCTGGCGGGCGCCGCCCCGCCCCCCGCCGCGCTCGCCCTGTCACCCACCGACGGCGGCGACCCCGCGCTGGGCACGATCGCCGAGGACGCCTACGCCGCCCTCGGCCCCGCCGAACGCGCCCTGGTCCCCGAGATCATGCTCAGACTGATCACCGTCACCGACCAGGGCGACCTCGTGGTACGGCAGGCCGGCCGCGCCGAACTCCTCGACGGGCGCACCGCCGAGGAGACCGCCATGATCGACCGGGTCCTCGGCGCGTTCGCCTACCTGGTCTCCGGCGGCGACCCGATCCGGCTGACCCGCCCGGCACTGCCCATGGCCTGGCCCCGCCTGCGCGCCTGGATCCAGGCGAACCGGGACGGCCTGGCCGTACACCGGCAGATCTGGACGGCGGCCGGCCGCTGGTCGGCGGGCGGGCGCAGCGACGGCGACCTGTTCCAGGGGGCCGCGCTCGACCAGGCGCTGCACTGGGCGGCGGCCGAGCGGCGGCACATCACGCTGACCCCGACCGAGCGCGACTTCCTCGACCAGGGGGCGGCCCTCACCCGCCGCAAGGCCCGCAGGACCCGGCTGCTGAGCGTCACCCTGGGGGCGGCGCTGACGGTCGCGCTCATCGCGGGCGGGCTCGCCGTCCAGCAGAGCAGGACGATCGCCGAGCAGCGGGACGTGGCGGAGTCGCGGCGGGTGGCCGCGCTGGCCGGGGAGGTACGCGACCGGGATCCCGTGCTCGGCATGCTGCTCGCCGTCGCCGCCACGCGGGTCGCGGTCACCCCCGAGGCCCGCGACGCGATGAGCGCCGGGCTCACCCATCCCGGGGTCGCCGCCTTCCGGGATCCCTCGCCGCAGGCGGTCAGGGGGCTGAGCGCGGACGGGCGCACCCTGTACAGCGCGGGCGGCGGGCAGGTGCGGATCTGGGACGTGCGCACCGGGCGCAGTACGGCGGTCCTCACCGACCCGAGCCTCACCCGGGTCTTCGCCGTGGCGGCCAGCCCGGCCGGGCGGACGCTGGCGGTGGCCACCGCCGACGGGATCAAACTGTGGGACCTGCGCACGAACACACCCCTGAAGGCCGCCTACCCCCTGTACCGCGACGCCGGCGACTTCGACTTCGGCCTCTCCTACGGCAGGTCCGAGGACGTCCTCATCGTCGCGCTCGGCCAGGGCACGACCCTGTGGAACGTCAGGACGGGGGCGCGCACCAGCGTGCCGACGCTCGGCTGGCCCGCGGACGTGACCCCGGACGGCCGGGCCGCCGTCTACGCGTTCATGAAACCGGTCTACCGCCAGCCGCTGCCGCGCGGCGAGCGCACCACCTTGCGCAAGAGCTGCTCCCAGTGTTATGCGGGGCTGGAGCTCAGCCCCGACGGCACCCGCGTGGCCACCGTGGAGGACGGGCAGATCGAGGTACGCGACGCGCTCACCGGCAAAGGCGAGGACCGGGTGGTGGGCCCGTGGAACGGCGGGCGGCTGGGCTGGAGCCCGGACGGCCGGTTGATCGCCTCGGTCTCCGACGACGACGTGCAGGTGTGGCGGCTGGACAGCGAGGAGAACGGCCCGGACTTCGAGACGAACGTGATCCCCGGGACCGGCCCGGCGCTCTTCGACCCCGACGGGCACACCCTGCGCTACCTGGCGGGAGACACCGTGGTCGCCTTCGACCTGCGAACCTCCCCCGGCGTCGGCCTCAGGAGCGACGCCTCGGCGCTGAGCCCCGACGGCCGCCTGCTCGCCGCGCACGCCTCGCCCGGCACCGTGCACCTCTGGGCCATCGGCAAGGCCGCGCCGGTCAGCCTGCCGATCGGGCCCACCGACACCTCCCTGCCGTCGATGGTCTTCAGCCCGGACGGCGGGCTCCTCGCCGTGCACAACGACGCCCCCGCGGTCCTGGTCTTCGACACCGCGACCGGCGCGAAGACCGCCACGTTCGCCGTCGGCGGGGAGGCCATGGCCTTCAGCCCCGACGGCACCCGCCTGGCCACCGCCGGGCAGACGGCCGAGAACCGGAGCACGGTCCGGCTGTGGGACCTCCGGACGGGGCGGACCCTGTGGACGTGGAACCACGAGGAGGTCGTGGAGGCGCTGGCGTTCACGCCCGACGGCGCCACGGTCACCGCCGACCGCCACCGGCAGATCGACGCGGCCACCGGCAGGTCCGTCCGGCGTCCGCTCCCCGCCTTCTCCGCCGAAGGGGTCTTCCACGGCGGGCAGGACACCGCAGGCCGGCTCACCACCTGGCGGCCCGGCACCGCGGGGCCCGAGGACCGCGCCTTCCAGGACCTGCCCTCGGGCATCGCGCACCTCGCCTACTCCGCGGACGGCTCGCTGGCCGCCGTCGCCGCCGGGGAGGGCGCGGTGTCGGTGTACGACGTGGCCACCGGACGCAGGGTCGCGCGGCCCGCCGCCGGGCCGTTCACGGCGGTCGCGTTCGACGCGGAGGGGCGGCTGCTGACCCTCGGCGAGGATCATCTGCTGCGCATCCACGCGCTCGACGCCGGGCTGGTCGCCGACGCGGTGTGCACCCGGGCGGGGCGGTCGCTCACCGCCGCCGAATGGGGTGAGCATCTGCGCGGCCTGCCGTACCGGGAGGTGTGTGGGAGATAAGGGTTCCCCCGGTCGTATAGGCGGCACTACGGTCGGACCGTGCGGATGCCGGGGGCGAGACTCATCATGGTCTGCGCGACGTGGGGGATCTTCTGGGGCTCCTGGTCCGCGCTGCTGCCCGCGATCAAGGACCAGCTCGGCGCGACCACCGCCGACCTCGGTCTCGCGCTGACCGGCGTGCCCGTGGGCGCGATCCCGGCGATGGCGCTGGTCGGGCGGCTGGCCAGGGGGCGGGAGCGGGCCGCGCTGGCCGCCTCCACCTGCGCGTTCGCGCTGAGCGTGCTGACCATCGCGCTGGCCGGCTCGCCGCTCGCGCTCGGCCTGATCCTGCTCCTGCTGGGCGCCACCAGCGGCGCCCTCGACGTGGCGTTGAACCTGGCCACCGGCCGGGCCGAACGCGAGACCGGCCGCAGGCTCTTCCAGCCGGTGCACGCCGCCTTCCCGGTGGCCGTCATCGTCGCCGCCCCGGCCACCGGCCTGGCCCGCGAGCTCGGCGTCGGCCCCGGCACCCTGCTGGCCGTCGTCGCGGCGCTCGTGCTGGCGTCGGGACTGCTCGCGCTCGGCCTGCCGATCGGCAGGGGAGTGCCCGCCGAGGAGCGGACGGGCGGCGCGGGTGGCCACTGGCGGGCGGCGATCGGGCTCGGCGCGCTCGCGGGCTGCGTGCTGATCATCGAGAACTCCGTCGAGCAGTGGTCGGTGCTGCTGCTGGAGGAGCACCGCTCCGCGTCCACGCTGCTGGCCAGCGCGGCACCGGCGGCCTACATGGGCGCGCTCACCGTCGGGCGCCTGCTCGCCCAGGCCTTCCCCCGGGTCGGCCTGCGCACGCTCTACCTCGTGGGCGCGATCGGCGGTGGCGGCGGCATCGCCCTGGCCGGGCTCGGGCCGTCCGTCTGGCTGTCGCTGGCCGGGTTCGCGCTCACCGGCCTCGCGCTGGGGCCGCTGGTGCCCGCGATGCTCAGCCACGCCGCCGCCGGGGACTCCAGCGGCACGCTGGTCTCGGCGATCTCCACCATCTCCTACACCGGGTTCGTGATCAGCCCGCTGCTGGTCGCCGCGCTGAGCGCCTGGCTCACGCTGCCCACGGCGCTGGCCGCGCTCGGCCTGCTCGCCATCCCGCTCCTTGGACAATATTTGGCCACCCGTTCTCGCTAGGCGGGAAGGGGTGGGGTATGTCCCGGTGGACATGTGGTGACGTCTCGGGGAGAGAACATGGCCGTCTGCGAGGTCTGCGGCAACGACTACGACATGAGCTTCGAGGTGCGCGCCCAGGGGATCACGCACGTCTTCGACTCCTTCCAGTGCGCGATCCAGGGCATGGCGCCGATCTGCGAGCACTGCGGCACCAAGATCATCGGGCATGGTGTCGAGGCGGACCGCCGCTGGTACTGCTGCGCCCACTGCGCCCGCCAGGAGGGCGCGACCGCGATCGTGGACCGGGTGATGGCCGGCAGCGTGCCCCCTCAGCCGTCCAGGTAGCGCAGGATCGCCAGCACCCGGCGGTTGTAGTCGCCGTCCTGGCGCAGGTCGAGCTTGTCGAAGATGGCGTTGACGTGCTTCTCCACCGTGCTCAGCGACACGTGCAGCCGCTCGGCGATCGCCGTGTTGACGAAGCCCTGCGCCAGGTGCTGCAGCACCTCCGACTCGCGGGTGCTGAGCCTGCTCACCGGGTCGGCGTGCGTCGTGCGCGCGAGGAGCTGCCTGACCACCTCGTGGTCGAAGACCGTACCGCCCGCCCGTACCCGCTCCAGCGCGTCCAGGAAGTCGGCCACCTCCGACACCCGGTCCTTGAGCAGGTAGCCCAGGCCCTCGGTGGCGCCGCCGAGCAGCTTGGCCGCGTACGTCTTCTCCACGTACTGCGACAGCACCAGCACCCCCAC
The DNA here is from genome assembly GCF_040645915.1 of Nonomuraea sp. NPDC046570. NCBI lineage: Bacteria > Bacillati > Actinomycetota > Actinomycetes > Streptosporangiales > Streptosporangiaceae > Nonomuraea > Nonomuraea sp. NPDC046570. The sequence goes on along the minus strand of NZ_JBEYZF010000026.1, from coordinate 93,983 downwards.
CCGCGGCCACCGCTCGCGGATCTCCAGCGCCGCCCGCAGCCCCTCGTCGGAGTGGCCGGGCGGCATCCGCACGTCCACCACCGCCACGTCGGGCCGCTGCCCGGCCACCGCCGCGACCAGCGCCTCCGCGTCCCCGACCGCCGCGACCACCTCGTGGCCGGCGTCGGTCAGCAGGCTGCTCAGGCCCTCCCGCAGCAGGACCGAGTCGTCGGCGAGGATCAGCCGCACGGCAGCGTCGCGGTGATCGTCGTCGGCCCGCCCGCCGGGCTGACCACCTCCAGCCGGCCGTCCAGCGCGAGCACCCGCCTGGCCAGCCCGGACAGCCCGCCGCCCGCCGGGTCCGCCCCGCCCCTGCCGTCATCGGAGATCGCCACGCTCACCGTCCGCTCGTCCTGGCCCAGCACGACCAGGATGTCACGGGCGCCCGCGTGCTTGACCGCGTTCGTGATCGCCTCACGCGCCACGAAGTACAGCGCCGTCTCCACCTCCGACACCGGCCGCCCCGACAGCCCGTCGTGTACGGTCACCGGCACGCTGGACCGCTCGGCCACCCCCGCCAGCGCCGCCCGCAGCCCCAGCTCGTCCAGCGCGGTCGGGTAGATCCGCCACGCCACGTCCCGCAGCTCGTCCAGCAGGTTCCGCGACTCCGCGTACGCCTGGTCGACCAGCTCCCGCGCGTCCGCCGAGCTGTGCCTGGCCCGGCCGAGCAGCATCGCCAGCGCCACCCCGCGCTGCTGCACGCCGTCGTGCAGGTCCCGCTCGATCCGCCGCCGCTCGTCGTCGACCGCCCTGACGATGCCCGAACGGGTCGAGGTCAGCTCGGCGATGCGCCGGCGCATCACCTCCTGGCTGCCCGGCCCGAGGAAGCGGGCGGCCACCAGCCGCTCGGCCGCGCCGACCGCCAGGCACCACAGCGCGACCAGGGACAGCAGCACCAGCGCGCACGTCAGGGCCAGCACCTCGCTACTGGTCGTGAGCTGCACGCCGGGGAACTCCAGCGGCACCGGATCCGACTCCCCGACCAGCACCTGCACCGCCCCACCGGCCAGGAACAAGCCGGCCACAAAAGTGCCCGAGGCCGCCACGTAGCCGCCCACCAGGCCGAGCGCGCACCGCACCGCGAGGAAGGCGTACCCGCCGGGCCCGGCGCCCTCGTGGCCGAGCCTCGCCTTCTCCACGGCGACCAGCCGATCGCGCAGGCGCCGCCGAGGCCCCCGGCGCAGCAGCGGCGCGAGCAGCAGGAAGACCAGCTCGGCCACACTGAGCGCCATGCCCGCGAGCACACGCTTTACGTCGCGTCCCTCGCGCGCAACACCGCGTAGCCCGCGCCCAGCGCCGCTCCCGTCCAGCCCACCAACCACGTCAACCCCTCCAGCGGCCCGTACGGCATGGGCCCACCGGTCATGTTGACCGAACTGTCCATGAACGCCAGACCCGCGAACATCGGAAAGCGCATCGACAGGTCTACCAGGAACGGCAGACCGGTCATCACCATGACCAGCGGCAGGCCCATCAGCAGCATGAACACGATCGTCAGCGTGCCCGCCGCGCTGCGCACCGCCGCGGCGATCCCGATCGTCATGACGCCCGCCAGCGCCACCACCACGCCCAGGCGCAGTAGGTCGAGCGCGAGCTCGCCGGGGGAGAGCCGGGCCAGGCCGCCGAACAGCGGGTGGGCCAGCGTCAGGTAGGTGGCCAGTGCGGCGACCGTGCCGGACAGCGTGCCGTACACCAGCAGGACCGGTGCGACCACCAGCGCCTTCGCGGCCAGTACGCGGCCCCTGATCGGTGTCGCCTGCAGCGTCTGGCGGATGCCGCCCGAGGCGTACTCCGAGGTGACCGTCAGCATCGCGAGCGCGACCAGCGCGAACTGGGCCAGCGACACCGCCGAGATCACCTGCTCGCCGACGGGGACCCGCATCCCGGGCACGCCCTCGCGGAGGTACTCCGTGGCCGTGCCGCCGCCGATCGTCACCGCGCCCACGATCAGCAGCGCCGCCCCGCTCAGCAGGCACCACCAGGTCGAGCGCACCGACCAGAGCTTCGTCCACTCCGCCGCCATCGTCGTCATCGTTCAGACCCCCGCCTGGTATTCGACGCTGCCGTCGGTCAGCTCCTGGTACGCCTGCTCCAGCGAGGCCTCGTGCGGGCTGAGCTCGTGCAGCCTGATGCCCGCCTCGTGGGCCAGGTCGCCGATCCGCTCGATCGTGGTGCCGGTGGCGAGCAGGGCGTTCTCGCCGCGGCGCTCCACCCGGACGCCGGTGGCGAGCAGCCGTACCGCGAGCTCGCCCGCGTGCGGGCTGCGGACCAGCACCGAACCACTCGCCAGCACCTCCGAGAGCGGCGCGTCCACCAGCAGGCGGCCCTTGCCGATCACCACCAGGTGGTCGGCGGTGAGCTGCATCTCGCTCATCAGATGGCTGGAGACGAACACCGTGCGGCCCTCGGCGGCCAGCGAGCGCATCAGGTGGCGCACCCAGCGCACGCCGTCCGGGTCCAGGCCGTTCACCGGCTCGTCGAACATGAGCACCTCGGGATCGCCCAGCAGCGCCGCCGCGATCCCCAGCCGCTGGCTCATACCCAGCGACAGCGTGCCCGCCCGCCTGCGCGCCACCTGCGCGAGGCCGACCTCCTCCAGCACCTCCGCCGCCCTGCTCGCGGGCAGCCCGTTGCTGCGAGCCAGCGCCAGCAGATGGGCGCGGACGCCACGGCCCGGATGCACCGCGCGCGCGTCCAGCAACGCGCCCACCGTCCGCAGCGGATTCCTGAGCTCGTGGTACGGCACGCCGCCGACCAGCGCCGTGCCCGCGCTCGGGCGGTCCAGGCCGAGGATCATGCGCATGGTCGTTGACTTTCCCGCCCCGTTCGGGCCCAGGAAGCCGGTGACCTTGCCGGGTTTCAGGTCCAGTGTCAGGTCGTCGACGGCGAGCCGCCCGCCGAAGCGTTTGGTCAATCCGGTCAGGCTGATCATGCCGGAAACGCTAGGCAGCCCCGGCCCCGGCGACCATGGGGGCGAGCCGTCGACTCCCATGGCGGTTAACCGTAATCTGGGCGTGTGGCCGACTTTGACGTACTCGTCGTGGGCTCCAGCGCGAGATGTACGGGTTGAACCTCGCTTGAGGTGCCATGTCGATGAGCCCTGGCGTCGCAAGCTTGCCGGCTGTGGGTGCGAGATCGGTCGTGGCGGGGCAGACTGGGAATCGTGAATGCCAAGCCCCGTTACACCAGCCACCGGGTCTACCTCGTGCCCGCCGACCTCGGCGAGTTGACCGGTCCCGTCGATGGTGTCGTGCGGCTACCGATGCGGCTGGACTGGTCCGAACAGGGCGTCTATCACCTTTCGGACAGCAGCCATGTCGGGTTGATGTATGAGCGTGTGATCCGCGAGGCGACCCGGATGGACGACCTCCGCATGTATCTCAACCGGGAGACCCTGATCCGGATCTGGCCGTACCTGTACCTGCCTGCTGCGGTCAGGAAGGCGTGGGAGACGCGCTTCCCAGGTCTTGTACGGGCGGCCTGACGCTTGTGGACCCCTTGCACGAACTCGTGGCGCGGATCGGTCTCGCGGCGACGGAACGGTTCGGCTTCGCGCTCGCCGGCGGCTACGCCGGAGCTTCGCCGTTGCATCCGTGATTGGGAACTCGCTCTTCGGCAGGACATGGAATAACGACCGGCGGTAGCCGAAGAACGCCCCCCCGGAGCTTCTCCTCGCCGATGGTGGCGTTCACACTGAGCTGTGTGACCGACTTCGACGTGATAGTCATAGGTTCCGGACCCGGTGGGCAGAAGGCGGCCATTGCAGCGGCCAAGCTGGAGAGGCGGGTGGCTGTCGTCGAGCGCCGGAACATGATCGGCGGCGTCTGCATCAACACCGGGACCATCCCGTCCAAGACCCTGCGCGAGGCCGTTCTCTACCTGACGGGGCTCAATCAGCGCGAGATGTACGGCCAGAGCTACCGGGTGAAGGACGAGATCACCGTTGGGGATCTGGGGATTCGTACCCAGCATGTGATCGGGCGTGAGGTCGACGTCATTCGCAGTCAGCTCGCGCGCAATCATGTGGCGCTGCTGACCGGGTCGGCCAGGTTCGTGGATCCGCACACCGTGGCCGTGGTCGACGAGCAGGGGCGGGACGTCAAGGTCAGCGCCTCGAAGATCATCATCGCCACGGGGACCCGGCCCGCTCGGCCCGAGTCCGTGGAGTTCGACGAGCAGACGATCATCGACTCGGACGGCATCCTCAACATGTCCGCCGTGCCGGACTCGATGGTGGTGGTGGGCGCCGGGGTGATCGGCATCGAGTACGCCTCCATGTTCGCGGCGCTCGGCACCAAGGTGACCGTGGTGGAGCGGCGGGAGCGCATGCTGGACTTCTGCGATCTGGAGATCGTGGAGGCGTTGAAGTACCACCTGCGGGACCTGGCCGTCACCTTCCGGTTCGGGGAGAGCGTGGCGGCGGTCGAGCGGCGGCCTCGCGGGGCGATCACGCTGCTGGAGAGCGGGAAGAAGATCCCCGCCGAGACGGTGATGTACTCGGCCGGGCGGCACGGGATGACCGACGGGCTCGGGCTCGACACCGCCGGTCTGGCCGCGGACGACCGGGGCCGGATCTCCGTCGACGAGGTGTACCGGACCGCTGTGCCGCACATCTACGCGGTCGGTGACGTCATCGGGTTCCCCTCGCTGGCGGCCACCTCCATGGAGCAGGGGCGAATCGCCGCTCACCACGCGTGCGACGAGCCGCTGCGGGGGCTGCACCATCTGCAGCCGATCGGCATCTACACCATTCCGGAGATCTCCTTCATCGGCGAGACGGAGGACGCGCTGACGCGGTCGCACGTGCCGTTCGAGGTGGGGATCTCGCGGTACCGGGAGCTGGCGCGCGGGCAGATCATCGGCGACACGTACGGCATGCTGAAGCTGCTCGTGTCGCCCGAGGACCGGTCGCTGCTGGGCGTGCACGTGTTCGGCACCGGCGCCACCGAACTCCTGCACATCGGCCAGGCGGTGATGGGCTGCGGCGGCACCATCGACTACCTGGTGGACGCCGTCTTCAACTACCCGACCCTGGCGGAGTCCTACAAGGTCGCCGCCCTCGACGCCATGAACAAACTCCGCCGGGTGGCCCGCTTCGAGCTCTAGAATCCGACTATGGTTTATGAACAAAAAACCGATTTGTTCATATGGAGACAGCATGCCACCGGCCTTCTCCGAGGCGGAACGGGTGCGGATCACCGAGCAGTTGCTCGACACGGCGACCCGCCTCTACTCCACCCAGGGCCTGCGCAAGACATCCCTGGAAGAGCTGACCGCGCCCGCGGGGATCGCCAAGACCTCGCTCTACGCCTTCTTCGCCTCCAAGGAGGACCTCTACTTCGAGGCCGTCCTCCGGCAGAGCGCGGAGATCAGGCGGCGGGTCATCGATGAAGGGCTCAACCGGGGCACCGACACCCGCGACGCGCTGCGCCGCTTCCTGCGCGCCACCGTCGCCGAGCTCGACACCAACCCGCTCTACCGGCGGCTGATGTCCCACCCCGAGGAGATGGAGGCGGTCGCCGCCAGGCTCACCCCCGAGCGGATGGCCATGGCGGCGGGCGGCCCGACGGCCGACCTGCTCAGGTTCCTCGGCGACCGGCTGGAGGGCGACCCCGAGGTGCTGCTCGGCGTGCTCCGCGCGGTCCTGCTGCCCGTCCTGCACGCCGGACACCTGGGCGCCGACATCTATCCGGCGGTGATGGACCGCCTGATCGACGCGGTCACCGAAGGGCTCACATCATGATGAACGGCCTGCCTTACCTCAAGGCGGGTGAGGGGCCGCCGCTGATCGTCCTGCTCTTCACCCCGCGGGCGACCAACCCGACGGGGGTGGCGCGCTGGTCCACGATGCGGATGATCCGGCCGTTCGCCGAGCGCTTCACCGTGTACGTCGTCAACCGCCCGCCGGGACTGCCGCCGACCACGACGATGGCCGAACTCGCCGCCGTCTACGCCCAGGCGATCAAGGCGACGTTCGACGGTCCGGTGAACATCCTGGGCGTCTCCACCGGCGGGTCCATCGCCCAGCAACTCGCCGCCGATCACCCCGCCCTGGTCGGCCGCCTCGTCCTGGGCGGTACGGCCTGCACTCTCGGCCCGGTCGGCAGGCAGGCCCAGCGCGCCTACATGGATCGTGCGCGGCGGGGCAGGCGGCCGAGCCCCGCGCTGGCCACGGTGGTGACGGAGTCGGCGATCGGCCGGCGACTGCTCGCGGGCCTGCTCTGGCTGTCGGACAGCGGTGGCGGGGATCACACCGACGCGGTCACCGTGCTCAACGCCGAGGACGGCTTCGACCTGCGCGGCCGGCTGCGGGACATCCAGGCGGCCACGCTGCTGATCCAGGGCGGCAAGGACCTCGTCTACCCGCTGGAGTCGGCCGGGCAGACGGTTGAGGGCATCCCCGGCGCCCGGCTCGTCGTCTACCCGGGCCGCGGCCACAGCGGCACCTTCACCGACAAGCGCTTCGCCCCTGACGCGCTGACCTTCCTGACCGCCGGCCGGCCGTGATCGCCGGTGCGGGCGCTTCACATCGATGGGCCCGTCGCTGTCCGGAGTGGGTAATGTCCCCGCCACTCTTTTCTTTACCGGCAGCCGTTCCCGGCCGAGGCTGTAAGGCTCTGTTCTCGCGTGACGCCCGCCCTGTGGCGGCCTGTTCTTTAGTCGAGGGGGTCTGCCGGTGCTCGGTCTTTCGCGGCGGCGTCTGCTGTTGCACGGTTCCGCTGTTTCCGCGTCTGCCGTCCTGGCCCCGATTCTGCCGTCATCACCTCTCCAAGCCCCCGGCGAATTCGCCGTGTCCTTCGGAAAGATTGACATCACCCCGAAAGTCGGCGCATATCTCGCCGGATACGCGGTCGATTCACCCCGCGTGGCGACCGGCACGTACAAACCGCTCTGGGCGCGCTGCACGATCTATTGGGACAACGGTCAGCCTCACGTCCTGGTCACCGCCGATGTGCTGGCGTTCGCCCGCTCGATGAACCAGGCCATCCGCCGGGACGTGGAAGCCTTCGGCGTCGACCGGGCGGCCTTCGCGCTGTGCGCCACGCACACCCACAACGGCCCCGTCCTCGTGGACACGCTCGTCCCCTACATCGCCTACAACCTCACCCCCGAGCTGATGCAGCCGGTGTACGCCTACAGCTCCTGGCTGGTCTCCGCGATCGTCCAACTGGTCCACGACACCCTGAACGCCCCCCGCACCCCGTGCACCCTCCACCACCACCTGGCCCGCGCGGACTTCTCGCACAACCGCGAGGGCCTGTCCTACATCGAGCACGACGTCCCGGTACTGGTGGCGAGAAGCCTCCAGGGCGCCCCGCTGGCCGTCCTGTTCGGGTACGGCTGTCACCCGGTGGCCTCCGGCTCCCAGACCACCTTCGACCCCGACTACCCGGGCGAGGCCGTGGACGTGATCGAGGGCTCGACCGGCGCGTTCGCCCAGTTCGTGCTCGGCGCGGCCGGCGACCAGGGCCCGACCGGGACCCGCGGCCGACCTCTGCGCGACATGGTGGGCAGGGAACTCGGTGTCAGCGTGGCCAACGCCGTTGAGACCCCCGGCCGCCCTGTCAGCGGCCGGCTTCGCGGCGCCTACCGCGAGGTCACGCTTCCTCTCGACGTCGCCACCACGCCCCAAGGTCTGGCGGACGCCCGGGCCGCCTACATCGAGCGCCAGAGGAACCACGGGGTCGGCTACTACCGCCGCCACGCGGAGGTGATGATCGAGCAGCTCGACAAGCGCGTCTTCGACACCACCGTCCCGCTTCCGCTCCAGGTCTGGCGGTTCGACGGCGACCCCGCGCTCCGGATCGCCTTCATCGGCGGCGAACCGGCCTCGGGCTACGCCGTGTACTTCCGCGCCCGCCACGGCGGCTCGAACGGCGTCTGGGTCAACGGCTACGCGAACGAGGTGCCCGCGTACATCCCCAGCGACGAGCTCGTCAACGGCGGCGGCGCCGGCCACTACGCCTGCGGCTGGTCCCCCGACCAGCCGGGCATCGCCGGGGGATCGATGACGGTGTACGGCCATGTCGGCAAGTTCCTCGGCCGCCCGCGGGGAACCTCCACCGTGGGCGTCGAGCAGATCCTCATCGGCGCCATGACGGACCTCCTGGCCTAGCCTGGCCGGTCGATGTGAAGGCGCGGGCGCGGCTCACGCCGGTTGCGGAGTGAGGCGCTGAGCCCGCTCGCGGGCGGCCTCGTGCGCCGCGGCCCGCGAGACCGCCGCCGCCTCGCGCAACCCCTCCATGCCCGGCGTCGTGTCCGCCAGCGTCAGCTCCGCCGTGATCACCTGCAGCTCCAGCCCCAGCACCTCGGTCAGGATCTTGCGCAGGTACGGCTCCGCGAAGTCCCACCCCTCCTTGGGCGTACCGGGACCGTAGCCGCCCCCGCGCACGCTGACCAGCGTCGCCGGCCGCCCGGCCACCGCGCTGTCCTCCGGCCGCATCCCGGAGACCCGCCCGGGGACCAGGATCTGGTCCAGCCACGCCTTGAACGTCGAGGGCGCCCCGAAGTTGTACATCGGCACCGCGAACAGGTACGCCTCCGCCGCCAGCAGCTCGCCGATCAGCGCGTCCTGCAGGAACGCCGCGGTCGCCTGCTCGGCGGTCCACTCGTGGCCGGGCGAGAACCTGGCCGCGATCCCGGCCCCGGTCAGGTGCGGCACGGGCCGCGCCCCGAGGTCGCGGTGGGTGACCGGCCCGCTCCACGCGCCGACGAAGGTGGCGGCGACCTCCCTGGACACGGAGCCCGTGGGCACGGCGGACGCGTCGATGTGCAGAAGCCTGGGCATGAGGGAATCCTTCCATCTGTTGGGCAGATAATCTGTAATACAGATTGTCTGCTCAGCATCTTGCTTGTCAAGCGCAGTAGAGTGACGCCATGGATGGGCTGCCGGCGGGCTTCGAGTCGAACTTCTCCTGGTTGATCGGTCAGGTGTTCCACGCGCACGTCACGGAGTCCCAGCGGGCCCTGGAGGATTTCCCCGCTTCGCAGCGGGGCTACATGGTCGTGCAGGCCGCGGTGTCCGGCTGCGCCCGCAACCAACTGGAGATGTCCAAGATCCTGGGCCTCGACCGCACGGTGATGGTCTACCTGGTCGACGAACTGGTGAAGGCGGGCCTCGTCGAGCGCGTCCCCGACCCCGCCGACCGGCGCAACAGGCTCATCGTGGCCACCGAGGAGGGCCGGGCGAGGCTGCTGGACGCCACAGAACGGGTCGCCCAGGTGGACGAGCGACTGCTCGCCCCGCTGCAGGGAGCCGACCGGGAACGCTTCCGCGAGATGCTGCGGCAACTCGTCGGCCACCGGCACGACGACCCCCATGGCGCCTGCGCCAGGGCCGCCGCCATCGCCGATGGCGGAAAATAGGGAAATATCCCTACGGGACACGAGCGACTGGCGGCTACGCTCCTGACCTCGTGAACGCCACGAGCACCAAGGCGGGCCAATGGCTGCCCGCCTACGTCCTGCTGGCCCTGATCTGGGGCAACAGTTTCTTCTTCATCAAGGTCGCGGTGGAGGCGCTGCACCCCCTCCAGGTGTCCTTCGGCCGGATGCTGATCGGCACCGCCGTCCTCCTGCTCGCCCTCGCGGCCACCCGCCGCGCGCTGCCGCGCGACCCCCGCCTGTGGGGCCACTTCCAGGTCGCCTCCGTGGTGCTCACCACCCTCCCCTTCACCCTCTTCGCGTACGGCGAGCAGTACGTCTCCTCGGTCGTCGCCGCCATCTGGAACGCCACCACCCCCCTCTGCACCCTCGCCTTCACCCTCCTGCTGCGCTCGGAGAAGCCCACGGCGAGCCGGGTGACCGGCCTCGGCCTCGGCTTCGCGGGCGTCATGGTCGTGCTCGGCGTCTGGCAGCCCCTGGACGGCGGCCGGCTCGGCGGCAGCATGGCCTGCTTCGCCGCCGCCCTCTGCTACGGCGTCGGCGGAGCCTACCTGGGCCGGTTCGTCACCGGCCGCCGCAAGGAGGCCCCGGCGGTGCTCGCCACCGCCCAGTTGCTCAGCGGCACCGGCCAACTGGCCGTGATCACCCTGCTGGCCGGGGTGCCGCTGGTGAACTTCGCGGCGCCCGCCGAGGTCTGGTGGGCGATGCTGGCGCTGGGCGGGTTCGGCACCGGCGCGGCCTACCTGCTCCTCTACCGGGTGCAGGTGCTCGCGGGGGTGACGACGGCCTCCACGGTGACCTACCTGCTGCCGGTGTTCGCCACCGTGTCCGGGCTGATCGTGCTGGGCGAGCGGCTCACCTGGAACCAGCCGGTGGGGGCGGTCGTGATCCTGGCCGCCATCGCGCTGACCCAGGGGATGATCAGGATGGGGCGTCGTCGGCCGGTTCCTGAGCCTTCCGAGCCCGTCCTCGACCAGTCTTGACCTCTTTCTTCTCGCCGGCCACCAGCAGGTCGCCCTCCGGGGGAACGGGGATCGGGTGCGGGGCCGTACGGTCGCGGTCCTCGTCCTGCTCAGGGGCGGGCGCGGGCGGGGCCTCCACCTCCAGGCGCTGGTCGTCGGGCTCGCGGAGCGAGGCGATGACCGCGTCGGCCTCGTTGTCGGCGGCGAACTCGCCGGCCGCCTCGGCGTCCCTGCGCCTGATGACCACCAGGTGGTCGACCGAGATACGGCCCGCGCCGACCACCGCGAGCAGCACGGCGGCCGCGCCGAGCGCGACGACGAGGTTGGTGTCGATCGGGTTGAGCGGCCTGGCCACCAGGAACACGGCCAGCGTCTCGGCGAACAGGATCAGCCCCATGGCGGGCACCGCGAGCCCCGCCACCAGGAGCGCGCCGCCGATCAGCTCGGTCAGCATGGTCACGGCCGCCCACGCGCCGGGTGCGGGCGCGCCCTGCCGGGCGAACTGGCCGCCGGTGATGGTCAGCCCGGCTTCGAGCTTGTGCCAGCCGTTGGCGAAGATGATGCCGCCGATCCCTAACCGGGCGGCGAGCGCGGCGAGATCGTGGAGGGTCCGTCTCACGGTATTTCTCTGACCTGATCGGGGCATTCCAAACCTCGGTCCCGGCGAAGCAGGAGGGCGACGGCCGTGGCCGTCAGGGCGAGCAGGAGCACGCTCACGATGATCGTGACGTGCAGCGCGTCCACGAAGGCCCATCTGGCGGTGTGCAGCAGCGTGGCGCCCGCCGGGCCGCCGACCTGGTCGGCGACGTGCGCGGCGGCCGCGAGCGACTGCCTGGCCTGGTCCATCGCCCCCGCGGGGACGCCGGGCACGGCGGCCACCGACGGGGCGTAGACGATGGTGGTGATCGTGCCGAGGACCGCGACCCCGAGACCGGCGCCCAGCTCGTAGGCGGTCTCCTCGATCGCGGCGGCGCCGCCCGCCCTCGACTCGGGCACCGAGGACATGATCGTGTCGGAGGCGGCGAGCAGCGCCACCTGGAGCCCGAAGCCGATGCCGACGAAGCAGACCGCCAGCATCACGGGGTGCCGCTCCACGCCCCAGCCCAGCGTCGGCGTCAGCGAGAGCGCGACCAGGGCGAGCCCGCCGCTCATCGTCGCCCGCATGCCGAACCTGCCGAGCACGTACGCGGCCGCCAGCCCGCCGCCGATGGCCGACAGCACCAGCGGCAGCATCCGGAGCGCGGCGCGCAGCGGGCTGTCGCCGAGCACGAGCTGGAGATACTGGGCGAGCATGAGCTGCAGGCCCACCAGCGCGAACACGCCGAACAGCACCCCGGCCACCCCGGTGGAGAACGCCCGGCTCCGGAACAGCCCGACGTCGAGCAGCGGCGCGGTCAGCCGCCGCTGCCTGCGCACGAACCAGACCAGCAGCCCCGCCCCGGCCAGCAGCACGCCCACCGCCGCAGGCAGCGGGAGCATGTGCCCCGAACCGGCCTCCTTCAGGCCGAAGGCGAGCGCCAGGATGCCGAGCACGGACAGCGCCGCGCTCAGCGCGTCCCAGGGTCGCCGCAGCCCGCGCGACTCGGGCAGCAGGCGCGCGGCGAGCGGCAGCAGCACGATCAGGATCGGCACGTTGATCAGGAAGACCGCGCCCCACCAGAAGTGCTCGACGAGCAGCCCGCCGACGAGCGGCCCCACCGCGGCTCCGGCCGCCGCGACGGCGCTCCAGACGCCCAGGGCGATCGCCCGCTCGCGCCGGTCGGTGAAGACCTGCCTGAGGATGGAGAGCGTGGCCGGCATGATCATGGCGCCGCCGACGCCGAGCAGCGCCCTGGCCATGATCAGTGTCAGTGGCGTCGGCGCCATGGTGGCCCCGGCCGAGGCCACCCCGAAGATGACGAACCCCGCCAGCACCAGCCGTTTACGCCCGAAGCGGTCGCCGAGCGTGCCGAACATGATCAGCAGCGGCGCCACGACCAGGGAGTAGACGTCGATGATCCAGAGCAGCTCGACGGCGGACGGCTCCAGCGCCGCGGTCAGCGCTGGCACCGCGACGTGCAGGACGGTCGCGTCGACGGTGATGAGCAGCAGGCTGAGGCAGAGCAGCACGAGCACGGACCACCGGCTGGCGCGGCGCTCCGTCGTGGCACGCCGCAGCACGGGCGCGAGGTCGAGAAGGGTCACGGGTCCTCCTACTTCGGCGCCGTGCCGCGCTTCCCGTGTCCTCGCCGTACACCGCCGGCGCGAGCCCACACGAACATGCGTGGCAGCTTAGGCGAAGTCCGGCACGTGGGACACCCGTATCGGGTGATCCCGATCCGCCCCCTACCTCTCTAGAGAGATACAGCCCTATGTCCCGATCTATGCAAGTTTCATCTATCCGCTGATCATGAGCAGGGAGAACACGGCTGTCCGGCGGGGGAGGAAGGCGTGGGCAACGAGGGCGAACAACCCCGCGACCACCGGGAATGGTGCGCCCTCGCCGTCGCCCAGCTCAACCGCGGCCACCCCGAGGCCGCCCTCGAATCCGCCCAGGCCGCCGCCGACCTGGAACCCTCCAGCCAGTGGGCGCACCGCATGCTCAGCATGGCGCTCGAACGCCTCGGCCGCGACACCGACGCCGTCACCGCCGCCGAATCCGCGGTACGGCTGGCGCCCGGCTCCTGGCACGCCCGCCTCCGCCTCGGCGGCGCCCTGAAACGCGTCCCCGGCCGCTGGCGCGACGCCTCCGCCCAGGCCGCCCTCGCCGGACGGTACGCCCCCGAGGAGGCCGACCCGCACGTCCTGGCCGGCGACCTCGCCCTGCTGCGCGGCGAGCACGCCAGAGCCGAGACCGCCTACCGCACCGCGTTGCGCAGGGAGGACGACCACCCGGCGGCCCGGGTGAACCTCGGCCTGACCCTGCTGCGCTGGGAACGCCCCCGCGCCCACCACGACCCCGCCTGGCCGGTGGACCCCCGCGAGACCGGCCGCGCCCGCCGCGCCCTGGAGGTCTGGTCCCGCCAGATCCGCATCGTCCTGGCGCTGGCCGTCCTCGCCGCCCTGGCCGTGCTGATCGCCGGGAGCGGAGGAGGCGCGCCGGGGTGGCTGCCGTGGGGCGGCGGCGCGGTGCTGGCGGTGATCGCCGGGCTGACGGTCGCGCAGGGGCGGCGGGTGGGGGACTGGGGGCTCGCGTCCGCCATGCTCAGGCGGGATCCGTGGTTCGGCGTCTCGGTGGTCACGGCGGCGACCGCCGTGCTCGCCTACGCCGCCTGCCTGACGATCCCGATGACCGGGCCGGGCGGCCTGCCGTACGGGGTCGATCCCCGCTGGGCGGGGCCCGCGGGGATCGTGCTGCTCAACGGGCCCGCGCTCATCGTGGTGCGGACGCTCGCGGGCGCCTGGCGGGGGCGCCCGGTGGCCGCGCTCGCGCAGTTCAACCGGGCCTACGGCGAGCGGACCGCCAGGCGGGACATCCTGGTCACCCTCTGGCTGGTTCTCGGCAGGGCGTGGTCGGCGCTGGTCGTACTGGTGGTCGTGGTGATCGTCGTGGATCCGCGGACGGCTGCGGTGACGCTGGCGGTGCCGTACCTGTTGATGCACGCCCGTCGGCGCGGCGGGCTCGGGGGGCGCGGGGCGGCGCGCGGGGACCGGTGGCTGCTGGCGGGGCTCGTGCTGGTCGTGACGGCGGGGGTGGCCGCCGCGGGCGCGGGGGCGGTGGGGGCGATTCCCGGTGCGGGAGAGGTGGCGGCCTGGGGCTGGTGGGTGGCGTTCGGCGGGCTGGCGGGGGTGGTGCCGGTGTTCCTGCTGCGCGCCGGGCGGGCGTGGTGGCGGGGGGCGCCCGGACCCTGGCGGGCCTCGCTGATCATGTGCGACGGCTGCGGCCGGCGCCTGCCCGGCGACGCGCGCGAGTCGGTGACGCTGAGCAGCGAGGTGCGGCGGACCTTCACCTACGCCCGCGGCGTGGTCCTGTCCTGCGCCGACGAGCTCGGGCCGAGGGCGATGGCGGTCGGCGCGGTGGTCTCGGTCAGCTCGGCGGGCGAACTGCGGCTGATCGCCGAGGCCGAGGCGTGGGACGCCGCCGAACGCGAGCCCAGAGTCGCCGTCTTCGCCACCGAACCGCTGCAACGCCGCTTCTGGGTGGAGGTGCGCGGTATCGCCCTGGCCGATCCGGACTCCGACGTCCTGCGCGTGACCCCGAAGGAGATCCTGGTCGGCGAGTTCCCCGGCCGGCATCAGCGGCGCTGAGCGCGTTCTCGACGTAGATTCCTGTGCTATGCGCACCCTCCGCACTCCCGAAGAGCGTTTCGCAGACCTGCCCGACTTCCCTTACCAGCCGCGATACGCCGACGTGCCGGACGGCGAGGGCGGCACGCTCCGCATGGCGTACGTCGAGGCGGGGCACCCGGCGGCGGAGCCCGTGCTGCTGCTGCACGGCGAGCCGACCTGGTCCTTCCTGTACCGCCACGTCATGAGGGAGCTCGCCGCCGCCGGGCTGCGGGCGATCGCCGTGGACCTGGTCGGGTTCGGGCGCTCCGACAAGCCCGAACTGGTCGCCGACCACACCTACGCCCGGCACGTGGAGTGGACCCGCGCGCTGGCGTTCGACGCCCTCGGCCTGGACCGGATCACCGTCGTGGGCCAGGACTGGGGCGGCCTCATCGGGCTCAGGCTCGCCGCCGAGCATCCCGAGCGGTTCGCCCGTATCGTCGCCGCCAACACGGGATTGCCGACGGGTGACATTCCCCTGCCCGAGCCGTGGCACCGGTTCAGGGAATCCGTCGAGAAGGCGCCCGAGCTGGACATCGCCCGGTTCGTCCAGGCCGGCTGCCGTACCACGCTGCCGGAGCCGGTCCGGGCCGCCTACGACGCGCCCTTCCCCGGCGAGAACCACAAGGCGGGCCCGCGTGCCCTGCCCGGCCTCGTCCCGACCACCCCGGAGGACCCGGCGGCGCCCGCCAACCGCATGGCCTGGCAGGTTCTGACCACGCTCGACCGCCCCTTCCTCGTCGCCTTCTCCGACGGCGACCCCATCACCGGCGGCATGGCCCCGGTGCTGATGAAGGTCATGAAAGGCGCCGCCGGACGGGCCCATCCGGTGATCGGCGGCGCGGGCCACTTCCTGCAGGAGGACGCGGGCCACGAACTCGGCCGGCACATCGCCGCATTCACGCGGGGGCGGTAGGCGTGTCACGGACGCCCAATCGTCGTCCCGGTGCGGTATAACCGGGGTCGAACCGGGGAGGCGTGATGCGGGACTCCGACAGGACCCGGGCGGCGGGGCGGGCCGCGGCACGGGATCTGTTTGAACAGGTACGACTGCGTTATTTCCACCTGCACCCCGCCGTGCGCAAGGCGGTCTACGTCGTCCTCCTCGTCGGCACCGTCGGCGTGGGCGCGGCCCTCGGCTGGGACCTGATCCAGACGTTCCTGATCACCGTCGTCCTGCTCGGCTTCACCGCGCTGGCCCTGCGCTTCCCACGCGCCGCCGCGACCGCGCTCGTGCTGGCCGCGTGGGCGGCGGCGCTGATCCCCTTCGTCCGGCTCTTCCCGGCGGGCTCGACCGCGCCCACCCTGCTCATGCTGCTGGCCCTCCCCGTCGCCGCCGCCGCGCACCTGATCCGCTGGGTCGCCCCGTGGCTGACGGTCCTGATGGCCCTGCTCCCCGCCGGCGCCCTGGCGGCCGCCCTGTCGTCGGTAGGCGGCGGCATCGCGGTCTGGGCCGCGTACGGCACCGCGGGCGCCGTCCTCGTCTACCGCTTCGTGCAGGCCCGCAGGGCCAGGGCCCGACTGTCGGAGGAGGAGCAGGTCAGGGTCAGGGTGCGCGAGGGCCACCCGCTCGCCGCCACCCCCGAGAAGGCCACCGCGCCGCCGCCGATCTCCGTCGAGGACGCGCTGGCCGAGCTGGAGAGCATGATCGGCCTGGCGCCGGTCAAGGAGCAGGTGCGCTCGATCGCCGCCTCCATCGAGGCCTCCCGGCTGCGCGCCGAGGCCGGCTACACCGCGGCCAGGCCCACCAGGCACTTCGTCTTCACCGGCCCGCCCGGCACCGGCAAGACCAGCGTCGCGCGCACCGTCGCGAAGATCTTCTATGCCTTCGGGCTGCTTGACACCCCCTACGTCGTCGAAGCGCAGCGCGCCGACCTGGTGGGGGAGTTCCTCGGCGCGACCGCGATCAAGACCAACGAGCTGGTCGACCGGGCGCTCGGCGGCGTGCTGTTCATCGACGAGGCCTACGGCCTGGTCAACTCCGGCGACGGCCAGCCCGACCGGTTCGGCGCCGAGGCCGTGCAGACGCTGCTGAAGCGGGCCGAGGACGACCGCGACCGGCTGATCATCATCCTGGCCGGCTACGAGCAGGAGATGACCTCCTTCCTCGCCTCGAACCCCGGCCTGTCCAGCAGGTTCGCCACCCGGGTGCGCTTCCCCAGCTACTCGCCCGCCGAACTGGCCGACATCACCGACCTGCTGCAGGAGCGCCGCGGCGACCAGATGGCCGCCGACACCAGGTCGGCGCTGCTCGGCCTGCTGGAGGACGTCCAGCGGCGCGCCCTGGTCGACGAGCTCGGCAACGCCAGGTTCGCGCGCAGCCTGGTCGAGGCCGCCGCGCAGGCCCGCGACGTGCGCGTGGTCGGCGCGGGCGGCACCCCCACCACCAAGGACCTGGTCACCACCACGACCGCGGACGTCACCAAGGCCTTCAACGAGCTGACCGCCCGCTTCCGCGGCTACCAGGCGACGCCCACGCTGGAGGAGGCGCTGGCCGACCTGGACCGCATGGCCGGGCTCGAACCGGTCAAACGGCAGGTGCACGCGATCGCCGCGCAGCTCCAGGTGGCCCGGATGCGCCAGGAGCGGGGGCTGCCGACGCCGCCGCAGATGCGGCACTTCGTCTTCGCCGGGCCGCCGGGCACGGGCAAGACCACCGTGGCCAGGATCCTCGGCCGCATCTTCGCCGCGCTCGGCCTGCTGGCCAGGCCCGACGTGGTCGAGGGCCAGCGTGCCGACCTGGTCGGCCAGCACCTGGGCGCGACCGCGATCAAGACCAACGAGCTGGTCGACCGGGCGCTCGGCGGCGTGCTGTTCATCGACGAGGCCTACAGCCTGGCCAACCCGGGATACCAGGGCGGCGACGCGTTCGGCGCCGAGGCCGTGCAGACACTGCTCAAGCGGGCCGAGGACGACCGCGACCGGCTCGTCCTCGTACTGGCCGGGTACGAGCGCGAGATGGACCAGTTCCTCGCCACCAACCCGGGGCTGGCCAGCCGGTTCAACCAGCGGGTCAAGTTCCCCAGCTACTCCCCGGCCGAGCTGGCCGAGATCGCCGTCCTGCTGGCCGAGAACTCCGGCGACCACTTCGACGACGACGCCCGCCGCGACCTCGCCGAGGTCTTCGAGTGGGTCTGCGCCGAGCGGCTGATCGACGGCCTCGGCAACGGCAGGTTCGCCAGGTCGCTGTTCGAGCGCGCCGCCATGCGCCGCGACGTACGGCTCGCCGCGCTGGGCAACGCGGCCAGCTCCACCGAGCTGACCACCATCACCAGCGACGACGTCAGGGCGGCCGTCGAGGAGCTTTCCGGGCGCTAAAACGGGGACAACTCCGCCCCCCTCTTGGCACTTCCGTGCGATACGACGGTTACATGGTGTAGCAATATGGCTACAGTCAGCGCGGCGCCGGAAAGGGGGACGATGGCGGGGTTCCTGGTCCGCAGGCTGATCAACTACCTGGTGCTCGTCGTCGTCGCCACCAGCCTGGCCTACATGCTGGCCGCCAGCGCGCTCGACCCCCGATCCAACTACGAGGGGCGCAACCCGCCGCTGCCGCCCGCCGTCATCGACGCCCGGCTCGACGAGCTCAACCTCAACACCGAGACGCCGCTGTTCGAGCGCTACCTGACCTGGGCGCGCGGCGTCCTGCACGGCGACTTCGGCCTGACCGTCACCGGCGACTCGGTCAACGAGGACCTGAGGCGGCGGGCGGGGGTGAGCCTGCGCCTGGTCACGCTCGGCCTGATCTTCGGCAGCGTCACCGGGGTGCTGATCGGCGCCTACGCCGCGGTCAAGCAGTACGGAGTCTTCGACCGGCTGTCGACCATCGGCTCGTTCGTCGTCCTGGCGATCCCGACCGTCGTGCTGGCCAACATGCTCATCATCGCCGCCGTCTGGTTCAACGACCTG
This sequence comes from Nonomuraea sp. NPDC046570, assembly GCF_040645915.1. Lineage (NCBI taxonomy): Bacteria > Bacillati > Actinomycetota > Actinomycetes > Streptosporangiales > Streptosporangiaceae > Nonomuraea > Nonomuraea sp. NPDC046570. The sequence goes on along the minus strand of NZ_JBEYZF010000026.1, from coordinate 75,441 downwards.
GTCGGCGCCAAGATCTTCCTGGTCAGCGGGGAGTACAGCGACGGCCTGCAGGGCGGCCTCGGCGCCCAGTTCGTCGACCGGGTCCAGCATCTCGTGCTGCCCACGCTCTCGCTGTCGCTCGGGCTGATCGCCGTCTACAGCCGCTACCAGCGCAACATGATGCTCGACGTGCTCGGCGCCGACTTCATCCGCACCGCGATGGCCAAGGGGCTGAGCCGCCGGGCCGCGCTGGTCAAGCACGCGTTGCGCACCGCGCTCATCCCGGCCGTCACCTACTTCGCCTTCAGCTTCGGCACGCTGATCACCGGGGCCACCTTCACCGAGAAGATCTTCGGCTGGCACGGCCTGGGCGAGCAACTGGTGAACTCCATCTTCACCAACGACGTGAACACGGTCGCCGCGATCAGCTGCCTGGCCGCCTTCTCCGTCCTGCTGGCCGCGCTCGCCTCCGACGTCCTGCACGCCGTGCTCGACCCCCGCGTCCGGATGGGCTGAGGCCGCGTGAGCATCGCCGAGGAGGAGTTCGCCGAGCAGCGCGACGACATCGGCAGGATCAAGGCGCCCTCCCGGATGCGGGTCGTCGCGGGACGGTTCTTCCGCTCCACGCAGGGCCGGATCGGCTTCGCGCTGCTGGCGCTGATGTTCCTGCTGGCCTTCGCCGGCCCGCTGTTCGGCGCCTGGGCCTACACCGACAAGGACTTCACCGCGTTCCTGAGCCCGCCGTCGGCCACCCACTGGTGGGGCACCCTGCAGACCGGCGCCGACGTGTACGCCGTCACCCTGCGCGGCATGCAGAAGTCGCTGATCGTCGGCCTGCTGGCCGCGCTGATCGGCACCACGCTGGCCGCGACCGTCGGCGCCTTCGCCGGCTACTTCCTCGGCTGGACCGACCGGACCCTGATGTGGGTCACCGACCTGCTCCTGGTGCTTCCGGCGTTCCTCATCCTGGCGATCATGTCGCCGCTGTTCGCGGAGGGGCAGTGGCTGCTGTTCGTGCTGATGCTCGCGCTGTTCCTGTGGATGGTCACCTCCAAGGTGGTCAGGAGCATGACGATCTCGCTGAAGGAGCGGGAGTTCGTCCACGCGGCCAGGTTCATGGGGGTCACCCCCATGAAAATCATCTTTCGGCACATCATCCCGAACATGTCCTCGCTGCTGGTCGTCGACGCGACGCTGAGCGTCAGCGCCGCGATCCTCACCGAGACCTCGCTGTCCTACTTCGGGTTCGGCATCCAGCCGCCCGACGTGTCCCTCGGCAGCCTGATCGCCGACGGCGCCAAGACCGCGATCTACGCGCCCTGGACGTTCTGGTTCAGTGCGGGGCTGTTGATCGTCACCGTGCTCGCGGTCAACCTGGTCGGCGACGCGCTGCGCGACGCGTTCGACCCCGCCTCGAAGAGGAGCTCATGACGGTCCTGCGGGTCACCGACCTCCACGTGCGCTTCGGAGACGTGCACGCCGTCCGCGGCGTCGGCTACGAGGTGGCCGCGGGCGAGGTGCTCGGCATCGTGGGCGAGTCCGGCTCCGGCAAGTCGGTCACCGCCCAGGCCGTGATGGGCCTGCTGCCCCCGCACGCCCGCGTCACCGGCTCGGTGCGCCTGCACGGCCGCGAGCTGATCGGCGCGCCGGAGCGGACGCTCACCGCCGTCCGCGGCAAGACGATCTCGATGGTGTTCCAGGACCCGCTGTCCGCGCTGACCCCCGTCTACCGGGTCGGCGACCAGATCGCCGAGGCGGTCCGCGTACACCAGAGGCTGAGCAAGGAGCGGGCCGACATCAAGGCCGTCGAACTGCTCGACCTGGTGGGCATCCCCAATCCCGGCGAGCGCGCCAGGGCCTTTCCACACGAGTTCTCCGGCGGCATGCGGCAGCGCGCGATGATCGCGATGGCCATCGCCAACGACCCCGACGTGATCATCTGCGACGAGCCGACGACCGCGCTCGACGTCACCATCCAGGCCCAGGTCCTCGACGTGCTGAAGAAGGCGCAGCGGGAGACCGGGGCGGCCATCGTGATGATCACCCACGATCTGGGGGTGGTCGCCGGGTTCGTCGACCGGGTGCTGGTGATGTACGCGGGGCGGCCGGTCGAGGTGGGGGACGTCGACGACATCTACTACCGCCCGCGCATGCCGTACACGATGGGGTTGCTCGGGTCGGTGCCCCGGTTGGACGCCGGGGGTGGGCGGTCGTTGGTGCCGATCGAGGGGACGCCGCCGTCGCCCGCGGCGCTGCCGCCCGGATGCCCCTTCGAGCCGCGGTGCCCGATGGCGATCGAGGCGTGCGTTGACGCCGAGCCGCCGCTGGTCCCCGTGGACGGGGTCGAGCACCTGGCCGCCTGCATCCGCGCGGAGGAGATCAGCAGGGAGGACCTGACGCCCGCCGAGGTGTACGACGTGACGGAGGGGGTCCAGGGCAGGCACGCCGCCGCGCCCCCGGCGCCCGAGCCCGTCGCGCGGCGGGCCCGGCAGGAGCGGGAGCGGATCCTGGCCGTCACCGGGCTGGTCAAGCACTACCCGCTCATGAAGGGGGCGGTGTTCAGGCGCCGGGTCGGCACCGTGTTCGCCGTCGACGGGATCGACTTCGACGTGCGCGAGGGCGAGACGCTCGGGCTGGTGGGGGAGTCGGGGTGCGGCAAGACGACCACACTGATGGAGATCCTGGAGCTGGCCAAGCCGCAGGCGGGCGTGATCGAGGTGCTCGGGCGGGAGGCCGGGCGGCTCACCGGGCGGCAGCGCATGGCCGTACGGCGCGACATGCAGGTGGTCTTCCAGGACCCGCTGGCCTCGCTCGACCCCAGGATGACCGTCTACGACATCCTCGCCGAGCCGCTGCGCACCCACGGCCGCAACGACGTCGGGCCGCGCGTGCGCGAACTGCTCGCCCTGGTCGGCCTCGAAACCGCGCACGCCGCCCGCTACCCGCAGGACTTCTCCGGCGGGCAGCGCCAGCGCGTCGGCATCGCCAGGGCGCTGGCCCTCGAACCCCGGTTCCTGGTGCTCGACGAGCCGGTCTCCGCGCTGGACGTGTCGATCCAGGCCGGGGTGCTCAACCTGCTGGCGGACCTGAAACGGCGGCTGGGCCTGTCCTACCTGTTCGTCGGGCACGACCTGGCCGTGGTCAGGCACATCGCCGACCGGGTCGCGGTGATGTACCTCGGCAGGATCGCCGAGATCGGGCAGGTCGACGCGGTCTACGACGCCCCCATGCACCCCTACACGCAGGCGTTGCTGTCGGCCGTCCCGCTGCCGGACCCGGTACGCGAACGCTCCCGGCGGCGCATCCTGCTCGAAGGTGACCTGCCCAGCCCGGCCAACCCGCCCTCCGGCTGCCGGTTCCGCACCCGCTGCCCCAAGTTCAGGACCCTCACCGAGAGCGACCGCGCCGTGTGCGTGGAGATCGAGCCGCAGGTGCGCAGGCTCGGCCCCGATCACGGCGCGGCATGCCACTACGCCGAGAAGCTCGACGTCGTCTAGGAGGAACTTTGAGATCTACCCGGCTTGCCATGGTTCTGGCCGTGGCCGGTTCGCTGGCTCTGGCGGGCTGCGGAGGCGGCGGCCCGGGCGACGAGCGCGGCGGCGAGACCGCCGGGCCGCCCCAGACCATGAAGGCCTTCGATGTGAACCCCCGGCCGCGCGCCGCGGTGAAGGACGGCGGCACGCTGCGCTGGGGGCTGAACGAGTTCCCCACCCAGTGGAACATGAACCACGTCGACGGCAACTCCGCGATGGTGAAGAAGGTGATCGACGCGGTCATGCCCATGCCGTTCAAGTCCAACGAGAAGGCCGAGATCTTCGTCAACCCCGACTACCTCGTCGACGGGAAGGTCACCGGGACCGACCCCAAGCAGGTCGTCACTCTGCACCTCAACCCCAGCGCCAAGTGGTCCAACGGCACGCCGATCACCTGGGCCGACTACGAGGCCCAGTGGAAGGCGATGAACGGCGCGAACGCCGACTTCCGGACCGCCTCCACCACCGGCTACCAGGACATCGAGCGCGTCGCCAAAGGCAAGGACGCCTACGAGGTCGTCATCACCTTCAAGAACGACTTCGGCGACTGGCAGGCGCTGTTCTCGCCGCTCTACCCCAAGGCCACCAACGGTACGCCCGAGGCGTTCAACACCACCTGGCTGAACAAGATCCCGGTGACCGCCGGACCCTTCACGTTCAAGGACTTCGACCAGACGGCCAAGACCATCACCCTCGTCAGAGACGACCGATGGTGGGGCGACAGGGCCAAACTCGACCGGATCATCTTCCGCTCGATGGAGAGCGACTCCCTGGTCGGCGCCTTCACCAACGGCGAACTCGACACCTTCGACGTCGGTCCCTCCGCCCCCGACTACGCCAGGGCCAAGGGCGCCCAGGGCGCGATCGTCCGGCAGGCGGCCGGGCCAGACTTCCGGCATATCACGGTCAACGGGTCCAGCCCCGCGCTCTCCGACACCAGCGTGCGCCAGGCCCTCGCGATGGGCATCAACCGCGACGCGATCACCCAGTCCGACCTGCAGGGCCTCGACTGGCCTGTGACGCCGCTGAACAACCACTTCTTCATGAACACCCAGGAGGGCTACCAGGACAACGCCGGCCCGCTCGGCGTCTACGACCTGGAGAAGGCCAAGCTGGCCCTCGACACGGCCGGCTGGAAGCTCAACGGCCAGACCCGGATGAAGAACGGCAAGCCGCTGGCGCTGCGCTTCGTCATGCCGTCGGGGCGGCAACTCACCAAGTCCGAGGGCGAACTGCTGCAGAACATGCTCGGCCAGCTCGGGATCAAGGTGACCCTGCAGGCGGTGCCGAGCGATGACTTCTTCACCAAGTACATCATCCCCGGCAACTACGACTTCACCGCCTTCTCCTATGTCGGCACCCCGTTCCCGGTCTCCAGCGGGTACGGCATCTACGCCGACGCCGCCACCGACTCCAAGGGCCAGAAGCAGTGGAACGCCAACTTCGGCCGCATCGGCTCCCCGGAGATCGACGAGGCGATGCAGAAGGCGACCGCCGAGCTGGACCCGGTCAGCGCTCGCGCGGCGACCAACGCCGCCGACAAGCTGATCTGGCAGGCGGTCAACGTGATCCCGCTGTACCAGCACCCGCAGAACGTCGCGGTGAAGAACACCCTGGCCAACATCGGGGCCCGCGGGTTCTACGACCTCAGATACCAGGACATCGGGTTCACCGGCTGACCTGGCGGGCGGGCCTCTTGACAAGCCTGTCAAGAGGCCCCCTTCCAGGGGGTCGTCACTCTGTCGGTGGAACGGTATAAAAGTGGACCCGTGAAGATTTCGCTCACCTGGCCCCAGATCCTCGCCTGGCGCCTGCGCCGCCAGTTCGTCGCCGGAGCGGACGGCCCCGGCGTCGTCGAGATCGCGCGGCGGCTGTGCGGGGTGCAGACCCAGGTCCCCTCCTCCGCCCGGCTCGCGGTCGCGGTGCGCAGCGCCGACCCCGACCCCGGCGCGGTCGATCGGGCGCTGTGGCACGACCGCACCCTCACCAAGACATGGATCATGCGCGGCACCCTGCACCTGCTCCCCGCCGAGGAGCTGGCCGACTACTGCGCGGCGCTCGGCACGCTGCGCTTCTGGGAGAAGGGCTCCTGGCAGCGCGGCCACGGGGTCACCACCGCCGAGATCGAGGCGATCATCGAGGCGGTGCCCAAGGTTCTGGAGGGCGCCTGCCTCACCCGCGAGGAGCTGGTCGAGGCCGTCGTCGAGGTGACCGGCGATGCCCACCTGCGCCAGGCGCTCACCTCCGGCTGGGGCGCCCTGCTCAAGCCGCTCAGCCGCCTCGGCGAGCTGTGCTACGGGCCGCCGCGCGACGGCAGGGTGACCTTCACCGCCCCGCGCGGCTGGCTGCCCTCCTGGCCCGGGATGCCGCCCACCGCCGCGGAGGCGGGCGTGCGGGTGGCGCGGGCCTTCCTCGGCGCGCACGGGCCCGCGACGCCCGAGATGCTCGACACCTGGCTGTTCGGCGGCGTGGCCCGCAAGGCGGTGCTGCGCGGCTGGTTCCGCGACCTGGCGGGCGAGCTCACCGAGGTTGAGGTGGCGGGCCGGCCGCTGCTCGCGCTCACCGAGCACCTCGACGACCTCACCGCGCAGCCGCCCTCCGACGCGGTGCACCTGCTGCCGGGCTTCGACCAGTTCATCCTGGGCGCGCCGCGCGGCCTGGAGGCGCTCATCCCCGCCGGGGTGAAGGCCAAGGTCAGCCGGGCGGCGGGGTGGATCTCGCCGGTCGTGGTGCACGAAGGGCGGGTGGCGGGGGTCTGGGAGCCCGAGGGAGGCACTGTCGCCCTCGACCTGTTCGAGCCGGTCCCGGCGGACCTGCTGGCTATCGCGGTGCAGCGGATGGAGACACTGCTGGCCGCCTGACCTGCGGCTATCCGCGCGGTGTCGTCCAGGTGAAGCGGACCTCGTCGCCGGGGCGTAGCTGGGCGACCGACGGCAGGTCGGCTGAGGCCACCACGCCGATCACCGGGTAGCCGCCGGTCGGCGGGTGGTCGGCGAGGAAGACGATCGGCTGGCCGCTCGGCGGCACCTGGATCGCGCCCTCCACCATGCCCTCGCTGGGCAGCTCGCCCTCCCTGGCCCGTTCCAGGGCGCGTCCGCGCAGCCGTACGCCGACCCGGTTGCTGTCCTGGGTGACCGCGTAGGGGTGCGCGCACAGAGCCGCGAGTGACTCGTGGGTGAACCAGTCGTCGCGCGGGCCGCGCAGCACCCGCAGCGCGGGGGAGGGGGCGGCGCGCGGCGGCGCGACGTCCACCGCGATCGGGTCCAGGCCGGTCACCGGCCCGATCGGCAGCGTCGTGCCCCTGCGCAGCGGCGCGGGGCCGAGACCCGACAGGGAGTCGGTGGCGCGGCTGCCGAGGACGGTCTCGACCGCGATGCCGCCGCGTACCCCGAGGTAGGTGCGCAGGCCCCGGGAGGGCGCGCCGATCCGCAGTTCGGCGCCCGGCGGCAGCCAGAAGGGCGCGTCCATGCCGTGCGCGGCCCAGGCCTCCAGCGGGCAGGGCGCGCCGGTGAGCGCGACCCAGGCGCCCTCCAGGAAGCGCAGCCGCGCCCCGCCGAAGGTCAGCTCGATCCCCGCCGCCCCCTCGGCGTTGCCGACGAGCCGGTTGGCCAGCCGCAGCGCGGCCGAGTCCGCCGCCCCCGACCGCGGCACCCCCAGGTGCGCGTATCCGGGCCGGCCCAGATCCTGCACCGTGGCGTACGGCCCCGGCGCCAGTACCTCGATCACGTGGCCTCGAACCGCACGCGGGTCCCAGGCCGGAACAGCGCGGGCGGATCGGCCGTGACGTCCCACACCCGCAGGTCGGTACGCCCGAGCAGCCGCCACCCGCCCGGCGAGGCCGTGGGATAGACCGCCGAGTACGGCCCGGCGATCGCCACCGACCCGGCCGGCACCGACGTCCGCGGGGTGGCCAGCCGCGGCAGGTGCAGCACGGGATCGAGCCCGGTCAGATAGGCGAACCCGGGCGCGAACCCCAGCCACCCCACCACCAGCTCCGCCCCGGTGTGCCTGGCGATCACCTCGGCCACCCCGACGCCCGCCTCGGCCGCCACCTCCTCCAGATCGGCCCCGTCGTACACCACCGGAACCGTGACCACCCGGACCCCACCGCCCACCCCGCCACCACCGGCCGCCCGCGCGCGCTCCAGCAGCCTGCCCAGCCTGGCCCGCGTCGCACCCGGATCGGCCCCCGGCGCCACCACCAGCACGGTCTCGGGGCCCGGCACGATCTCCACCACCCCCGCGGGCGGTTCGGCGCGCAGCAGACCGTCCAGGGCGTGCGACAGCGCCAGCGAACCGGTCTCCACCAGCAGCCCGTGCTCCCCGGCCGTCCTGATCACGCGAACGCCTGAACGACCACTCCTGCTCCCAGCAGGCCATCCCGTACGGCCCGCGCCAGCAGGACCGCGTCGGGGGTGTCGCCGTGCACGCACATCGAACGCGCGTCCACCCGCACCGACGACCCGTCGACCGCGGTCACCAGCCCCTCCACGGCCATCCGCACCGCGCGGGCGGCGACCTGGGCCGGATCGTGGAGCACCGCGCCCGGCTCCCGCCGGGACACCAGGCGCCCCTCGGGCGTGTAGGCGCGGTCGGCGAACGCCTCGGTGACCGTCGGCACGCCCAGCTCCGCCGCGACGGCGTGCACCGCGGAGCCGGGCAGCGTCAGCACCGGCAGCGCCGGATCGTAGTCGGCCACGGCCGAGACGACCGCCTCGGCCTGCACGGGGTCGCGCACGATCCGGTTGTAGAGCGCGCCGTGCGGCTTGACGTACGACACCCGCCCGCCCATGGCCCGCGCGATGCCGTCGACGGCGGCGAGCTGGTAGAGCACCTCGGCGCACAGCTCCTCGGGCTCGGCGTCCATCTCCCTGCGGCCGAAGTGGGCCAGGTCGCGGTACGACACCTGGGCGCCGATGGAGACCCCCCGGTCGACGGCCGCCGCGCAGGTGCGCCTGATCGTGACGGGGTCGCCCGCGTGGAAACCGCAGGCCACATTGGCGCTCGTGACGATGTCGAGCAGCGCGAGGTCGTCGCCGAGCCGCCAGACGCCGAATCCCTCGCCGAGATCCGCGTTGAGGTCGATCACCATATGAACACGCTATATCTCGTCAGGGATGTCGGCGATGTCGTCGAGCGCCGCGGCGAGTTCCTCCGGGTCGCCGCCCATCCGCTCGGCGATCTCGATCAGCACGTGCAGCACGTCGTGGCGGTCGTGGCCGAGGTCGAGCAGCCGCTGGGCGGCCTCCCACAGCTGCGGCGGGTCGCCCTCCCAGAGCCGGGTGGCGATCTCCTCGTGCCAGGCCAGATGCTCCTCGTAGTCGTCCCGCCCGGTCTCCACGACGTGGTCGATCTCCAGCAGGGTCCTGCGGTCGGCGTCGTCGGCCGGGTTGAGCCGGTCGAGGTCGACGTCGCCGTGCACGCCCTGCAGGAACGGGAAGGCGAAGACCCGCCTGGCCAGCGCCGACAGGTCGCCGTCCGGCAGCAGCCGCTCCAGCAGCGCCAGGTCGAGCCCGAAGGAGGTCGGGTCCTTGTACACCTCGCCCCAGCGGCCCGTCGCCTCCCAGACGGCGTCCAGCGTCGCCTTCAGCCCCTGCTCGGGCAGCCCGGTACGGCGGGCGGCGAAGCGCACCCACGCCGACAGCACGTGCGGCATCGCCTCCTGCTCGGCCTGGCTGAGCATCACCTTGCGCGGCAGCCAGTCCAGCAGGAACGTCTCGCACTTGGTCGGGCTCACCCGCAGCGGCCGGCTGAAGTCCTGCTCGCAGCCGTAGTCGATGATGTGGTCGGCGCAGCGCGAGGCGGCCGACGGGTCCGACAGGTGCTCGGCGGCGTCGGAGGCGAGGAACTCGGCCGCCAGCATGGCCCGCCGCTCACGGCTGTAGGGCGCCTCGATGTGCAGCGGCGCGGGCCGCTTGCGCCCGGGCGGCAGCGCCTTGAGGCGGGAGCGGGCGAAGGCGTGGTAGGCGCTGTAGCTGTCGCTGACCGGGGGCGGGGTCTTGGGCTCGCGCGTCGCCTTCATCGCCGACTCCAGCAGCGCCCTGGCCTGCTGCGGCTCGATCTCCTCGAACAGCAGCATCGGGTTGGCCTCGGCCTCCGCCCTGGCCTGCTCCAGGAGCTTGTCGACCTGCGAGGAGACCCAGGCGTCGCGCGCCATGCCCGACATGTTGTAGTCGACGACCAGTACCAGCGCGTGCCTGTCCTGGCCGCTGTAGGCGAAGGTGCACACCACGGTGTCCTGGTCGCCGTAGGCGTCGCGGGAGACGTAGCAGCCGGTGGGTTTGACCGCGCCGACCCGGTCGGCCCAGCCGGGCCTGGCCACGCCCGACTCCATCATCGCCAGCGCCGCGCCCTCGGCCTTGGCGCCCTGGCGGGCCGTACCCAGGTAGGCCAGGCAGATCAGCAGCGTCAGCGAGGCCGGGGTGCCGGCCTTGGCCGCGTAGTCGACCAGCCCCTCACCGAGGACCTGCTCCACGTCGCCGCCGCGCAACCGCCTGCCCCACCACGCGCCGACCATGTCGGAGACCATCAGCTCCGCGTCGAGAGGACTGCGTACGGCGAGCAGTTCGCGGGCCGCCTGAACCATCTCGGCGAAGACATCGTCCGGCGGAGTGCTCTCCCGTGGGTCTCGTCGGTGTCGGCGCACGCCCTCACTCTCTCGCATTCCAGGCGCAAACGGTGCGTAGAACGCGGCCTGGTGACCCCGATGTTATCGGGCGAGGCGCGGCGGAGGTGCGGAGTTGACGAGCGCGAGCAGATGCTCCCTCGCGATGCGCTCGACGATGTCGGGCGTCGCCTCGATCCCGAGGTGCTCCGCGCAGGCGAGGACGTCACCCACGCAGCGGTCGATCGTGTCCACGGGCACGGTCAGGAACTCGGAGGCCAGGCGGAGGCTCACCGGTTCCTTGATGAAGCGTGTGGCCAGAGCGAGCATAGCTGTGAGATTCCTCGGGACACTCAAGGGCAAACCCCTAGGAACGGACTCAAGGGGAGACTTTGCGTTCCCATTCCATAGGTTCCCGGGCGAGTGTCAACCCTCTCTGCGGTCTGTGTTCGCTTCTTCGGCGAGCCTTTCGTGCGAAGCTGTTGCCATGCGCATCCAGCTCGCCCAGCGGACTGAGGCCGACGCACTGCTCGGCCGCAGTCCACTCGCCCTGCTCGTCGGCATGTTGCTCGACCAGCAGGTGGCGATGGAGTGGGCCTTCACCGGCCCCTACACCATCTCCGAGCGGCTCGGGCACGACCTGACGGCCGAGGAGATCGCGTCCTATGATCCTGAGGCGTTCGCGGCACTGCTCGCGCGCAAACCCGCCGTTCATCGTTACCCGACCTCGATGGCGGGCAGAGTGCAGGCGCTCGCGGCCTACCTCGTCGAGCACTACGACGGCGCTCCCGAGGGGATCTGGACCGATGTCACGGACGGCCGGGAACTACTCAGGAGGCTGCAGGAGCTTCCAGGGTACGGCAGGCAGAAGGCGCAGATCTTCCTGGCCCTGCTGGGCAAGCAGCTCGGCGTCCGGCCGCCCGGCTGGCGCGAGGCCGCCGGACCCTACGGCGAGGAGGGCTCCCATCGCTCGGTGGCCGACGTCGTCGACGCCGAGAGTCTGGACAGGGTCCGCGCCGCCAAACAGGAGGCGAAGAAGGCCGCCAAGGCCCAGTAGCTTGATCTTGCTGCGCACAGTGGAGCGATTTTGACAGGATGCGTTGACCGTATGGCGCCCGGGGCTTCCGTCCGCGCATGCCCATCGCCGATGATGTACAGCAGAATCCGGTCGCCCGGAGATGCGCTACGCCGAAACACAGTTATGGAGATGTGCCGCGTGGGAGACCCTGGCACGCGATGGAGGTGCCGACCATGAGCGCCGAGACCTCCGTGCCCCGTCCCCGGGAGTCGGGTGTGGACATCTCCGACTCCGGTCTGTTCAGGGGCCTGATGTCCGAGGCGGAGTTCGCCTTCGCCTTCTTCGATCCCGAAGGTCGCATCCAGCGGGTCAACGACGTCTTCACCGACATCGTCGGCGTGCCCGTGGACCGCCTGGCCGGCGAGTTGCCGGCCGAGGCGCTGCCCGCCGATCTCAGCCAGCTCATCGCACACGCCGTCCAGGGTGTCCTGGAGAGTGACGGCCCGGTCACCGAGGGCCGTGTGCGGGTCCGGACGGCCGAGGGCGACACGCGGCACTGGTCGCTGTCGTTCTCGCCTGTGCACGACGACCAGGGCGAGCTGCGCGCGGTCGCGCTGGTCGGGGCCGACGTGACCGAGAGCCGCCAGACCGAGGAGGACCTGCGCCGGAGCGAGGAGCGTTACCGCTCGCTCGTCGAAGCGCAGTCCCAGCTCGTCTGGATCACCTCGCCCACCGGCGCGGTCATCGAGGACGCGCCCCAGTGGCGCGCCATCACCGGCCAGGGCCTGGAGGAGTACCTCGCGCTCGGCTGGCTGGAGGCCGTGCACCCCGACGAGCGCCAGCACACCGAGGAGGTGTGGCGCGAGGCCCTGCGCGGCCGGACCATGTTCGAGTGGAACTACCGGGTCCGCACCAGGGCCAGCGGCTACCGCTACTTCGAGGTGCGGGCCGTGCCGATCATCAGGCACGGCCGGGTGGTGGAGTGGGTCGGCGCCAACACCGACGTCACCCCGCAGCGCGAGGCCGAGGAGATGCGCGGCAGGCTGACCGACCAGCTCGGCGCGGCTGCCCTGCGGACCGCCAGGCTGCAGGGCGCCACGGCCATACTGGCCGAGGCGCTGACCGTGGAGCAGGTCGTCCAGGTCATCATCGACGTCGGCCGTACGGCCCTGGCCGCGGACCGCTCGGCGGTCGCGCTGCTGGACCCCGACCGGGCCGCGCTCAAGGTGATCAACGGCGGTGGCGGCTCCGACGTGTCCGGCATGTCGGGCGAGGAGATCCCGCTCTCCCAGTCCAACGTGATGACCATGGCGGTCAACAGCCGCAGGCCGGTCTTCGCCGAGTCGCCCGAGAGCCTGAAGGCGCAGCTCCTGGACGCCGGCGGCGAGGTGGACGTGCTGACCGGCTACCTGGCCCAGAGCGACGAGCGGGCCTGGGTGGGCCTGCCGCTGCTGGCGGCCGGCCGGGCCCTCGGGGCGCTGCGCTTCTCCTTCACCAGGCCGCAGAAGATCTCCCAGGAGGACGGCGTCTTCCTGGAGGCGCTGGCCGGGCAGTGCGCGCTGGCCGTCGAGCGCGCCACGCTGTTCGAGCGTGAGCACCGCACCGCCGAGACGCTGCAGCGCAGCCTGCTGCCCGACCGCCTGCCGGTGGTCAAGGGCCTCGTGCTGGCCCAGCGCTTCCGCTCGGGCAGCCGCCATGTGCAGGTCGGCGGCGACTGGTACGACGCGTTCGTGCTGCAGGACGGCCGGGTCGCGGCGGTGGTGGGCGACGTCATGGGCAAGGGCGTCAAGGCCGCGGCGGGCATGGGCCGCATCCGCAACGCCATGCGCGCCCTGGCGCTGACCAATCCGCCGCCCGCGGCGGTGCTCACGGGTCTCGACCGGGTCTTCGAGGCGACGGAGGAGGAAGAGCAGGTCACGACCCTGGCGTACATGGTCGTCGAGCCCGGCACCGGAGAGGGCACGCTGGCGCTGGCCGGTCACCCGCCGCCCGTGCTGGTCTCCCCGCAGGGCACCGCGGTCCTCTGCGACGCCCAGCCCGGCACGCCGCTCGGCTGGCCCACCTCGCGTCGGCAGTTCAGGTTCGTGGTCCCGCCCGGCCACACCGCCGTGCTGTACTCCGACGGCATGGTGGAGAACCGCAAACGAGGGCTGGACACGGGACTCGCGGAGCTTTGCTCGGTTGTAACCGAAGCGCCACCTGAAGTGGTGAGTAATCCGCATATGCTGCTGGACTTCCTGGTTGACAGGATGCTGTCCGGATATGAGCAGGATGACGATGTCACCGCGCTCGCGATCCACGTTCCCGCTGCCACGAAGAGTGACTGAATGAAACAGTCATAAGGGTTGCTTTCGGGTATCAGTGGCCCGCTTCCGGTACGCACTACTGTTCAGGTCGGCCTAGGGTGGAGGTCAACCGCCGGGAGGTGGCCGTGTTGAGTCCGTGGTCGTGCCAGAATGCTGGGCAGGTCCGTCGCGATCCGCACGGCCGCACCAACTCTTCCGAGAGAGGCATCGCCCCCCAGCGGGCATCTGGGTCCATTGTCGCCATGCGTTCGTTCGAGAGGTGTTCGTGTCGCCTGCAAGTTCGACTCGCTCGAAGCCATCTGAGCTGAACGAGCCCGTCATTCAGCGACTGCTCGAGCGTGGGCGCTCGCAGGGTTTCCTCGAGTCTGAGGATGTCCGCCAGGCCTTCGAGGAGGCGGACATCCCGATGTCGCAAGCCGCGGGGGTCCTGCGGACCCTCAGCAAAGAGGGCGTGACCGTCCGGCTCACCGCCGCTGACTCGGCGGCGCCGAAGAAGTCTCGTGGACCAGCAAAGCGCCGCACCGCTGCCCCCGTCAAGACGAAGGCCGCAGCGGCCGCCAAAGAGCAGCAGCCCGAGACCGTGACCGCGGTCGTGGGCGCAGCCGAAGCCGAGCCCGCCGCCAAGAAGGCGGCACCCGCCAAGAAGGCCGCTCCCGCGGCCAAGAAGGCGGCGGCTCCCGCCAAGAAGGCCAAGCCCGAGAACGGAACGGGCCCGGCCGATACCAAGCCCAAGTCCTCCGACGACGATGACGAGGACATCGAGCTCGACGGCGACGTCGAGCTGGAAGACCTCGAGGACATCGACGTCGAGGAGGAGGTCGTCGCCGAATCGGACTCCGAGGTGGAGGCCGAGGCCGACGACGACACCGACGAGGAGCCCAAGCCCGAGGCCGTCGCCAAGGTCGCCGAGGAAGAAGTCCTCATCCTGTCCGACGACGACGACGACGCCCCCGTGGCGCAGGTCGCCGCCGCCGGAGCCACCGCCGACCCGGTCAAGGACTACCTGAAGCAGATCGGCAAGGTCCCCCTGCTCAACGCCGAGCAGGAGGTCGAGCTGGCCAAGCGCATCGAGGCGGGCCTGTTCGCCGAGGAGCAGCTCGGCGGCGAGGTCGAGAAGCTGCCCGTCGACGTGCGAGCCGAACTCGAATGGATCGCCGAAGACGGTCGCCGGGCCAAGAACCACCTGCTCGAGGCCAACCTGCGCCTGGTCGTCTCGCTGGCCAAGCGTTACACCGGGCGTGGCATGCTCTTCCTCGACCTGATCCAGGAGGGCAACCTCGGTCTGATCAGGGCCGTGGAGAAGTTCGACTACACCAAGGGTTACAAGTTCTCCACCTACGCCACGTGGTGGATCCGGCAGGCGATCACCAGGGCCATGGCCGACCAGGCGCGGACCATCCGCATCCCGGTCCACATGGTCGAAGTGATCAACAAGCTGGCCAGGGTGCAGCGGCAGATGCTGCAGGACCTCGGCCGCGAGCCCACGCCGGAGGAACTCGCCCGCGAGCTGGACATGACGCCCGAGAAGGTCGTCGAGGTCCAGAAGTACGGGCGCGAGCCCATCTCGCTGCACACCCCCCTCGGTGAGGAGGGTGACAGCGAGTTCGGAGACCTCATCGAGGACTCCGAGGCCATCGTGCCGGCCGACGCCGTCAGCTTCACGCTGCTGCAGGAGCAGCTGCACTCCGTTCTCGACACGCTGTCGGAGCGCGAGGCGGGCGTCGTGTCGATGCGGTTCGGTCTCACCGACGGCCAGCCCAAGACACTCGACGAGATCGGCAAGGTCTATGGCGTGACCCGTGAGCGGATCCGCCAGATCGAGTCGAAGACGATGTCCAAGCTGCGTCACCCGTCCCGGTCGCAGGTTCTGCGCGACTACCTGGACTAGGTTCTCGCGTCTCGAAGGGGTACGGCTCGCGCGAGCCGTACCCCTTTGTGCGTTCACTTCGGTGTGGATTCGTCGGTGACGTCCACGTCGAGGGTCCACGGTTTGCCGGCTCGGGGGGCTTCGCCCAGGCGGGCCGCGTAGCCGAGGTCGTCGAGGATCTTGGCCAGTTCGTCCGGCGTCGACGGGGCCGCGCCGCACTCCAGGAGGGCTCGGGCGATCTCGCCCCTGGTGGCCTTGGCCATGTGGCTGACGACCTTGCCGTCCCTGAGGACCCGCACCGCCACCGCCCGCCCGCCGGGCTGCCAGGCGGCGGTGTACGTGACCGAACGCATGTCGACGACCAGCCCCGGCAGGCGATCGAGCTCCTTGGCCAGCTTCGGCCGCCAGTACGCGGCCAGCCCGCCGACGGACGGCAGCGCGACCCCCATCGACAGCCGGTACGGCGGCACGCGATCGCTGATCCTGAGCACGCCCCACAGCCCGGAGAAGATCAGCACGGACTCCTCGGCCCTGGCCCGGGCGGCGGGGGAGAGGGTCGCCAGCCCCAGGTTGTCGTACAGCACCCCTGTGTACAGCTCGGCCGCCGGGAGGGTGGCCGCCTCGCGCAGGGCCAGATTCTTGGCCAGCTCAGGCGCGAGCCCCTCGGTCAGCCCGAGCGTGGTCAGCGCGCCGCGTCCCTTGGACACCCGCATGAGGGTTTTGAGCACCCGCTCGCGAGGCTTGGCGAGCGCGGGGAAGGACAGCTCGCCCAGCGGTGGACCGTTCCCCTGGGACGCCTTGCCCTCCGACGGCGGCAACAGAATCAACACGATCCCGCAGCTTATTAGTCTCACCCTCCACCCCGGGACCCGGTCCCACCCGAACCCGCGGCACGAACCGCCCATACCCCCATGTACGGCCACACTCTGCCCGCGGACACCTTCTCTTCGACACGCCCGACACGCCCGAAGGGCGGGGTGAATCTTGTGGAGTGAGGCGCGGAGTCGCCTCGCCAGGCGTCAGGGGTAGTTCTGTGGTTAGAGTGCCGTTCGTGTCCGTTTCTATGGATTTTGAGGCGTTGATTGATCAGGCCTGGCCCGCGCTGGAGCGGGAGACCGTGGACGGCTGGACGTTCAGAAGCGCTGGAGGTGTGACCAAGCGGGCCAACTCCGTCATGGTGATCGGCGAGCCGGCGGACCTGGACGGGGTGATCGAGGCGGCGGAGAAGTACTACGCCGATCGCGGGCTGCCCACACTGTTCACGCTGGGCGGGCAGGCACCGGCCGGGCTCGACGGGGTGCTGGAGGAGCGCGGCTACCGGCTCGCCGACCCGGTGCTGTGCATGACCGGGCCGGTCGCGGACACCGGGATCGCGCACGAGGTGCGGATCGAGGAGCGGACCTGGGCGGGCTGGCTGGAGTCGTGGTGGTCGGTCGACGGGCGCTATGGCGAGGGATACGAGACGGCCGAGCGCATCGCCGGCGGGGTACCGGCCTGGTACGCCGCGGTGGAGGAGGGCGGGACGGCGGTCGCGGTCGGGCGGGCCGTACTCCAGGGGGACACCGTGGGTGTCTACTGCATGGCGACGCTGCCGCGGGTGCGGCGGCGCGGGCTGGCCCGCAGTGTGCTGCGCGCGCTGGTACGGCAGGGCGCGCGGGCGGGCGCCCGGTCGGCGTACCTCGTCGTCATGGCGGAGAACACGGCCGCCGTGGACTTCTACCGGGGTGAAGGATTCACCGAAAGCAGTGGATACCACTACAGAATCAAGTGAAAAGCGAACGCGACGGCCCCGGGAACGGCGGCCGCCGCGTTCGTTCGTCGTGCTATGGAATTATCTAGCGTTCTTCTGATCTAGAGGATGAGGGAGTTTCGCTGAGACGGGCGGACTCGTCCAGGATGTCGGCGCCCTTATCGCGCAACGCGGCCACGTGCTGACGCCCGTGGTGGGCGCAGAACAGCAGCTCCCCGCCTACCGGCAGGGTCGCGCGAATGTATGCCTGGGCGCCGCAACGGTCGCAGCGGTCGAGGGCCGTCAGCGGCTTAACGGGGGCGAGAGCTCCAGTCACGTATCGCCTTTCGGGTCACCCCCGCCGAAGCGAGGATCTGGCGTCAGTCACTTGGACAACATCTAACCGGACGAGGACGTTCCCAATCACCTGGTCTCTACGCCGAGAGCGGAATGTGTCCGGAGGTAACGCCGAACACGCCGTTGGTCACGGCAAACGTGCCGTGCTGGCAAGCTTGTACCCGCGTCAGCGGGAAGAACGGTAGGCTGCGCACACGTGTTCGATCGATAGACCCAGGGAGCGGGAGTGACGGTAGTGGAGGCGGGTTACACGGCTCGTCACCTGTCGGTGCTTGAAGGCCTTGAGGCCGTCCGCAAGCGCCCTGGTATGTACATCGGATCCACCGACAGCCGCGGGCTCATGCACTGCCTGTGGGAGATCGTGGACAACGGCGTCGACGAGGCGCTCGCGGGCCACTGCACCCGCATCGACGTCGAGCTGTACGCCGACGGCTCGATCGAGGTCCGCGACAACGGCCGCGGCATCCCGGTCGACGTCGAGCCCAAGAGCGGCCTCGCCGGAGTCGAGCTCGTCTACACCAAGCTGCACGCCGGCGGAAAGTTCGGCGGCGGCTCCTACGGCGCCTCGGGCGGCCTGCACGGCGTCGGCGCCTCCGTGGTCAACGCCCTGTCCGCGCGCCTCGACGTCGAGGTCGACCGCGATGGCAAGATCCACGAGATCAGCTTCAGGCGCGGCGTGCCCGGCGTGTTCGACGGCGACGGGCCCACCGCCAAGTTCAAGAAGAAGTCCGGCCTGCGCGACGGCGGCAAGCTGAACCAGCGCGTCACCGGCACCAGGGTCAGGTTCTGGGCCGACCGGCAGATCTTCCTGCCGGACGCCGAGGTCTCCCTCGACGAGATCCACGTCCGGCTGCGCCAGACCGCCTTCCTCGTGCCCGGCCTCACCTTGTCCGTGATCGACGGCAGGGGCGAGGAGCGCACCGAGGAGGAGTTCCACTTCGACGGCGGCATCTCCGAGTTCACCGAGTTCCTCGCCCGCGACGAGGCGGTGTGCGAGGTGCTGCGGCTGCAGGGCGTCGGCCACTTCCACGAGACCGTGCCCGTCCTCGACGACCAGGGCCACATGACGCCCACCGAGGTGCAGCGCGAGCTGACCGTCGACGTGGCGGTGCGCTGGGGCAAGGGCTACGACTCGGCCGTGCGCTCCTTCGTCAACGTGATCGCCACCGCCAAGGGCGGCACCCATCTGACCGGGTTCGAGCGCGGCCTGGTCAAGACCCTCAACGAGCAGTTGCGCGAGACCCGCCTGCTCAAGAACGGCGACGACCCGGTCAGCAAGGAGGACATCCTTGAGGGCCTGACCGCCGTCGTGACCGTCCGCGTGCCGGAGCCGCAGTTCGAGGGGCAGACCAAGGAGGTGCTCGGCACCTCGGCGGCCACCCGCATCGTCTCGCACGTCGTCTCGCGCGAGCTGAAGGAGCTGTTCGCCAACCCGCCGCGCGGCTTCAAGCAGCAGTTGCGTGCCGTACTGGAGAAGATCGTCACCGCCGCGAAGGCGCGCATCGCGGCCCGTGAGCATCGTGACAACCAGCGCCGCAAGAGTGCTCTGGAGAACTCGGCGCTGCCGGCCAAGCTCGTCGACTGCCGCAGTGACGACGTCGACCGCAGCGAGCTGTTCATCGTCGAGGGGGACTCCGCCCTCGGTACGGCCAAGCTGGCCCGTGACTCGGAGTTCCAGGCCCTGCTGCCGATCCGCGGCAAGATCCTCAACGTGCAGAAGGCGTCCGTGAGCGACATGCTCAAGAACGCCGAGTGCGCCTCGATCATCCAGGTGGTCGGCGCCGGGTCGGGCCGGTCCTTCGACCTGGAGGCGGCCCGCTACGGCAAGATCATCCTGATGGCGGACGCCGACGTCGACGGCGCCCACATCCGCTGCCTGCTGCTCACCCTCTTCCACCGCTACATGCGTCCGCTGGTCGAGGCGGGCCGGGTCTTCGCCGCCGTGCCGCCGCTGCACCGCATCGAGCTCACCAACCCCGGGCGGGGCCAGGAGAAGTACATCTACTGCTACTCCGACGCCGAGCTGCAGAAGGTGCTGCGCGACCTGCAGAAGCGGAACAAGCGCTGGAAGGACCCGGTGCAGCGGTACAAGGGTCTGGGCGAGATGGACGCCGACCAGCTGGCCGAGACCACCATGGATCCGCGCCACCGGATCCTGCGCCGCGTCCGCATCGAGGACGCCCAGGCCGGGGAGCGCATCTTCGACCTGCTGATGGGCAGCGAGGTCGCCCCCCGCCGCGAGTTCATCGTCAACAGCGCCGCGGAAGTCGACCGCGACCACATCGACGCCTGACCATCCCAGACGAACGGCCCGTGGTGGAGGACCTCCACCACGGGCTTCCCAGTCGTAGCCGGAAGGCATGGGCACGGCTGGGAGGGCCTCAGCGGGGGCTGTGGGGCTCAGGGAGGCGCGTTGAGGAGGCGCTGGGCGTCTCGGGTGCGGAGGAGCCTGCAGATGTGGGAGGGCCACCAGCGGTGGCCGCCGCCCGGGGTGGGGACGCCCTCGGCGTTGAGGGCCGCGCAGATGTCGGCGTAGATGGCGCCTGCCTGTCGCAGGGCGACCACCCTTCGCAGCACCTCGTCCGGGCACGCGCGAGGGCGTCCGCGCAGGCGGGCGGGCGCGTTCACTTCCGCCTGCCCTGGAACAGGGACAGCAGCCTCAGCAGGATCTTGTACTTGTACGCCCGGTCGTCGGGCGTCCGGGCGGTGAACAGCGCGGCGCACAGGGCCACGCCCACGTACAACACGAAGGCGCCGACGACGGCCGCGGCGAACACGCCGATCCAGGCCGCGGTCTCGCCCAGCGCCACGAGCAGGCGCAGGAGAGGATCGAGCATGGGAGCACTCCCCGGAAAGGCGGGGAGCGACAGGGCTACCCGCTGACGGACATGACCAGGACGGACCGCGAGGCGGTCGGGCCCCTCGTCACCCGGGGAAGCGAGGTCATGAGCGCGCCCGGCGGGTGCAGGGCGGCGTTCGCGGGGAAGGTCAGGGCGCGTGTGATTTGTGCGCGCAGTTCGCCGAGGCATCGCCGGGTGAGCACGAACAGGTGGGTCTCGGCGCGGCCGACGGCACTCTCGACGGCCCTGAACGCCTGCCACGGCAGCTCCCGCAGCAGGCTCGCGCGGCTCGGCCAGGGGGCGTCCGCGAACAGGAGGGAGGCGAGAACGAGCGCCGTCCAATCCGCTTCCGGATCACGTGGTTCGTTCTGGTCGGTGAGATGGGACCACAGCTTGTGCAGGGCCATCCGTAGGTCGCGGTATCCGCTGGAGCGGCCGGCCTCCGCCATCATGCGCGCGATCAGAGCCGATCTGCCGCTACCGGGTGTCCCGTGCACCAGGTACCTCGTCCGACCGGAGCGGAGAGACCCGAACGTCGCCCCCCTCCGGGAGGTGGCCAGCCGGTGCAGGACGGCGGACTGGGTCTTGCCGGCGCCGGTTGACATGCACAGCAAGAGGGCCAGCTCGTCGACGGCCTGATCGCGCGCCGGCGCGCTGTCGGTGTCAATGAGCTCGCACACGAGCTTGCGCGAGCGGACGGTCAACCGGTCCAGCCGCCACGCCAGAAGATCGGCCTCGTCACTTCGGGGACGGTCGGCCAGGGCGTCCAACAGAGCGCGGAACTCCTCGGTCAGCACAGTGTCGGAGCCTCTCGCACCGGCCTCACGACCGCCCAGGAGCGCCGCGGCCCGCACCGTCCACGACTCCGGCACCCCCACGAAGGCACACACCACCGCGACGGCGAGCAGCACCCAGTCCGCGACGACGAGCACGTTCATGCCCGACCTCCTCCCGCCAGTACGCGGTGAGGCCACCGTACAACCGCGAGAAGCCGTTTCCGGAAATTCCCCGGGGTGGGAAGTTATGGCATCTCGACCGGAACCAGGCCGCCGGTGTGGACGTCGTAGATCGCCCCGGCCACCGGCAGCTTGTCGGGCAGGAACGGGCTGGTCCTGATCCGGGTCAGGTCGTGGCGCAGGGCGGCGCTCTGGTCGGGGACGGTGTGGAACTCCAGGCTGCGCGTGTCGACCCCCTGCGCGTACGTCAGCGCGTGCACGTCCGCGTCGGTGACCTTCGACATGCCGCAGTCCGTGTGCGGCATCACCAGCACCCGCTCGACCCCGAGCAGGTACACGGCCAGCACCAGCGTCCGCAGGACGTCGTCGGTCACCCGGGCGCCCGCGTTGCGCAGGATCTTGGCGTCGCCCGCCTTGAGGCCCAGCAGGCCGAGCGGGTCGATGCGGGAGTCCATGCACGTGACGACGGCGAGACCGCGCGCCGCCTTGCCGGTGAGTCCCGAGTAGGCGAACCCTCCCACGTACTTCTGGTTGGCCTGCAGGATGTCGTCGAACGCGCTCATGTGACTGATGATGGCGTACGCCCGTTTCCTGATGATTTCCGGGGCCGAGTTGGCGAAGATCCCACGATCACCCCTCACTTTGCGTGATGATGTCGTAGCCCTTGGTGCGTGATCGAAGGAGGTTGCTGTGAGCAGGACCGAATCGCTTGGCGTCTACCTCCGCGCGCAGGCCAGACGGCGCCTGGACCGGGTGGAGACCCACGACGACGGCCGCAACGCGCGGAGCGCCCTCGCGCTCCTCGACGCCGCCGCCTACGCCGAGAGCCTGCCCGGCGACGATCCGCTCATCGACCTGCTGGTCAAGGCCGGATTCTTCGACCTCGGCACGTTCGACCCTGGTGAGAAGGGGGCCCGCCTCATCCGTGACTGGTACGGCGGCGAGCCCTGCGAGCTCCTGCTCGCCCTGCCCTCTCTCGCGCCCTCCTCCTGAAGCCCCGCCCCGGGCTGCCTGGCCCGGAGCGGGAAGGGGAGGCGGGCTAGGCGGGCGGTGGGGCGGTGTCGGCGGCGAGGGAGCCGCCGACCGCCACGATCGTGTGCGTCAGCCGTACGCCGGAGCCGTCGCGGCGTCCGATCTCCTCCGGCAGCGGGACCGGCTTGCCCACCGCCGACACCGCCTTGGCGGGCGCGGGACCGGCCCAGGCCAGCAGGAGCACGTCCTCTCCCTTGAGGAAACGCTGTGCCCGTACGCCGCCCGTCGCCCTGCCCTTGGCGGGGAACTCGGCGTAGTCGGAGATCTTGCCGCCGCCGACCTGCGTGCCGGGCAGCGCGGTGGACGATCCGGCGACCGTCACCACCTGGGCGGGCCGTCCGGGATCGACCGCGCCGAACCAGATCGCCTTCGCGGCCCCGTCGAGCTTGATCCCGGCCATGCCGCCCGCGGGCCGCCCCTGCGGGCGCACCAGCGTGGCCTGGAAGCGCAGCAGTTGCGCCTCGGAGGTGATGAACACCAGGTCGTGCGCCTCGGACTCCAGCTCGACGGCGCCGACCACCAGGTCCCCGTCCTTGAGCGTGATCACCTCGAAGTCGTCGCGGTTGGCGGGGTAGTCGGGCACCACCCGCTTCACCACGCCCTGCGCGGTGCCCAGCGCGAGACCGGGCCCGTCCGGGTCGAAGGAGCCCAGGCCGACCACGCTCTCCCCGGGTTCGAGCGTGATGTACTCGGCCACGGGATGGCCGCCCGACAGCGACGGCGGGTTGGCCGACGGCGGCAGGGTGGGCAGGTCGACCACGGACACGCGGATCATGCGGCCCAGCGAGGTCACCACTCCCACGTCGCCGCGCACGGAGGTGCGGACCGCGGAGATCAGCACGTCGTGGGCGGACCGCTCGTCCCCGCCGGCCAGCGGTGTGGCGTCGCTCGTGCGGGCCAGCAGCCCGGTGGACGACAGCAGCGCCAGGCACGGGTCGTCGGCCACCTCCAGCGATACGGCCGTGTTGCGCACCACGCCCGACGACTCCAGCAGCACGGTACGGCGCGGCGTGCCGTACTGCTTGGCGACCTGGGCCAGCTCGCCGGAGACCACCTGGCGCAGCCGCTCGGGCGAGGAGAGGATCTCGGTCAGCTCGGCGATCTCCTCGCTCAGCGTCCGCTTCTCGCTGTCCAGCTCCAGCTTGTCGAAGCGGGTCAGCCGGCGCAGCGGCGTGTCGAGGATGTAGGCGGCCTGGATCTCCGACAGCTCGAAGACCTCCATCAGGCGGGTGCGCGCCTGGCCGGAGTCGTCGGAGGAGCGGATGACCTGGATGACCTCGTCGATGTTGAGCAGCGCGACGATCAGTCCGTCGACCAGGTGCAGGCGCTCCTCGCGCTTGCGGCGGCGGTGCTCGGACCTGCGGCGGACGACCTCCAGGCGGTGGTCGACGTAGACCCGCAGCAGCTCCTTCAGCCCCAGCGTGCGCGGCTCGCCGTCGACGAGCGCCACGTTGTTGATGCCGAAGGTCTCCTCCATCGGCGTGAGCCGGTAGAGCTCGTCCAGCACCGCCTCGGGGATGAAACCGTTCTTGATCTCGATGACCAGGCGCAGGCCCTTGTGCCGGTCGGTGAGGTCCTTGAGGTCGGAGATGCCCTGGAGCTTCTTGCTGGTCACCAGCTCCTTGATCTTGGTGACCACCCGCTCGGGGCCCACGTTGTACGGCAGCTCGGTGACGACGATGCCCCTGCGGCGCGGGGTGACCTGCTCGATCGTGCACTTGGCGCGCATCCGGAAGGTGCCGCGCCCGCTCTCGTAGGCGTCGCGGATGCCGGCCAGGCCGATGATCGAGCCGCCGGTCGGCAGGTCGGGGCCGGGCACGAAGCGCATCAGCTCGTCGAGCGTGGCGTCCGGCTTCTTGATCAGGTGCCGGGCCGCGGCGACGACCTCGGTGAGGTTGTGCGGCGCCATGTTGGTCGCCATGCCGACCGCGATGCCGGTGGTGCCGTTGACCAGGAGGTTGGGGAAGGCCGACGGCATGACCGTGGGCTCGGTCTCCTGGCCGTCGTAGTTGGGCTTGAAGTCGACGGTGTCCTCGTCGAGCGACTGCACCATGAGCATCGCGGCCGAGGTCAGCCGGGCCTCGGTGTACCGCATGGCGGCGGGCAGGTCGTCGGGGGAGCCGAAGTTGCCGTGCCCGTCGACCAGCGGCAGCCGCATGGAGAACGGCTGGGCCATCCGGACCAGCGCGTCGTAGATGGCGCTGTCGCCGTGCGGGTGCAGCTTGCCCATGACGTCGCCGACCACGCGCGAGGACTTCACGTGCCCGCGGTCGGGGCGCAATCCCATCTCGCTCATCGAGTAGAGGATGCGCCGCTGGACGGGCTTGAGACCATCTCGGGCGTCGGGGAGCGCGCGCTGGTAGATCACCGAGTAGGCGTACTCGAGGAAACTCGTGCGCATCTCCGAGGACACGTCGATGTCGACGATCCGTTCCTCGAAGTCCTCGGGCGGGGGTGTGGTCGTACGTCGGGCCATCCGAACATTGTGCCGAAGAACTGCGGGTGCCCGCGACTTCGAGTTCCAGGCGGGGCGATATGTACGGCTCTGCGCCCCCCGGATGTCGCGATCGCCGGGCTCCGGCTAATGTAGTTAGGAAACTTTCCTAATTCAGAGATGGGAGCAAAGGGTTGAAACTCGCCGTAATCGGGGGCGGTTCGACGTACACCCCAGAACTGATCGACGGATTCGCCCGCCTGCGGGACGACCTGCCGCTCACCGAGATCGCCCTCATCGACCCCGACCCCCGCCGCCTGGAACTGGTCGCCGGGGTCTCGCGCCGCATGCTGGCCAGGGCCGGGCATCCGGCCGTCGTCGTGGCCACCTCCTCGGTCCCGGAGGGCGTCGCGGGCGCGCAGGCCGTGCTCTTCCAGCTCCGGGTGGGCGGACAGGCCGCCCGCGCTGTGGACGAGACGCTGCCGCTGGAGTGCGGCTGCGTCGGGCAGGAGACCACCGGCGCGGGCGGCCTGGCCAAGGCGCTGCGCACCGTGCCGGTCGTGCTGGAGCTGGCCGAGCAGGTGCGCGAGCACGCGCCCGAGGCCTGGATCGTGGACTTCACCAACCCGGTCGGCATCGTGACCCGCGCCCTGCTGGACGCCGGGCACCGCGCCATCGGCCTCTGCAACGTGGCCATCGGCTTCCAGCGGCGCTTCGCCGGGCACCTGGGCGTCGCGCCCGAGCGGATCGGCCTCGGCCACGTCGGGCTGAACCACCTCACCTGGGAGCGCTCCGTCCTGCTGGACGGCGTCGACGTGCTGCCGGAACTGCTGGCCGAGCACGGCCAGGCCATCGCCGACGACATCGGCCTGCCGCCCGCCCTGCTCACCAGGCTCGGCGTGGTCCCCTCCTACTACCTGCGCTACTTCTACGCCCACGACCTCGTGGTGGCCGAGCAGCGGGCCAAGCCGTCGCGCGCCGCCGAGGTCGCCGCGATGGAGACCGAACTGCTGAAGCTGTACGCGGACCCGGCCGTCGACACCAAGCCCGGACTCCTGGAGAAGCGCGGCGGCGCCTACTACTCCGAGGCGGCCGTGGCGCTCATCGCCTCGCTGCTGGGCGATGGCGGCGACACCCAGGTGGTCAACGTGCGCAACGCGGGGACGCTGCCGTTCCTGCCCGACGAGGCCGTCATCGAGGTGCCCGCCGCCGTCGGCGCGGCGGGAGCCGTACCGCTGGCCGTGCCCGCCGTGGAGCCGCTGTACGCCGGGCTGATCGCGAACGTGTCGGCCTACGAGAGCCTGGCCCTGGAGGCGGCCCTGCGCGGCGGCGCCGACCGGGTCCGCAACGCGCTGCTCGCCCATCCGCTGATCGGCCAGGAGGCGGTCGCCGGCGAGCTGACCGGCCTGCTGCTGGACGCCAACGCCGCGCACCTGCCGTGGGTGACCAGGTGACGACGGTCCTCGCGGTCGACGGCGGCAACAGCAAGACCGACGTGCTCCTGCTCGCCTCCGACGGCACGATCCTGGGCCAGGGCCGGGGCGGCCCCTTCCTGCCGCAGAGCGCGGGGGTGGCCGCGGCCGTCGACGTCGTGGAGGAGGCGGTACGGCAGGCGCTCGGCCCCGGCGCCGCGCCGCCGTACGCCGGTCTGGTGGCCGCCTACCTGGCCGGGGCCGATCTGCCGGTCGAGGAGGAGGCGCTGGCCGCGGAGTTCAGGTCCAGGGGGTTCGCCGGTGACGTCGTGGTCGGCAACGACACGTTCGCGCTGCTGCGCGCGGCCACCTCGGAGCCGTGGGGCGTCGCGGTGGTGTGCGGCGCGGGGATCAACGCGGTCGGCGTCTCGCCGAACGGCCAGGTGGCTCGCTTCCCGGCGCTCGGCCGCATCAGCGGCGACTGGGGAGGGGGGCAGGGGCTGGCCGAGGAGACGCTCTGGCATGCCGTACGGGCTGAGGACGGGCGGGGGGAGCCGACCGCGCTGGCCGGTCTGGTCAAGGCGCGCTTCGGGGCGGCCACGGTCGAGGAGGTCGTGCTCGGCCTGCACTTCGGGCGGCTGGAGCCGATCCGGTTGCTGGAGCTGACGCCCGGGTTGTTCACGGTCGCGGCGGCGGGTGACGCGGTCGCCGTCTCGCTGGTGACGCGCTTGGCCGAGGAGGTGGTGTCGCTGGCCGAGGTGTGCCTGCGCCGCCTGGGGTTGCTGGAGACGCCGACGGAGGTGGTGCTGGGCGGCGGCGTGCTGCGGGCCCGTGATCCGCTGCTGACGCGGTTGCTCGACGAGCGGTTCGCCGCCCGCGCGCCGCGGGCCAAGCAGGTCGTGGCCGAGGTGCCGCCCATCGTGGGGGCGGCGCTGAACGGCCTGGACCGGATCGGCGCGAGCGAGGAGGCGAAGATCCGGCTGCGCGGACACTTCTGAGCCGAACGCCCTGCCGGGGCGGGCGCCGAGCGCCCGTCCCGGTTCAAGCATGCCCAGGTCAGGGGTGGTTTCGGGGGGTTGACGTGCGCGGCGGAAGTTTCTATTCTCCCGCTAACCGTCTGGAAAGTATCCAGACGGTTTTGGTTCACGGAGGACGTCGATGT
This sequence comes from Nonomuraea sp. NPDC046570, assembly GCF_040645915.1. Classification (NCBI taxonomy): domain Bacteria; kingdom Bacillati; phylum Actinomycetota; class Actinomycetes; order Streptosporangiales; family Streptosporangiaceae; genus Nonomuraea; species Nonomuraea sp. NPDC046570. Next base: position 48,212 of record NZ_JBEYZF010000026.1, on the reverse strand, counting down.
CCCACACCCCCAGCGAGCCGAACCGCCGCGAAGTCCTGCGCAGGATCGGCCTCGCCGCCCTGGCCGCGGGCCCGGGCGCGGGCCTGCTCAGCGCCTGTGCCACCGGCGGCTCAGCCACCCCCACCGCCTCCGGGGCGGCCTCGGCGGTCCCCACCTCCGCCGCCAACCCCCTCGGCGTCGACTCCGCCAAGCAGCTCGAGGTCGTCATCTTCAGCGGCGGCAACGGTGACGGCTACGCCACCAAGCTGCACGAGGTGCTCTACAGCAAGGCCCACCCCAAGGCGAAGATCAACCACGTCGCCACCCAGAAGGTCGGCACGCAGCTTCGCCCCCGCTTCATCAGCGGCGACACCCCCGACGTGGTCAACAACTCCGGACCCGAGGCCCTCGACCTGCAGACCCTGGTCGCCGAAGGGCACGTGGCGGACCTGACCCCGCTGTTCGAGGTGCCGTCGCTGGCCGACCCGGCCAAGACGGTACGCGAGACGCTGGTGGGCGGCGTCTACGAGAACTCCCTGATCGACGGCGTGCCCCGGGTCCTGCAGTACACCGTGGCCCACCGCGCCCTCTGGTACAACGCCAAGCTCTTCGCCAAGCGCGGCTGGCAGGCGCCCAAGACCTGGCAGGAGTTCACCGCGCTCGGCGAGGAGGCCAAGAAGGACGGCGTCGCGCTGTTCGCCTACCCCGGCCAGGTCGGCCCCTTCTACCAGCTCTGGAACCTGGTCTACAGCGCCGCCAAGATCGGCGGGAACAAGGTGATCGTCGACATCGACAACCTGGCCGACGGCGCCTGGCAGGCCGACGCGGTGCTCAAGGCCGTCACCGCGTGGGCCGACGTCCAGCGCGACTTCGGCGACAAGGCCTACCTCGGGCTGGACCACACCCAGACGCAGATCAAGCACCTGCAGGACAAGGTGCTGTTCTACCCGTGCGGGTCGTGGCTGGAGAACGAGATGGCCAAGGACAAGCCTGCCGGGTTCGACTACGCCCTCGCCCCCGTGCCGAGCGTCACCGGTGCGGACGCCATGCCGTACGAGGCGATCATGGTGGGGGTCAGTGAGGCGTTCTTCGTCGGGGCCAAGGGCAAGAACCCGCAGGGCGGCATGGAGTACCTGCGCCAGATGCTCTCCCGGGAGGGCGCGCGCGGCTACACCGAGATGACCAAGAACCTCACGGTGGTCAACGGCGTGGTCGAGGGCCTGGAGCTGACCTCGGCCGTGCGCAGCGCCGCCAGGGCGCAGGAGGCCGCGGGGCAGCACATCATCACCGACGCCAGGTTCGAGACCTGGTACAAGGAGCTGTTCGACCACGGGCAGACGCAGACCAACGCCGTCATGTCCGGGCGCGTCACCCCCGAGCAGTTCTGCGCGGAGATGCAGAAGAAGGCCGACGAGCTCAAGGCCGACTCCGCCATCGTCAAGCAGACCCGGAGCGTCTGAGCGATGGGGCGGCTGCGCGCGTACGGCTTCGTCACCGGTTTCCTCGTCCTCCCCGTCACCCTCTACGCGATCTTCGTGATCAGCCCGTACGCCCAGGCGTTCCAGATCGCGCTGACCGACTGGCGCGGAGTGTCGGCGAACCTGAACTTCGTCGGGATGGACAACTTCACCCGGCTGCTGGGCAGCGCCGCCTTCTGGCAGGCCCTGCGCAACCACGGGATCCTGCTCGTCGCGCTGCCGCTCCTGACGATCGCCCTCGCCCTGGTCTTCGCCTACTTGCTCAACGCGGCGGGCGGCACGCGCGAGGGCAAGATGACCGGGGTCCCGGGCGCGGGGTTCTACCGCGTCGTGTTCTTCCTGCCCCAGGTCCTCGCCGTGGCCGTGGTCGGCGTGCTGTTCAAGGCCGTCTACCGGCCCGACCAGAGCGGCGTGATCAACGGCGTGCTGGCGAAGCTGGGCCTGGAACCGGTCGGCTGGCTCACCGACCCGCGGCTGGCCCTGTGGTCGATCATCGCGGTGATGGTGTGGCAGGCCGTCGGCTTCTACGTCGTGCTGTTCTCCGCGGGCATGGCGGCCATTCCCAAGGACGTGTTCGAGGCCGCCGCGCTGGACGGGGCCGGGCGGCTGCGGATGTTCTCCTCCATCACCCTGCCGCTGCTCTGGGACACCGTCCAGGTCGGCTGGGTGTACCTGGGCATCGCCGCGTTCGACGCCTTCGCCCTGGTCAACGTGCTGTCGATGGAGCAGGGCGGACCCGGTGGCGCCACCACCGTGCTGGCCCTGGAGATCTACAAGAACGCCTTCGGCTACTCCCGTTTCGGCTACGCCTCCGCCATGGGTGTGGCGCTGTTCTTCCTGACCCTCACCTTCGCCGCGCTGACCCTGCGGGTCACCCGGCGAGAGAAGATCGAGTTCTGACATGCCCAGGAATTCCACCCGCCTGTCCGGCGGCCTGGCCCAGGTCGTGCTGGCCGTCTGGGCGCTGCTCATCATCGCCCCGCTGATCTGGACCCTGCTGGCCTCCTTCAAGAGCAACGCCGAGATCTTCGGCGACGCCCTGCAACTGCCCGCCGAACTGCGCTTCGACAACTGGGTACGGGCCTGGGACCGGGCCAACATCGGCAGATACCTGCTCAACACCGTCATCGTGGTCTTCTTCGGCGTCGCGGGCACCATGCTGCTCAGCTCGATGGCCGCCTACGTACTGGCCCGCTACAAGTTCTTCGGCAACAGGATCATCTACTACCTGTTCGTCTCCGGCATGGCCTTCCCCGTGTTCCTCGCCCTGGTGCCGCTGTTCTTCGTCGTCGAACGGGTCGGCCTGCTGAACACGCACACCGGCCTGGTCCTGGTGTACATCGCCTACTCGCTGCCGTTCACGGTCTTCTTCCTCACCTCGTTCTTCAGGTCGCTGCCCACCGCGGTGGCCGAGGCCGCGATGATCGACGGCGCCTCGCACACCCGGACGTTCTTCCAGGTCATGCTGCCCATGGCGAAGCCCGGCCTGATCAGCCTGACCATCTTCAACGTGCTCGGCCAGTGGAACCAGTACCTCCTGCCCCTGGTGCTGGTGGCCGGCGACAAGGACAAGTGGGTCATCACCCAGGGCATCGCCGACATCTCCACCATCGCCGGGTACGAGGCCGACTGGCCGGGCCTGTTCGCCGCCCTCAGCATGACCGTCATCCCCGTCGTGCTCGCCTACATCCTCTTCCAGCGGCACATCCAGTCCGGGCTCACCTCGGGCGCCGTGAAATAGGCAAGGATCACGCAGATGAGAACGGGAAACCCCACGGTCCTGCGCACCCTGAACGAGCGCGCCGCCCTTGAGCTCCTGCTCCGCCACGGCTCCCTCACCCGGGCCGAGCTGGAGACACACACCGGCCTGTCCAAGGCGTCCGCCGCCGAGGTGCTGCGCCGGCTGGAGAAGGGCAGGCTGGCCAGGAAGGGCGGCCACCGGCCCGGCCCCGCCGGCCCCGCCGCGCAGGTATGGGTGCTGGAGGGAACCGCCGCCCGGGTGGCCGGCGTGGACCTCACCGCGCGTTCCGTGGAGATCGCCGTCGCGGACCTGACCGGCGCGGTCGTCGGCCCCTACCGCGCGCAGGCGCCGGACGAGGGACGGGACGCCGCCGAGTTCCTGGCCGGCGCGCTCGGCGCCGCCGCCCGGGACGCCGGGGTCGACCTCGACGACCTGGACCAGATCGTCGTCGGCGTCCCCGGCGTCGTCGACCCCGGCGGCGAGCGGCTGCGCCAGGCCGTCCAGCTGTCCGGCTGGTCCCACCTCGACGACCTCACCGGCCTGCGCGAGCGGCTCGGCCCCGAACGCGTCCGCCTGGAGAACGACGTCAACCTCGTCACCATCCAGGAACTCGCCCTCCGCGAGCAGTCCACCTTCGTGCTGTTCTGGCTGGGCGGCGGCGTCGGCGCGGGAGCCGTGCTCGACGGCAGGCTGTGGCGCGGCGCCACCGGTCGCGGCGGCGAGATCGGCTCCGTCGTCGTGCCCGACCCCGTCGGCCGCGGCCGCGTCTACGGCCCCGGCGGCGGCCCCCTCGGCGCCCTGCTCGGCGCCGGGCCCCTCGCCGACCTCGCCGCGGCGCACGGCCTGACCACCGAACCCACCCTGGCCGCCGTCGCCGAGACGCTGTGCGGCGCCGCGGCCCATCCGGACTTCCTGGCCGACGTCGCCGCCCGCGTCGCGCTCGGCGTGATCGCCGCGGTCGGCGTGCTCGACCCCGGCCTGGTGGTGCTCGGCGGCCCGCTCTGCGCCGCCGCGGGCGAGCCGCTGCGCGCGCTGGTCGCCGAGCACCTCGCCGCCACCTCGCTGGCGCCCGTGCCCGTCGCCTGCGGCGCCGGAGACGGCAACGCGGTGCTCGACGGCGCCGTGCGCCACGCCCTCGACCTGGCCCGTGAGCGGGTCTTCCAAGCCGGTACGGCAGGCCGTACCGGCGAGACAACTCCCTGAAGGAAACCTGAGACACATGTTGCGAACCCTGGTGATCGCCGCTCATCCCGACGAGCCCGAGATCTACGCGGGCGGCACCGCCGCGTTGCTGGCCCGCGCCGGGCACGCGGTGAAGTTCCTGACGCTCACCAACGGCGACGCCGGACACCACGAGATGGAGCGCGCGCCGCTGGCCCGCCGCAGGGCCGAGGAGGCTTGGCGGGCGGCCGACGCGCTCGGCGTGGTCGACTACTCCATCTTCGACGTCCACGACGGCCTGCTCGAACCCACGGTCGAGCTGCGGCTGCGGGTGCTGGCGGCGATCCGCGCGTGGCGGGCCGACCTGGTGATCGCGCTGCACGCCGACGGTCCCGGGCATCCGGACAACCGCGCGGCCGGCCGCCTGGTCGAGCACGCGGTCGCCTTCGCCACCACGCGCAACGTCGAGGCGGGCCCGCCGCCACTGGAACGCCAGCCGGTCTGCCTGGTCATGACCGACTACGCCTCCACCCCCTTCCACCGGCCCGACCTGGCCGTGGACGTGGACCCGGTCCTCGACGCCAAGCTGGACGCCTGCCTGGCGCACGCCTCCCAGTTCCTGGAGTACGCGCCCTGGCAGCGCGGCTTCCTTGACCAGGCCCCCGCCCAGGGCGACATGGCGGCCGGCCGCGACTTCGTCCGCACGCACTGGGCGGACTTCCTGCTCGCCACCGAACAGACGCGCCCGGCCCTGACCCGCTCCTACGGCGCCGAGCACGCGGCCACCGTCCACCACGCGGAGACCTTCCAACTGGCCGAGTACGGCAGGCAGGCCGACGAGGTTGAGCTGCGCCGCCTGCTGCCCATCTTCGGCTGAGACCGGGCTTCCGGCCGGGCGACCGACCGCCCGGCCGGAAGATCGCCGCCCGTTGGGAGGATTTCGTCGCAGAAGCCTGGTAACAAGGAGCACATGTTTGAAGATGTAGCGGCGTTGCGCGAAGAGGCCGAGGAACGCCTGCGGGCACTGGCCGGAGACCACGCCCGGCTGCGCGAGGACCAGTGGGCCGCCATCCAGGCCCTGGTGGTCGAGCGGCGCAGGGTGCTCGTGGTGCAGCGCACCGGCTGGGGCAAGTCGGCGGTCTACTTCGTGGCCACCGCGCTGCTGCGCGAGCTCGGCGAGGGGCCGACGGTCATCGTCTCGCCGCTGCTGGCGCTGATGCGCAACCAGATCGCCGCCGCCGAGCGGGCCGGGATCCGGGCGGTCACCGTCAACTCGGCCAACCCGGAGTCGTGGGAGGAGGTCTACGGGCAGGTCGCGGCCGGGATGGTCGACGTGCTGCTGGTCAGCCCGGAGCGGCTCAACAACCCGGACTTCCGCGACAATGTGCTGCCCGAGCTCGCCGAGAGCGCCGGGCTGGTGGTGGTCGACGAGGCGCACTGCATCTCCGACTGGGGCCACGACTTCAGGCCCGACTACCGCAGGCTGCGCACCATGTTCGAGGAGCTGCCGCCGGGCGTGCCCGTGCTGGCGACCACCGCCACCGCCAACGCCAGGGTGACCCGCGACGTGGCCGAGCAGATGGGCGAGGAGACCCTCGTCCTGCGCGGCGCGCTGGAGCGCGACAGCCTGCACCTGAGCGTGGTCCGGCTGCCGACCGCCGAGCAGCGCCTGGCCTGGCTGGCGCAGACCCTGAACGAGCTGCCGGGCTCCGGCATCGTCTACACGCTGACCGTCGCCGCCGCCGGCGAGATCGCCTCCTACCTGCGCGAGCAGGGCCACGAGGTGGCCGCCTACTCCGGGCAAACGGATCCGGCCGAGCGGCTGGCCGCCGAGGAGGCGCTGCTCAACAACAAGATCAAGGCGCTGGTGGCGACGAGCGCGCTCGGCATGGGCTTCGACAAGCCCGACCTGGGCTTCGTCATCCACGTCGGCGCGCCGCAGTCGCCCGTCGCCTACTACCAGCAGGTCGGCCGGGCCGGGCGCGGGGTGGAGCGGGCCGAGGTCATCCTGCTGCCGGGCGTCGAGGACCGCGACATCTGGGCCTACTTCACCTCGCTGGCCTTCCCGCCCGAGCCGGTCGTGCGGGCCACGCTGCAGGCGCTGGCCGAGGGTGGCGTGCTGTCCACGCCCGCGCTGGAGAGCCGCGTCGACCTGAGCCGCAGCAGGCTGGAGATGATGCTCAAGGTCCTGGACGTGGACGGCGCGGTGCGCAGGGTCAAGGGCGGCTGGGAGGCGACCGGCGAGCCGTGGGACTACGACGCCGAGCGCTACACCCGCATCGCGGGCGAACGCCGGGCCGAGCAGGAGGCCATGATCGGCTACCTGACGACGACCGACTGCCGGGAGGAGTACCTGCGCAGGCGCCTCGACGACGACACCGCGAAGCCGTGCGGGCGCTGCGACAACTGCACGGGACGGCACCGCTCGCCCGACATCGCCGAAGGGGCCGTGCGCACCGCCCGCGAACGGCTCGCCAGGCCCGGCGTCGAGCTGGAGGCGCGCAGGCAGTGGCCCACCGGGCTGGCCGACCTGTCCGGCCGGATCAAGCCCGAGCTGGGCGCGGAGCCGGGCCGGGCGCTCGGCCGGCTGACCGACATCGGCTGGGGCAACCGGCTGCGCGAGCTGTTCAACGGTGCCGACGGGCCGATGGCCGACGACATGTTCAAGGCGGTCATCCAGGTGCTGGCCGCCTGGGACTGGCGCGAGCGGCCCGTCGGCGTGGTCAGCGTGCCCTCGGCCTCACGGCCCCTGCTGGTACGCGGCTTCGCCGAGCGGCTGGCGCAGGTGGGCAGGCTCACCTACCTGGGCGAGCTCGGCTACCGGGCGGGCACGCCGGGCAAGCAGTTCAACAGCGCCAAGCGGGTCCAGGCGATCAGGGCGACGCTCGCCATGCCCACCGACGTGGCCGCCGCGATCGCCCAGGCGGGCGGTCCGGTCCTGCTCGTCGACGACCGGGTGGACACCGGCTGGACGATGACGCTGGGCGCCGCGCTGGTGCGCCACGCCGGAGCTCCCGCCGTCCTGCCGCTGGCGCTCGCCACCACCAGCTAGCGCACGCCCATGTTGAGCAGGTCGTAGTTCTGGTAGGCGTCGCTGACCTGGACGTTCGTGGCCGTCTTGGCGCGCAGCAGCACGCTGCGCTGCCAGACGGCGGGCAGGATCTGCAGCGCCCACCACGGCCGCCACGGCGACCGCGCCCGCCGGCAGGAGCAGGCCGCGCCGCCGCACTGGGGAAGGGGCCATGACCTGGTCGTGCCGCACGTCGAGGGGCGGGGTGGGTAAGAGGGGCGGCGGGGCCGTGGCGAGGCCGAAGAGCCCCTGCCGAGATAGACGCTGCCCTCGCCGACGAACCCCGTCAGCCGGTAGGCGCCGACCGCCCGCGGATCGCCGGGCCGCAGCGGACGCACGCCTGCTCGCCGCTAGAGGCGCGGCCTGGCGCCGAGGTGGGAGATGGCCTTGGCGGCCAGATGGCAGCCCGAGGCCAGCGACTCGGCCGGTGGCTTGTTCTCCAGCCAGGCGGGCAGGAAGCCCGCGGTGAACGCGTCACCCGCGCCGGTGCCGTCGACGACCCGCTCGACCGTCTCGGCCGGCACGCGGACCGGCTCCGGGCGGCCGTTCGTGTACCACAGCGCGCCCTCGGTGTTGAGCTTGATGACGACCTGCGGGAACCAGGCGGTGAGCACCTTGGCTGCGGCCTCGGGGTCGTCGCGGCCGGTCAGCACCTTGGCCTGGTCGCCGTTGGCGAACAGCAGCTTGGCGCCGTTGGTCCACTCCAGGAACGGCTCGGCGCCGGTGCGCTCCAGGGGGGCGGAGGAGGAGCAGTCGACCGAGATGGACATGCCGGTCCTGCGGGCCATCTCCAGCGCGGCCAGCCCGGCCTCGCGCGAACCCTCGTTGATCAGGGTGTAGCCCGACAGGTGCAGGTGGGTGCCGCCGGCGAACAGGTCGCGGGGCAGGTCCTCGGGGGACAGGGCGGCGTTGGCGCCCGGGTCGGAGAGCATGGTGCGCTCGCCCTTGTGCGTGACGAGCACCACGCAGGTGCCGGTGGGCCGCTCGGGATCCATGACGAGGCGGGCGTCCACGCCGTACCCCATCAGTTCCATGTCGCGGTTGCGGCCGGTGATGTCGGCGCCCCGGCGGCCGATGAACGCCACCTCGGCGCCCTCCACGGCCAGCCAAGAGGCGATGTTGGCTCCGGACCCGCCGCCGTGCATCGTCACGACGGCCGGGGTGTCGCTCGCCCTGGCGAGTGCATAGCGGGCGCGCGCGACCGCGTCGGTCATGAGATCGCCCACCACGACCACCCGCGTCATGATGTCACCACCTTGCTGCCTTCGGTCATGCGCTCCCGTACGAGCCTGACGCCGAGAAAACTAACAGCTTCCGGCCTGCTCGTGGGGCATACACCGGACACCGGGCCGCAGTCGATGCACAAGCGTTGCCCAAAGGGCGCGCGATGTCTTGGCATATGGGATGCGGGTCTACCCTCGGGACTGTGGAGGCTCAGTATCCGGCCCACTGGGAGGCCGACGTCGTCCTGACCGACGGCGGCACCGCGCACGTACGCCCGATCCGGCCGGCCGACGCCGACCGGATGCGCTCCTTCTACTCCCGCCTTTCCGCCGAGACGATCTACTTCCGGTTCTTCGGCCCGCACCCGAGGCTGTCGGACAAGGAGGTCGACCGCTTCACCAACGTCGACTACGTCGACAGGGTCGCGCTGATCGCCACCATCGGCGCCGAGATGGTGGCGGTGATCCGCTACGACCGGATCGAGCCCGGCGAGGCCGAGGTCGCCTTCCTCGTCGAGGACGCCCACCAGGGCCGGGGCGTCGCCTCCATCCTGCTCGAACACCTGGCGGCCACCGCCCGCGAGCGCGGCATCGAGCGCTTCGTCGCCGACGTGCTGCCCGCGAACATGAAGATGATGGCCGTGCTGCGCCAAGCCGGCTACACCGCGCAGAGCCGGTTCGCCGACGGCGTCGTCCGGATGACCCTCGACCTCACGCCCACCGAGACCGCCCAGGACGTCACGACCGCCCGCGAGCACCGCGCCGAGGCCCGCTCGATCGCCCGCCTGCTCACGCCCGGCTCGGTCGCGGTCATCGGCGCCTCCCGCGAGCCCGGCGGCGTCGGCCAGACCGTGCTGCGCAACCTGCTGGCCGCCGACTTCACCGGCCCCGTCTACCCCGTGCACCGCGAGGTGCGGGCGGTGGCGGGGGTGCGCGCCTATCCGAGCGTGACCGCCATCGACGGCGAGGTGGACCTCGCGGTGGTCGCGGTGCCCGCCGACAGCGTGCTCGGCGTGGTCAAGGAGTGCGCGGAGAAGGGGGTGCGCGGCCTGGTCGTCGTCTCCTCCGGCTTCGGCGAGACCGGCCCCGCCGGCCGGGCCAGGCAGGACGAGCTGGCCAGCCTCGCCCGCGCGTACGGCCTGCGCGTGGTCGGCCCCAACTGCCTCGGCATCGCCAACACCGACCCCGCCGTACGGCTCAACGCCACGCTCGCGGCGACCGTCCCCGGGCGCGGCCGGGTCGGCTTCTTCAGCCAGTCGGGCGCGCTCGGCACCGCCCTGCTGCAGCGGGTGGCCCAGCGCGGGATGGGCATCTCCTCGTTCGTGTCGGCGGGCAACCGGGCCGACGTGTCCGGCAACGACCTGCTGCAGTACTGGGAGGAGGATCCGGCGACCGAGGTGATCCTGCTCTACCTGGAGTCCCTCGGAAACCCGCGCAAGTTCACCCGCCTGGCCCGGCGCATCTCGCGCCACAAGCCCATCGTGGTGGTCAAGAGCGGCGGCACCACCCAGGGCGTGCCGATCGGCCACTCCGCCTCGGCGCTGCGCCTGCCCGACACCGCGCTCAGCTCGCTGTTCGCGCAGGCGGGCGTGATCCGCGTGGACGACCTCATCCAGCTCTTCGACGTCGGCCAACTGCTGGCCTACCAGCCGCTGCCCGCGGGACCGCGGGTCGGCCTGGTCACCAACTCCGACGCGCTCGGCCTGCTCGCGGTGGACGCGTGCGTCAGTGCGGAGCTGGAACCCCGCCCGCCGGTGAACCTCGGCCCGGCCGCGGGCGCCGCCGAGTTCGGCACGGCGCTCGCCGGCGTGCTCGCCTCGCCCGACGTGGACGCCGCCGTGGTGATCTACATGCCGCCCATTCCCGGCCGGGCCGACGAGGTGGCCGCCGAGCTGGTCCGGGTGTCGGAGGAGACGGGCAAGCCCGTGCTCGCCACCTTCCAGGGGCATCTCGGCATGCTGAGCGAGCTGAGCGCCGGTGGGGGCGTCACACCGCCGCGCGGGTCCGTGCCCTCCTACGCCGCGCCCGAGGAGGCGGTCAGGGCGCTCGCGCACGTGGTGCGCTACGCCGCCTGGCGCGACCAGCCCGCCGCCCCGCCCCCGCCGCTGGAGGACGTCGACACGGCGGGCGCCCGCGAGCTGGTCGAGTCCGGGAAGGTCGAGGCGGCCGAGCTGCTCGCCCGCTACGGCGTCCAGGTGTGGCCGTCCGAGACGGTCTCCTCGCCGGACGAGGCGGTGGCCGCCGCCGAGCGGCTCGGCTGGCCGGTCGTGCTCAAGGTGGCCGACCCGGAGGCGTCCCGGCGCGCCGGCACGGTACGCCTCGGGCTGGGCGCCCCCGACAGCGTGCGCCACGCCTACGCCGAGTTCACCGCCCTGCTCGGCGACGACGCCGTGCTGGCGGTCCAGCGCATGGCGCCGCAGCCCGCGGTGCCGACCGTGGTCGGCGTCGTGGAGGACCCGGCCTTCGGGCCCGTCGTCTCCTTCGGGCTCGGCGAGGTCACCGCGCGGCTCCTGCGCGACCAGGGCTACCGTCTGGCGCCCCTCACCGGCGAGGACGCGGCCGGGCTGGTCCGCTCGGTGCGCGCGGCCCCCCTGCTGTTCGGCGAGTACGGCTACCCGCCCGTCGCGGTGGACGCTCTGGAGGACCTGCTGGTCCGGGTGGGGCGGCTGGCGCACGACCTGCCGGAGGTGGCCCGCCTCGACCTGGATCAGGTGCTGGTGGGGGAGTCGGGAGTGATCGTGCTCGGCGCCCACGCCGTACTCCACAGCCCTGTCGTGCCCCGCCGCGACGGCGGCCCCCGCCGCCTCAGCTGAATTCCGAATTCCCCAAATGCCATTAGCAACTCGCCCAAAGTCGGAAATGTCATTTTTAATCGCTTTATAGATTGATATATCCCGTTATACGGCAGCCGTATGAGCCACAGGCGGGAGGCTGGCAGGATGGACCCATGAGGGAAACCCGAGTCTCAGCCGCGGGCCTGCGCGAAGCGATCGAGCGCAGCGGCTACTACCCCGACCTCGTCACCGATGCGGTCGAATCCGCGCTGGGCAAGGAGGCGGTGACCGCCTTCGTGGTGCACCACGAGGCCACGTTCGACCCCGCCATGGAGGTGCGCAGGCACGTCACCGTGCTCGTGCTGTCCACCTCCCGCCTGCTGGTCTGCCACACCGACGAGCATCCCCCCGTCGAGGGGGTCTCCTCCGCTCACGCCTCGACCACCACCGAGGCCGTGCGGCTGAGCCGCGTGCAGTCCGTCGCCGTCACCCGCGTGGTGCCCGACCCCGCCTCCTACTCCCCGGGCGTGCCGCCCACCGAGGTGACCCTCACCATCGGCTGGGGCGCCATCTCCCACGTCGACCTGGAACCGGCCACCTGCGGAGACGAGAACTGCGAGGCCGACCACGGCTACACCGGCGCGATCACCGCCGACGACCTGTCCCTGCGGGTCAGCGAGGCGGCCGACGGTCCCGAAGCCGTCACCCACGTCCTCGCCTTCGCCAAGGCGCTGTCGGAGGCCACCGCTCTCGCCGCCACCTGACACGGCGCATACTCAAGGCATGGAACCGACCCCCACGATTCCCGCCTACGGTGGTTCGTCACTCGCCGACCTGCCCCGCTCCCTGCTGGGCGCGCTCGGCGTCGGCGACGGCAACGTGCTCGGCCTCGAACCCGCCCGCCGGGTCTGCCTGTTCCTGGTGGACGGGCTCGGCGCCGAGCTGCTGCGCGCCCACGCCGACCGCGCGCCCTTCCTGTCCGGCCTGACCAGCAGGGTGCTGACCGCCGGATTCCCCGCCACGACGGTCACCAGCCTGTGCTCGCTCGGCACCGGGGTCCCGCCGGGCGACCACGGGATGCTCGGCATGCTGCTGGCCGTGCCCGGCACCGGCCACCTGTTGAACTGCCTGCGCTGGACCCTGCCCAGAGGCGTCGAACCGATGGACCCGGCCACCTGGCAGCCCGCCACCACCGTCTACCAGCAGGCGTACGCCGACGGCGTCGCCTCCACCTACGTCGCGCCCGCCGCCTTCGAGGGCACCGGTCTGACCGACGCCGTCTACCGCGGCGTCTCCTACGTCCCCGCCGACACGGTGGACGCCAGGGTCGCGGGGGTCAAGGCGGCCATGGCGGAACCGCGCGCGCACGTCACCGTTTACTACGGCGACCTCGACGCCGCCGGGCACATGACCGGCTGGGGCAGCGAGGAGTGGCTCGACCAGCTCGCCATCGTCGACCGGATGGCCGAGCGCCTGGCCGAGACGCTGCCGCCGGGCTCCGCGCTGTACGTCACCGCCGACCACGGCATGATCAACGTGACCGAGAAGATCGACGCCGAGACCGTTCCGGCCCTGGTGGAAGGCGTCGCGATGCTCGGCGGTGACGCCAGGGCCCGGCACGTGTACACCGTCGACGGTGGCGCCGCCGACACCCTGGCCGCCTGGCGTGAGACGCTGTCCGGCAAGGCGTGGGTGGTCTCCCGGCAGGAGGCCGTCGAGTCCGGCTGGTTCGGGCCCGTGGTGCGGCAGCGGTGGCTGGGCAGGATCGGGGACGTGGTGGCGGTGCCGTACGCCGACTGTGCGATCATCACCGCGGCGAGTCACCCGATCGAGGCGCTCTTCACCGGCTACCACGGCTCGCTCACGCCGATCGAGCAGCATGTACCACTTCTGGAGGTAAGCACCCGATGAGCCCGCTGATCACCGCCGCCGACCTCGCAGACGCGGGCGAGGTCACCGTCCTCGACGTACGCTTCCGGCTCACGGCGTCGGCGGGCGGGCCGACCGGAGCCTCGCTGTACGCCGAGGGGCACATCCCCGGGGCAGCCTTCTGCGACCTCGACGCCGACCTGGCCGCGCCGCCCGGCAGCGGCGGGCGCCACCCACTGCCGTCCGCCGAGTCGTTCGAGGAGGCGATGCGGCGGCTGGGCGTGCGCGCCGGGCGGATGGTCGCCGTGTACGACGACGCCGACTCCACGGCCGCCGCGCGGGCCTGGTGGACGCTGCGCTACTTCGGCCACTCCGACGTCCGCGTTCTCGACGGTGGGTTCCGCGCCTGGACCGAGGCGGGGCTGTCGGTCACGCGGGAGACGGAACAGCCTCCGCGCGGCGACTTCACGGCCAGGCCCGGCGGGATGCCGATCCTCACCGCCGACGAGGCCGGCTCGTTGGCGAAGACCGGCCTGCTCCTCGACGCCCGCGCCGCCGAACGCTACCGGGGCGAGGTGGAGCCGATCGACCCGGTCGCCGGGCACGTCCCCGGCGCGGTCAACGCCCCCACGGCGGCGAACGTCGGCCCCGACGGCCGATTCCTCACCTCCGCGTCACTCCGCTCCCGGTTCACCGGCCTGGGCGCCCGCGAGGGCGTCGAGGTCGGCGCCTACTGCGGCTCAGGCGTCACCGCCGCCCACGAGGTCCTGGCCCTGGAACTGGCCGGCATCCCCGCCGCCCTCTACGTCGGCTCCTGGTCCCACTGGCTCACCGACCCGACCCGCCCGGTCGCCACGGGCTGACCGGTTGGCCGGTTGCCGGTCTCGCCAGGGGCTGGTTGCCCGCGCCGAAGCAGGCGAAGCCGAGGGTGCCGGTCCGGGCGGTGGCCGTGGCCAGGGCCGCAGCCGGTGAGGCGCCACCGGCGAGGAGTTCGTGGAACAGCGTCATCACCTTCACGGCCTCCTCGTCGTCCACCGGCACCAGGCCCGCGACGACACAGGCCACACCCCGCGCCAGGAACGTACCGGCGAGCCCGAGCGGCGCGCCCTCGGCGGGGACGTGCGCCATCCCGCTGTCACACGCCGACAGCACGACGAGCCGCGGCGGCCGGCGCAGGGTCAGCAGGTCGTAGGCCATCAGCGGGCCGTCGTCGAGCGTGATGGCCGACAGCAGCGGGCTCCGGGAGTGGAACACACCGTGGGTGGCCAGGTGCAGCACGTCCGCCCGGTCCAGCGCGTCGAGCACCTCGCCCGTACGCGCCGCCACCCGCTCCGCCCGCCCATGACACCTGAGCACCCGCTCGACCTCGGCCTCCGCGTACTCAAGCCCGGGTCCCGCCGCGGCCACCACCAGCGGACCGCCCCGGGAACCGGCCACAGCCTGGACGGCGGGTTCCGGCGACTGGGCGGCGAGCCAGGCGGCCGTGCTGGGGGCGACGCTCACCGGGCGGGCGTGCAGGGAGGGCAGAGCCGACCAGGGGAGGGTGTGCAGCGCTCCGGTGGGGACGACGACCAGCGGGTGGCCGGCGAGCTCCGCCTTGAACGGGCCAAGCAGCAGCTCTTCCAACTGCGCCCCCTCGGCGGTGACCGGGGTGGGTTCGTGGGGCCGGGAAAGCGTGGCGCAGTCGCCGAGGATGGCGCGGCGCAGGCCGTACCTGAGCATCATGACGGCCTCGGCCGCCGTGGTCGCCGCGCAGAGGCGGCGCAGCAGGACGCGGTCCCGGGAGATGAGGACGGCGAGCAGGTCGTCGCCGTGCCGGATGAACTCGATCAGCACGGTTCCGGCGAGAGCCGTTCGGACGGCGTCGAGTGAGGGGGCCGCCGGGGCGCCGGTCGCGGCGACGGCCCGCCAGCGTTCCGCCCAGGCGAACACCTCCTCGGGCTCCCCGCCCTTGACGGCGAGGTCGAGGCCGAGGTCGGCCAGCCGCTCGCCCGCCCGGACCGCGTGCGCCTTGTGCGAGGGGTCCTCCAGCGTCCCGGCCCGCGCGCCCACGTTCGCCAGCCCGTCGAGCACCGCCCGGTACGCGGCCGCCGTGTCGCCGCGCAGCGCGGCCTGCAACGCCGCCGCGTGCCGGCTGACGACCGCCGGGACGCCGTCGTCGCGCGCGCCGGGCTGCAGGTACGCGGCCTGCTGCCGGGAGGCCAGCCGGGTCAGCACCAGCGACCCGCCCCCGGCCCCGTACGCGAAGGCCAGGTGACGGCCCGAGACTCCCTCGCCGGAGTCAGGGGCGGGTTCGGGCTCCGGCGCGGGTGCCGCGCCGGGGCCGGGCTCGGCGGGCTCGTTCGCGTTGATGCGGTCGAGCTCGGCCAGGGCGGCGTCCTCGTCGCCGAGGGTGAGCGCCACCTCGGCCGCCGCCAGCCGCAGCGCCGCGGACCCGGCATGATGCCCGTGATCCTCCAACTCCCGCACGCAGGCGAGGAACTCCGCCAGCAGCTCCGCCCGGGCCGGTTCGAGCACCAGCCGGGCCCGCAGCACGACCTCGGCGGCCAGCGGCACCCAGGAGGCGCGATCCTGCGAGGCCAGCTCGGCCTTGGCCTGCTCGGCCACGGATACGGCCTGCCGGGCGTCCCCGGCCAGCAACTCCACCTGGGCCAGCTTCAGCCGCGCCTCGGCCAGCGCCACCCGGGCCCCCGACGCCTCAAGGTCGGGAATGGCCAGCCGCAGCAGCGCCCGCGCCTCGCCCGGCAGATGGGCGGCCAGCAGGGCGCCCGCGAAGTCGGCGCGCATCGTGGCCAGCCGCTCGGGGAACCCGAACAGCGTGTCCTCGGAGGCCCGGTAGTGGGCGAAGGCTCGGGGGATGTCGCCTTGCCGTACCGCGAGGAAGGGCAGGTTGGCGGCGGCGAGCCTGGCCAGGTGGGCCAGGCCGGCGCGCTGGGCCACGTCGAGGCAGCCGCCGATGTCGCGGGTCGCGGCGTCCCAGCGGCCCCGGTAGGCGTGCACGAGCCCGCGGTTGAGCAGGCCCCCGGCCAGGAAGCGCAGGTCGTCGACGGTGCCGGGAGCATCGGCGAGTACGGCTAAGGCCCGGTCGCAGCAGGCGATCGCCTCCTGGTGCCGCCCGAGGTGAGCCAGGGCGACGGCCCGCTGGGTGTCGAGTTTGGCGCGGTCGAGCGGCGACAGGTAGGACCAGGCGAGCGCGGCCACCCGCAGCGCCTGCAGCGGATGGCCGCGCTCGGTGCGCACCGTCACCAGCGAGAGCCTGGCCTGGGCCAGCCGCTCCGCGGGCGCACCGGTCGTGGCGATCGCGCGGCGCAGGTGACATTCGGCGTTCTGCAGGTCACCGAGCTCCCGGGAGGCCAGCGCCATCGCCCGCAGCGCGATCACGGCGGGCTCGACGGCCTCCATGCGCTCGGCCGCCGCCAGCACCTCGCGGGCGCTGGCCAGCGCGTGACCTGGGTCGATTCCCGAGCTGAGAACGGCCGCCTCGGCGGCCCCCACCAGTTCCTTCCAGGCCACATCGGTCACCGATCACCTACAGAGCGGTAAGGAAACGTGGCTGTGTGCCGCACGTCGGGCTCCCGGTTCTGTCGGAGGGTTTGATCGGCACCGGCTACGGCGGCCGCAGGAGCGGGTGTCGAGTCCCCCGCCCGAAGGCGGGGGAGAAGGTCACGGTCTGATGCGCACCCACCGGGTGGCCACCGGGCGGTGGCCGGGTCGGTGGCAGACCACACTGAACCAGCCCGGCGGCAGACCCGTCGCCGCGAACTGGCCGCCCGGGGCCGGTATGCGGGTCACCGTCAGGTGGGGCGTGCGGATGTCGACGGTGCTGTCCTGCCCGGGGTACGGGGACACCCGGCCGGTCAGGTCGATCAGCCCGTCGCCGATCGTCACCTCCAGATCGAAGAGCAGGTCGTCGGTGGCGAAGCGGACCACGCGCGGCCCCTCGGCCCCGCGGACGCCGCGGGTGGCGGCGCACTGGACGGGGGCGGCGGTGACGGCGTGGGCCAGTCGTAGCGAATAGAGATCCCGGGCGGTCGCCGACACATGTGCGGGTATCGGGTCGTGCCCGGAGGCGATGCGGAGGGCGGCTAGGAGATATTCGTCGTCGATCATGGCACCAATTCCTCTAGAGAGATCAGGGTGCGCAGCTTGTCGAGACAGCGGGCCTTGGTAGGACCGACACTGCCCGCGGGCACGCCCAGCCGTACCGCTAGTTGCTGGTTGCCGGTGTCGCCGGCGACCAGTCGGAGGAGCGTGCGGCATGGTTCGTGCAGGGTGGAGATCGCCTGCCAGAGCAGGCGCCCCTCGTCGGCTTCGAGGATGGCCGACGCGGGATCCGCTTCACAAGGGTGCGACGCGGTGTCGAGTGCGGACTCGGCACCGCCCCTGCGTGCGATGAGCATGGCTTCGCGCCGGACGGTGGTGGACAGCCACGCGCCGATGCTCGCCGGTTCCCTGATGCAGGAGAGGTGCTCAAGCAATCGCAGCCAGGTTCCTTGGACGGCGTCCGCGGTATCGGCCTCGTTGAGCCCGCACGCGCGGGCGACCGACCACAGTTGCTGACCGAACCTCGCCTCGAGATCACACCAGGCCGAGTGGTCTCCTGCTGCCATGGCTACAAGCAGCTCCGCCCCGCCGCGCGGATCTTCCACTCTGCCTCCTCGTAATCGGTCGAGGACTGAGTGTGAACTCTATCTACCGGGGAGGATCTAGGTCCTCGGATCGACGATTTTTCCCCGCCACCACGACGCCCAGACCTGCGACGCGCCGGATTCCGGGCCCTTCGAGGAGGTGAGCGGCGGCCTCGGCCGGGGTCCGCTCGCGGGCCGCCTCGGCGATCGCTCCGGTGACGAGCGCGGCGGCGAAGGAGGTGCCGCTCCA
The DNA here is from genome assembly GCF_040645915.1 of Nonomuraea sp. NPDC046570. Lineage (NCBI taxonomy): Bacteria > Bacillati > Actinomycetota > Actinomycetes > Streptosporangiales > Streptosporangiaceae > Nonomuraea > Nonomuraea sp. NPDC046570. The sequence continues at coordinate 30,039 of NZ_JBEYZF010000026.1, read as the reverse complement.
GCGGGCGTACCCGGCGAAGTCGCCGACCTCCAGGAAGGCGCTGGTCAGCCACTCGCCGGGGGCGCAGGCGTCCACCCACGGCCCGTACGCCGAGAACGGCGCCCGCGACTCGCCCGCTGAGTCGAGCGCGCCGACCCCGATCACGCCGGGCAGCGCGGCGGGCCAGAGCGGGCGGTCGGCGCCGGTGTTGCCCGCGCAGGCGACGGTGACCGTGGCGGGCAGCCCGGCCAGCGCGTCGGCCAGCAGCGGCGAGGGCTTGTCGTCGAAGGTGTGGCCGCCGAAGGAGAGGTTGAGCACCTGGGGCGCCCGCTCGCGCAGCCGGTACAGGGCGCGCAGGACGCCGGCCTCGTCTCCGATGCCGTCGCTGTCGAGCACCCGCGTCACCCGCAGCGCGGCTTCGGGCGCGCCCCGCAGGATCAGCCCCGCGACGAACGTGCCGTGGCCGGCCTGCGCGCCGAGCCGCCCGTCGCCGGGGGAGCCGGGCAGGTCCGCGCACTCCCTGCCGAGCGCGGTGTACCAGTCGCTGCCGGACCACCAGCGGTGCGGCGCGATCCCGGTGTCGAGCACGCCGACGGTCACAGGGTGTCGCGCCGGGCGCGCCGTGAAGTCCTCCGGCTCGGCGGGGAAGGGCCGTGAGGCGGGCCCGCCGAAGAACAGCGGCTGCCCGACGAGCACGTGGTTGGGCGAGGCGCGGTGTCCCTCCTCGCGCAACCGCACCACCAGTTCGCACGGATCCACCCCAGGCGTCAGTCTGATCCGGCAGACCCCGTCCGCCTCGGCGACCGCTTGCGTCCACTGCGCCACAGCCGACACCGCGCTCCGATCGGTAAGGAGCTGACCTGGGCGGATGAGAGCGGCGCCGACCGCTTGGGCGTTCATGGCGCTGTATCTTTCCGCCTCGGGACGGGTGTCACGTGCCACTGGCGCAACATCTTGGTATAGCCCCCCACTGGTGTCAGGTCGCAACCGACGGTAGTCTCTCCCTAGTCACTTGTGATCATCCCGGGGCGAGGCCGTTGGGGAAGGCGCACCTCGTACCGAAACGGGAGGTCCGGTGTCTGCTCGTGGCGTGCTTTACGTCCACTCGGCTCAGCCCGCGCTGTGCCCTCATATCGAATGGGCAGTCGCGGGTGTCCTTGGCGTGCCCGTAGACCTGACGTGGACCCCCCAACCGGCCGCGCCCGGCGTTCTGCGCGCGCAGGCCGAATGGGAAGGACGCGCGGGCATCGCCGCGGCGATCGCCTCCTCTCTCATGGGCTGGCAACGCATCCGATTCGAGATCACCGAGGACGCCTCGCCCGGCGTCGACGGGTCCCGGCATGCCTACACGCCGACGCTCGGCGCCTTCACCGCCGTCACCGGCGCCGCGGGCGACATCCTGATCCCCGAGGACCGATTGCGGGCCGCCATGCTGATGTCGGCGCAGGGGCGGTGCGCGCTGGAGGACGAGCTGGACCGCATGCTCGGCCGCCCGTGGGACGAGGAGTTGGAGCCGTTCCGCTACGCCGGCGACGGCGCCCCCGTCCGCTGGCTGCACGCCGCCGTCTGACCGCCCGCACCCCCTTCGCCCGTACGGCCGGGGCCGCTCCTCCTCCCGAAGCGGCCCCCGGAACGCGAGAAGGTCCCCGCCACCAGGCGGGGACCTTCTCGTTCACGTTCTACAGCGGGATGTTGCCGTGCGCCCCCCTGGCAGGGGTGGCCTGGGCGAGCACCTTGGCGATCGCGCCGCGCGTCTCCTCGGGCTTGATGACCTCGTCGATCACGCCCAGCTCCTGCGCCCGCTGCAGGCCACCGGCCTGCAGCTGGTGCTCCTCGGCCAGCTTCGCCTCCAGCTCGGCCCGTTCCTCCTCGGGGGCGGCGGCCAGCTGGCGCCGCTTGAGGACGCGCACCGCGGCGACCGCGCCCATGACGGCGATCTCGGTCGTCGGCCAGGCGAACACCTTGGTGGCGCCCAGCGAGCGGGAGTTCATCGCGATGTAGGCGCCGCCGTACGCCTTGCGGGTGACCAGCGTGACGCGCGGCACGGACGCCTCGGCGAAGGCGTGCAGCAGCTTGGCGCCGCGCCTGACCACGCCGTCGTGCTCCTGCCCGACACCGGGGAGATATCCGGGCACGTCCACCAGGACAACCAAAGGGACGCCGAAAGCGTCACACATACGAACGAAGCGGGCGGCTTTCTCGGCGGACGTGGCGTCGAGGCAGCCGCCGAGCCGCATCGGGTTGTTGGCGATCACACCGACCGTCCGGCCCCCGAGGCGGCCGAGCGATGTGACGATGTTGGGCGCCCACTTCGGGTGCAGCTCAAGGCCGGGCTCGTCGAGCAGACCGTTGACGAGCGGCTTGACGTCGTAGGCACGCCTGGCCGACTCGGGCAGCAGGGAGGAGAAGTCGACCTCGCCGACGCTGTCGGCGCGCACCCGGCCCTGGTGGCCGAGCAGCACCGCGAGCTGGCGGGCGCGCAGCAGCGCGTCGGCCTCGGTCTTGGTGACGATGTGCACGACGCCGCTGCGCTTGCTGTGCGGCTCGGGGCCGCCCAGCGCCGCGCTGGTGACGTCCTCGCCGGTGACGCTGCGCACGACGTCGGGGCCGGTCACGAAGATGCGGCCCTCGTCGGCGAGGATGACGACATCGGTGAGCGCGGGACCGTAGGCGGCGCCGCCGGCGGCGGGACCGACGACCACGGAGATCTGCGGGACGACGCCCGACGCCTTGGTCATGGCGGCGAAGACGCGCCCGACGGCGTGCAGCGACTCGACGCCTTCGGCGAGCCGCGCGCCACCGGAGTGCCAGACGCCGATGACCGGAACCCGCTCGCGCACCGCGACGTCATAGGCGTGGCCGATGTGCTCGCAGCCCTCGCCGCCCATCGCGCCGCCCTGGAAGCGGGCGTCGCTGCAGAAGGCGACCACGGGCACGCCCTCGACGCGGCCCATCGCGGCCAGCACGCCGCTGTTGTCCTCGGGCGTGATCAGTCGCAGCGAGCCCTCGTCGAGCATCGCGGAGAGGCGGACGACGGGGTCGCGGGGATCGGCGGCGTCCTGTTCGGAGGACGCCGTCACCACCCCGTTGTCGAGCACGGTCATCTGGAGCTCCCTCAGTGCGTGGCGAAGACGACGGCCACATTGTGGCCACCGAACCCGAACGAGTTGTTGACCGCGGCGATGTCGCCCTCGGGCAGCTTGCGGGACTCGCCGTGAACGAGGTCCACCTCGATGCCGTCGTCAGGGTTGGCCAGGTTGATCGTGGCGGGCACGATGCGCTCCTGGAGCGCCTTGATCGTGAACACCGACTCGATGCCGCCGGCGCCGCCCAGCAGGTGGCCGGTCATGGACTTGGTCGAGGTGACGAGCGGGTGGGTGCCGATGGACTTGGCGATCGACTGCACCTCGATCACGTCGCCCGCGGGGGTCGACGTGCCGTGCGCGTTGATGTGCCTGATGTCGGTGCCGGAGACGCCCGAGTCGGTCAACGCCATGGTCATCGCCATGATGATGCCCCTGCCCTCGGGTTCGGGCTGGGTGATGTGGTGGGAGTCGGCGGAGTAGCCGACACCGGCCGCGTAGCCGTACACGCGGGCGCCGCGGGCGCGGGCGTGCTCCTCGGACTCCAGGACGACGATGCCGGCGCCCTCGCCGAGCACGAAGCCGTCACGGTCGCGGTCCCACGGGCGCGAGGCGCCCTGCGGGTCGTCGTTGCGGGTCGACATGGCCCGCGCCGCCGCGAAGGCGGCGATGTTGAGCGGGTGGATGGCGGCCTCGGTGCCACCGGCGACGACCACGTCCGCCCGGCCCGACCTGATCATGTCCATCGCGTAGCCGATCGCCTCGGCGCCGGAGGCGCAGGCGGAGACGGTGGCGTGCACGCCGGCCATGGCGCCCAGGTCGAGACCGATCCAGGCGGCGGGGCCGTTGGGCATGAGCATGGGCACGGTGAACGGCGAGAGCCGGTTCCAGCCCTTCTCCTTGAAGGTGTCGTAGGCCGACAGCGTGGTGGTGATGCCACCGATGCCGCTGGAGACCACGACGCCGAGTCGCTCGGGCGCCACGTCGGGCGCGCCCGCGTCCCGCCAGGCCTCACGGGAGGCCACCAGGGCGAACTGCTCGCTCCGGTCGAGGCGCCGGGCCTCGGGCCGGGGCAGCACCTCGGCCGGGTCGACGGCCGCGGTTCCCGCGAACTTCACGGGGACGGCGTCGACCCAGTCCTCGGTGAGCGTGCGAACACCAGACTGACCGGCGAGGAGCGCCGACCAGGTCGAGGTGACGTCTCCACCGAGGGGCGTCGTCGCGCCGAGCCCGGTGACGACGACACGTACCCGGTTTGCACTCACTTGTTTACGCTCCTTGTCGATCAGCAGGGGTACTCGTTCAGGCCTGGATGAAGCTGAGGACGTCCTTGACCGTCTTCAGGTTCTTGAGCTGGTCGTCCGGAATCTCGACGCCGAACTCGTCCTGGGCGGCCACGGCGATCTCGACCATCGACAGGGAGTCGATGTCGAGGTCGTCCACGAAGCTCTTCTCCGGGGTGACGTCGGAGGCCGGGATACCGGTGATCTCGTTGACGATCTTGCCGAGGCCCTCGAGGATCTCCTGCTCGGTGGCTGCCATGTCGGTGGTTCTCCTTTAGGTTTCTTACTCTGGGTTCTGCACGGCCACGCCGCACAAACTCTGGAGGTACGGCGAAGCCGTACCGGATCCTATGGAATCTCGATCACTTGGCCCGCATAGGTCAGCCCCGCCCCGAAGCCGAGCAGCAGGGCGAGCCCGCCTGACTGCACCTCGCCGCGCTCGATCATGCGCGACAGGGCCAGCGGCACGGAGGCCGCCGAGGTGTTGCCCGCCAGGACGATGTCGCGGGCGATGACCGCCTGCTCGGCGCCCAGCTTACGGGCGATGGTCTCGATGATGCGCAGGTTGGCCTGGTGCGGGACGAAGGCGGCCAGCTCCGACGGGTCCACCCCGGCGCGCTCGCAGGCCTCCTTGGCCACCGGGTGCAGCGCGGTGGTGGCCCAGCGGAAGACCGTCTGGCCCTCCTGGTGCAGGAACGAGTCGCGGTCCTTGATGATGATCGCGTCGTACTTGTCGCCGGCGCTGCCCCAGACCACCGGGCCGATGGCCGGGGTCTCGGAGCGGCTGACGACGGCCGCGCCGGCGCCGTCGGCGAAGATCACCGCGGTCGCCCGGTCGGTCCAGTCGATCCACTGGGAGAGCTTCTCGGTGCCGACGACCAGCACGTTGCGGGCCGAGCCCGAGCGGACGGCGGAGTCGGCCGCGGCCAGCGCGTAGCAGAAGCCGGCGCACGCGGCGTTGACGTCGAACGCACCGGGCGCGCCGATGCCGAGGCGGTGCGCGACCCGGCCGGCCACGTTGGGGATGGTCGACTCGGGCGTGCAGGTGGCGACGATGACCAGGTCGATGTCGGTGGCGGCGAGCCCGCTGGCGGCCAGTGCCTTGCCGCCGGCCTGGATCGCCATGTCGACCTCGGACTCGCCGGCCGGGGCGATCCTGCGCTCCTTGATGCCGACCCGGCTCTGGATCCACTCGTCGTTGGTGGCGATCGTCTTGGCGAGATCGTCGTTGGTGACGACGTCGCTGGGCTGGTAGTGGCCGAAGGCGAGTACCTTCGAGCCGGGCGCCGCTTCGGGGATCCTCACTTGAGCAGCTCCCTGGCCGAGTCGAGGTCGTCGGGTGTCTTGAGGGCGACGGTCCGCACGCCGCGCAGGCCGCGCTTGGCCAGGCCGGTCAGCGTGCCACCGGGCAGCAGTTCGATCATCGCGGTGACGCCCAGCCCCGCCATGGTCTCCATGCACGAGTCCCACCGGACGGGGTTGCTCACCTGGGTGACCAGCCGGTCGAGGATCTCGGCGCCGCTCTCGACGACCTGGCCGTCGGCGTTGGACAGCAGCCGGGTGTGCGGGTCGGCGGGGGTGAGCCCGGCGGCGGCCTGCCGCATCCGCTCCACGGCCGGGGCCATGTGCACGGTGTGGAAGGCGCCCGCCACGGACAGCGGGATCAGCCTGGCGCGGGCCGGCGGCTCCTCCTTGAAGGCGGCGAGCTGCTCCAGCGTGCCCGCCGCGACGATCTGCCCGGCGCCGTTGACGTTGGCGGGGGTCAGGCCGTGCTTGTCGAGGGAGGCCAGCACCTCGTCCTCGGCGCCGCCCAGCACGGCGGTCATGCCGGTCTGGGTGACCGCGGCGGCCTTGGCCATCGCCTGGCCGCGCTCGCGGACCAGGCCGAGCGCCTGCTCGGGGGTCAGCACCCCGGCGAGGGCGGCCGCGGCCAGTTCGCCGACGCTGTGGCCGGCCAGCAGGTCAGGGGTCGCGCCGAGCGCCTCGGCGGCGGCCAGGGAGGCGGCCACGAGGAGGGGCTGGGCGACGGCGGTGTCGCGGATCTCGTCGGCGTCGGCGGTGGTGCCGTAGGCGATCAGGTCGAGCCCGGCGACCTCCGACCAGGCGGACAGCCGGTCCGCCAGGCCGGGTAGCTCAAGCCATGGGGACAGGAATCCTGGAGTCTGGGCGCCTTGGCCCGGAGCGACGAGTACGAGCACGAAATCCACCTTGCCCTGTGGAACTTCACTACAGGGGTAGAGATCTGCACGAACTTTGTCCGGGGTACTTTGTAGGACTCCTACAGTACGGGTTTCGGGCGGGTTACGTTAGAGCCCGCCAGGTTACGGCGCTCTCAGACAGCCTGCCCAGGATCAGCCCGACCTGCAAGGTGAAGGCGGATCTGCCCTCCGTCGGCTGGTACCCGGTGAGTTCGGTGATCTTCTTGAGCCGGTAGCGGACCGTGTTCGGGTGCACGAACAGCAGCCTGGCGGTGGCCTCCAGCGACGTGCCCTGCTCCAGGTAGGTCGCCAGCGTGTCGAGCAGCGGGGTGCCGGTCAGCGGCTGGAAGACGTTCTCGACGAGCTGCGCCCTGGCGTCCTCGTCGCCGTCCAGCGCCCGCTCGGCGAGCAGATCCTCGGCGTGCACCGGGCGCGGCGCGTCCGGCCAGCCCGAGGAGGCCTTGAGCCCGGCGATCGCCGCCCTGGCCGAGCGGGCCGCCGCGTGCAGGTCGGGCACCTCGGGGCCGATGACGATGGAGCCGGGCCCGAAGCGGGGGACCACCTGCCGGGCCGCGCCCTCCACGCTGGCGGCGCCGCCGACGATCACGATCAGCCGGTCGGCCTGGACGCCGGCCAGCAGGTCCATGCCGATGCGGCGGCCCTTCTCGCGCAGTCCGTCGATCACCGCGCGCGGGTCGTCGTCGGGCGCGTGCCCGGCGATCACGACCACGGGGGAGGAGGTCCAGCCGAGCGCCGCCGCCCACGAGTGCAGGCCGTCGTCGACCTCGCCGCGGACGAGGGCGTCGACGATGAGCGCCTCCAGCCGGGCGTCCCAGGCGCCGCGCGCCTCGGCCTCGCGGGCGTACACCTGGGCGGCGGCGAAGGCGACGTCGCGGGTGTAGCGGAGCATGGCCTGTTCGAGCTGGTCGCCGCCGCCGGGCGCGGCCAGCTCGTCGGTCATCGTCTCGACGACCTCGACGACGATGCGCACGATGTCGACGGTCTGCTGCAGCGAGATCGAGCGCTTGAGCTCGCGCGGCGCGGTGCCGAAGAACTCGATGCTGGGCGTGGGCCGGCCCTCGCCCGCGTGCTGGAACCACTCCACGAACGCGGCGATGCCGGCCTGGGCGACCAGGCCCACCCAGGAGCGGTCCTCGGCGCTGAGCGCCCTGAACCAGGGCAGCCGGTCGTCCATCCGGGCCATGGCCGCGGTGCCCAGGGTGCCCATGTTGCGCTCGAGCCGCCGCGTGGTGTCCTCGCGGGTGCGATCCTCGTGGTCGTTCACGCCCTCTAGGGTGCCACCTCCGAGGGCGTGCCGAGCCCGCAGGTCAGATGACGGCGACGGCGGTGATCAGGCCGATCGTCACGTGCGTCGCGGCCAGCAGGCGGGCGCCGGGCTGCAACTCGGCCTCCTTCACCAGCTCGCGCACCGACACCCCGGCCACCAGGTCGAAGGCCAGCATGGCCACGGTCTGTACGGCGATGCCCACCAGCCCGAACACCGCCGTGCTGAGCAGCCCCTCGTGCAGCGCGCCGCCCGAGGACCAGATGGAGGCGGCCACGATGAGCCCCACCGCGATCATGCCGGAGGTGGTGAGCAGGGTGGCGTTGGGGTTGCGCTCGGTCTTGATGATCGCGCTGAGCTTGCCGGGGATGGCCAGGTCGATCACGTAGAAGCCGACGATGAGCAGGATCACGCCGAGGAGCGCGTAGGCGCCGATGGCCAGCGCGCCGCGGCCGAGGTTCTCGGCGAGGGGGGCGGCGACGGTCGCGGTAACCGGGGTCATGGCAGGTCTCTCCTGGGCGCTAGATCTCGATGCGGTGCGGGACGAACGACGAGGTGTCGTCCGTGATCAAACCTGAGGTCTCCCTGATGCCGAGCCCCGCGGACTCGTCGGCGACCATCCAGGCGCCTAGCACGGGACGCTGCCCGCCGAACTCGGGGAGCGGCTCGAAGCCCTGGTAGACGTAGCCTTCGGCGCCGTAGGAGCCGGGGGTGCTGAGGTCCTGCGAGGGCGTCACGATGCGCATGGACGCGCCTTCCCGGCCGAGCAGCGGCTTGGCGATGTGGGAGGTCAGGTCGCGGGGGCCGTCGAGGTAGGCGGGCAGCAGATTCGGGTGGCCGGGGTACATCTCCCACAGGACGGCCAGCAGCGCCTTGTTCGACAGCAGCGTCTTCCACAGCGGCTCGATCCAGGTGGTGGAGGCGGCGTGCCGTACCGCCTGCTGGCCGAAGGGGTCGGCGAGCATCCACTCCCATGGGTAGAGCTTGAAGGCGGAGCGGATGACGCGCTGTTCCATGTCGACGAAGCGGCGGTTGAGCTGGTCCCAGCCGATGTCCTCCATGGCGACCGCGATCGTGCGGAGGCCGGCCTGGTCGGCGGTCTCCTGCAGGTAGGCGACGGTCATCGCCTCCTCGCCGGTCTCGTCCATGTTCGTCCAGGCGAAGTGTGTCGGCCCGGTGGGCAGGGCCAGCTCGCGCCAGCGGTCGATGAGCCGCTCGTGCAGGGAGTTCCACTGGTCGTCGCCGGGGTGGGCGTCCTGCAGCCAGAACCACTGCACGATGCTCGACTCGACCAGGGAGGTCGGGGTGTCGGCGTTGTACTCCAGCAGCTTGGGCGGGTTCACGCCGTCGTAGCGCAGGTCGAAGCGGCCGTACAGGTGCGGGTCGCGGCGCTCCCAGGAATGGGTGATCTCCTGCCAGGTCCACTCGGGCAGCGCGAAGTCACGGAAGCGCCCGGCGCCGATGACGTGCTCGACCGCGGCCAGGCACATCCGGTGCAGCTCCTCGACCTGGGCCTCCAGGGTGAGGATCTCGTCCATGCCGAAGACGTAGTGGACGGACTCGTCCCAGTAGGGCCGGTGCAGGTGGTCGGGGTGCACCGAGCGGTGGTAGGCCAGGCCGTGGCCTTCGATGGTCTTCTCCCAGCCGGGCCTGGGGGTTCCGGTCTCGCGCCGCATCTGTCTCAGGACCCCACAGTCGTACGGTTGCCGAACCCGTCACGGGAGATCTTGCCGCCGCGGCCGACCTCGTCGCCACCTCTGGTGACCACGGTGACATGGCGGGGTCGGGTGGTGGAGCCCTTGGAGACCAGGTTCTTCACCCGCTTGCCGCCGTAGTACCACAGGTAGGCGTGGTGTTTGCCGGTGCCGTCGCACAGCTTGTCGCGCACGACGAGGTAGGTGCCGTCGTCCTCGCTGGAACGCCGCACACAGTGCGCCACCACGTCGTCCTCTTCCTCCTCCAGCCATTCGTCGTAGTCCTCGACGACCTGCTCGGAGGGGGTGTAGCCCTGGGGGGCGGGGTCGGCCTGGCGCCAGGTGGGCTCGGACGGGCTCGCGCAGGAGGCGAGCACGAGCGCGGACACCGCGGTGACGGCGCCGGCCGTGACCGACCGCGACGAGAGCCTGCGCACCCTCAGCCGCCGCTGCTGCTGCCGCGGCCGCCGAATCCGCCACGCTGGATGACATACCCGGTCCGGGAGGTGATCTGGGCGTTCGAGGGGCGCACGGTGGTGCCCTGGACCACCCGGGTACCGAGCCTGGTGCCGGCGTAGTACCAGCCGTAGGCGCCGGTGGAGCCGTGGTAGCGGCGCTCCTCGCAGTAGTCGTCGTCGACCACGACGTAGGAGCCGTCGGGGTTACGCGTGTCGAGGTCCACGCAGTCGGCGCCGACCTCTTCATAGTTGTTCTGTGCCGCGCAGAACCCCACCACCATCAAGGACACCACTCCGACGACGGACAAGGTGACGATCTTCGACGACTTCTGTTTCGGTAGGGCTGCCATCGGGCTCCTGATTCGTAAGCGGCCCAGCCTATCGGTACCGATTCGCCCGTTTCAACGTCGAAGGGAAGGCGCTGGTTCCCCGGGTACATTGCCGGAATGAAGCCGGTCGAAGCCTTGCGCGACATCGCCTTCCTCCTGGAACGTGCCGGTGAGCCGTCCTACCGCGTGCGCGCCTTCCGCCGCGCCGCCGCCGTCGTCGAGGACCTGCCCCCTGACGAACTGGTACGGCTGGCCCGCTCCGGCGCCCTCGGCGACCTGCCGGGCATCGGCAAGGTCACCGCCCTGGCCGTCACCGAGGCGCTCGACGGCCAGGTCCCCACCTACCTGCGCAGGTTGCGCGCGACCGAGGGCACCGACCTCGACGAGGAGACCAGGGCGTTGCGCGCGGCGCTCAAGGGCGACCTGCACAGCCACTCCGACTGGTCCGACGGCGGCTCGCCGATCGAGGAGATGGCGGCGGCGGCCAGGGCCCTCGGCCACGAGTACTGGGCGCTGACCGACCACTCGCCGCGCCTCACCGTCGCCAACGGCCTGTCGCCCGCCCGGCTGCGCAGGCAGCTCGACCTGGTGGAGCGGCTGAACCGGGAGCTGGCGCCGTTCCGGATCCTCACCGGCATCGAGGTCGACATCAACCCCGACGGCACCCTCGACCAGGACCCCGAGCTGCTGGCCCGGCTGGACGTGGTGGTCGCCAGCGCGCACTCCAAGCTGCGGATGAACTCCCACGAGATGACCCGCAGGATGGTCACCGCGGTCGCCGACCCGCACGTCGACGTGCTGGGGCACTGCACGGGCCGGATCGTGAGGGGCGGCTCCAGGCGCAGCGGCCTGCGGCCGGAGTCGGAGTTCGACGCGGAGCTGGTGTTCGAGGCGTGCCGCAGGTTCGGCGTGGCCGTGGAGATCAACTCCAGGCCGGACCGGCAGGACCCGCCGAAGCGGCTGATACGGCTGGCCTACGAGATGGGCTGCGTGTTCGCGATCGACTCCGACGCGCACGCCCCCGGCCAGCTCGACTGGCTGTCCTTCGGCTGCGAGCGGGCCGCCCGCTGCGGCGTCGAGCCCGCGCGGGTGGTCAACGCCTGGCCGCTGGGCGAGCTCATGGAGTGGACGGCGGTCTGAGCGCCGCCGAGGCGAGCAGCCCCTCGGCGGTGGCCACGTCGGTCACCAGCCGGTTGAAGTAGCCGCCGCGCGCGCCGGCCACGATCGACAGGATCTTCTCCGCGCCGACCGCCACCGCGATGGAGACGGGGATGCGCCGCAGCTCGGCCAGGCCGGTGGCGACCAGCCGCTCGCTGCCGGGGTAGCCGACGGCCTCGCCGTCGCGGTCGTAGAAGCGGGAGCAGACGTCGCCCACGGCCTGGCGCAGGCTGGCCGCGTCGGAGGGCACGAAGGCCGGGATGGTCTGCCGGGTCACCGGGGCCGAGCCGATGCCGACGATCGCGCACTTGGCCCGCCCCCACAGCGCGGTGATGCGCTGGAAGGACGGTTCGTGCTGCAGCGAGCGGAACAGCTCGGGGCCGGGCAGCGCGGGCGCGTAGAGGTAGCTGGGCACGCCGCCGACGCGTTCGGCCAGGATGCGGGTGGTCTCGTTGGTCTGGAACCAGGGCTGCGGCTCCTCCTGGCCGCCGACGGCCGGGGCGATGACGACGCCCGGCAGGCGGCCGAGCTCCTCCTGGGCGCACTCGTAGATCGTGGTGCCCGAGGAGACCAGCACCACGTCGCCGGACTCCAGCCCGGCCGCGGCCAGGGCGCGGGCCAGGCCGGGGGCGAGCCACGGCCCGAGCCGCCCGCCGGCGTTCGGGACGAGGTGCACCTCCTGCAGCGCCAGGGCCCTGGCGACCTCGGCGGCGAGCAGGCCGTCCTCGAACCTGGCGGGGCGATGCACCTTGATCTCCACGATGCCCTGCCGGCGTGCCTCGGTGAGCAGCCTGCTGACCGTGGCCCGGCTGACGCCGAGGCGTTTGGCGATGTCAGCCTGGGTAGCGTCCTCGAGGTAGTACTGCGAGGCGGCCGCGTACATCAGCTCGTGCGGAAAGCGCGTCACCGCCGTGACCGGGCCGGGGGCATTCATCGCGCGTACTCCTGTTCCCGCGTGGTGCGTGGAGGGCCGGGGCAAAGCTTCGCACATCGTTTCAGCTCGCAAAAAGCCTGAACACATGTGCTGGACAAATATTCTGTCACCACGCTAGCGTGTGCGCACCAACAGGGCGGCTCGCCCCGTTGTGAGACTCGCCAGACGCACGGAGCGGCATTTCGGGGGCGTCACGGTCTGGCGACCGGAAAGCGTCCGGCACGGGCGCGGTGAGTAAGGAACTGCTGTGAAGAAAGCTCAGGTAGCCGCATTGGCGGCGTTGGCACTCGCCCTCAGCGCATGTGCCTCCGAGGCAGGCGACACCGGTACGGCCGGCGGCGGCGCGGAGAGCGCCAAGGTCGCCTTCCTGATGCCGGACCTCGCCTCCACCCGATACGAACTCGCCGACCGGCCCCGCTTCGAGGCCAAGATGAAGGAGCTGTGCTCCGGCTGCACGGTGATCTACCAGAACGCCGACTCCGACGCCGCCAAGCAGCAGCAGCAGGCCAACTCCGCGCTCACCCAGGGCGTCAAGGCGATCGTCCTCGACCCCGTCGACTCCGCCGCGGCGGCCACCATCGTCAAGACGGCCCAGGCGCAGAACGTCGCCGTCATCGCCTACGACCGCCCGATCCCCGACGCGAAGGCCGACTACTACGTCTCCTTCGACAACGAGAAGATCGGCGCGCTGATCGCCCAGTCCCTCGTGGACCACCTCAAGAAGGAGAAGGCCGAGGGCGGCCTGCTCCAGGTCAACGGCTCGCCCACGGACGCCGCGGCCGGCCTGATCAAGAAGGGCATCCACAGCGCGGTCGACCCGAGCGGCTTCGAGCTGCTGGCCGAGTACGACACCCCCGACTGGCAGCCGGAGAAGGCGCAGCAGTGGGTCAGCGGTCAGATCACCCAGTTCAAGGGCAAGATCGCGGGTGTCGTCGCGGCCAACGACGGCACCGGCGGCGGCACCATCGCCGCCTTCAAGGCCGCCGGCGAGAAGGTGCCGCCGGTGACCGGCAACGACGCCGAGGTGGCCGCCGCCCAGCGGATCATCGCCGGCGACCAGTACAACACCATCTCCAAGCCCATCAAGATCGTCGCCGAGGCGTCCGCCGTGGTGGCGTGGGAGTTCATGCAGGGCAAGAAGCCCGCGGGCAAGACCACCCTGTACGACACGCCCTCGGAACTGTTCACGCCGACCGTCGTCACCAAGGAGAACCTCGCCGAGGTGCTGTTCACCAGCGGCGAGATGAAGGCGGCCGACGTGTGCACCGGCAACTACGCGGCGGCCTGCGCGGACCTCGGGATCAAGTAGCCATGTCCGCTCAGCAGAACGTCCTGTCCCTCCGCGGGGTCACCAAGACCTTCGGAGCCGTCGCCGCGCTCACCGACGTCGACCTCGACGTCGCGGCGGGCGAGGTGGTGGCGGTCGTGGGCGACAACGGAGCCGGGAAGTCGACTCTCGTCAAGATCCTGTCGGGCGTGCACCCGGCCGACTCCGGGACGATCACCTTCGAGTCGAAGGTCGTCGGCATCCCGACGCCCGCCGCCGCCCAGCACCTGGGCATCGCGACCGTCTACCAGGACCTGGCGTTGTGCGAGAACCTCAACGTGGTCGAGAACCTGTTCCTCGGCCAGGAGGTCCGCCCGTTCCGCCTGAACGAGGTGGAGATGGAGACGCGCTCGTGGGAGCTGCTGCGCCAGCTCTCGGCGAAGATCCCCACGGTGCGGGTGCCCGTCGCCTCCCTGTCCGGAGGACAGCGCCAGACGGTGGCGATCGCCAGGTCGCTGCTGGGCGACCCGAAGGTCATCATCCTGGACGAGCCGACGGCCGCCCTGGGTGTCGCCCAGACGGCCGAGGTGCTCAACCTCGTCGAACGGCTCAGGGAGCGCGGCCTGGGCGTCATCATGATCAGCCACAACATGGCCGACGTGCGCGCCGTGGCCGACACCGTCGCGGTCCTGCGGCTCGGCCGCAACAACGGCGTCTTCGCCGTCAAGGACGTCACGGCCGAGGACCTGATCGCGGCCATCACCGGGGCCAGCGACAACGTGGTCGCGCAGCGGGCGGCCCGCCGTACCGAGGGAGGGGTGCGTCCGTGAGCGTCACCGACACCGCGAAAGATCTGCAGGACGAGCGTCTGCTGGAGCGCCAGGGCGTGCGCGGCGTGCTCGACGGGGTGATCGACAGGGCCCGTGGCGGCGATCTCGGCATGATCCCCGTGGTCGCGGGGCTCGTGGTGATCTGGACGGTCCTGCAGATCCTCAACTCGTACTTCCTGTCCAGCGCCAACCTGGTGAACCTGGCGATGGAGAGCGCGGCTGTCGGCGTCATCGCGCTCGGCGTGGTGTGCGTGCTGCTGGTCGGCGAGATCGACCTGTCGGTCGGCTCGATCAGCGGACTGTCGGCCGCCATCGTCGCCGTGCTCTTCGTCGACCAGGGGCTGCCCGTGTGGGCCGCCATCCTGGGCGCCGTCGTCGCCGGCGCCGTGATCGGCTGGCTGTACGCCCAGGTGTACAACCGGTTCGGCGTGCCGAGCTTCGTCGTCACCCTGGCCGGCCTGCTCGCCTTCCTCGGCTTCCAGCTGTGGGTGCTCGGCGCCAAGGGCTCGATCAACCTGCCGTTCGACTCGGGCCTGGTGTTCTTCGCCCAGCTCGCCTTCGTCCCGGCCTGGCTGTCCTACGTCCTGGTCGCGGTCGCCGCGGGCGGCCTGTTCGCCACCGGGTTCCTGCACGCCAGGGAACGGCGCGGGGCGGGGCTGTCGTTCAAGAGCGTCAGTACGCTGCTCGCCCGCTCGGCCGCCCTGCTGCTCGCGCTCGGCTTCGTGGTCTGGTACCTCAACCAGACGCGCGGCGTGGGCTGGATGTTCGTCTTCTTCGTCGCGCTCGTCCTGGTGATGCACTACCTGCTGACCAGGACCAAGTGGGGCAGGGCGGTGTACGCGGTCGGCGGCAACACCGAGGCCGCGCGCCGCTCCGGCATCAACGTCAAGGCGGTCTTCACCTCGGCGTTCGTGCTGTGCACCACGTTCGCCGCGGTGGGCGGCATCCTGGCCGCGGCCCGGCTGGCCGCCGCCAACCAGAGCAGCGGCGGCGGCGACGTCAACCTCAACGCCATCGCCGCGGCCGTCATCGGCGGCACCAGCCTGTTCGGCGGGCGCGGCACCGCCTTCGGCGCCCTGCTCGGCATCATCGTCATCCAGTCCATCTCCAGCGGCCTCACCCTGCTGAACCTCGACTCCTCCTTCAGGTTCATGGTCACCGGCGCGGTCCTGCTGCTGGCCGTGGCGCTGGACTCGGTGGCGCGCAAGTCGCGCACCTCGCACGGCAGGGCGTGAGCCCGGTGGCCGCTATCTGCGTCGACGCCGGCACGACCCTGATCAAGGCCGTCGGCTACGACGCGTCGGGAGCCGAGGTCGCGCTGGCCCGGCGGGAGGCGGGCGTGATCCGCCGCGCGGCGGCCACGGCCGAGCAGGACATGACCGCCGTCTGGGACGCCGTCGCGCAGAGCGTGCGCGAGGTCGCGGCGGCCCTCGACGAGCCCGCCGACTTCGTCGCGCTGACCGCCCAGGGCGACGGGGCCTGGCTGGTCGACGAGACCGGCCGCCCCGCCGGCCCGGCCATCCTGTGGAACGACGGCAGGGCCGCCGGGATCGTCGAGGAGTGGGCCCGCGACGGCGTCGTCGAGCGGGCCTTCCGCCGCAACGGCTCGCTGACCTCCTCGGGCCTGCAGCACGCCGTCCTGGCCTGGCTGCGCCGCCACGAACCGCGGCGGCTGGAGCGCTCCAGCGCGGTCCTCACCTGCGCCGGCTGGATCTTCTCCCGGATGACCGGCGAACTGGCCGCCGACGAGTCCCCCTTCATGGACGCCCGCACCCGCGCCCACACCCCCGACCTGCTCGACGAGTACGGCATGCGCTGGGCCGAACGCCTCCTGCCCGCCCTGCGCGCCGACACCGACCGCGCCGCCGACCTGACCGGCGAGGCCGCCGCCGAACTGGGCCTGCCCCCGGGCACACCCGTGGTCCTCGCCCCCTACGACATCGCCGCGACCGCGCTCGGCGTCGGCGCCGTCCAGCCCGGCCAGGCCAGCAGCATCCTCGGCACCACCCTCTGCACACAGACCGTCGTCGACGCCCCCGGCCTGACCGGGGAGCCCGCCGGGATCAACGTCGGGCTCGGCGTCCCCGGCCGCTACCTGCGCGCCTTCCCCACCTTCTCCGGCGGCGAGGTCGTGGGCTGGGCCGCCCGGCTGCTCGGCCTCGGCGGCCCCGCCGAACTCGCCGACCTGGCCGACGGCGCCGCGCCCGGCGCGGGCGGCCTGGCGTTCCTGCCCTACCTGTCCCCGGCCGGCGAGCGGGCGCCGTTCCATGACCCGCTGGCCAGGGGGGCGCTGCTCGGGCTGTCGTTCGAGCACGGGCGGGCGGAGGTGGCGCGGGCCGTACTCGAAGGGCTCAGCCTGGTCATCCAGGACTGCCTGGTCGCCGCGGGCGGCCGGCCGCGGGAGCTGCGGGTGTGCGGGGGAGGCGCGGCCAGCGCGCCGTGGCTGCGGCTGATCGCCGACGTCACCGGGCTGCCGGTGATCCGCTCGGCAGACGCCGAGGTGGGCGCCAGAGGCGCGTACCTGACCGGCCTCGTCGCCACCGGCGCCGCGCCGGACGTCGACGAGGCGGCCCGCCGGCACGTACGGCTCGGCCCCGCCCGCGAACCCGACCCGGGACGCCGGGCGCTCTACTCACAGATGTACGAGGACTTCCTGACCGTGCGCGAGATGAACACCCCCACCTGGCCCGTGCTCACCCGGACGCGAGGCCGGTCATGAACGACGACGTCTGGATCGGGATCGACCTCGGCACCCAGAGCGTGCGGGTGATGGCCGTCACCGGCGCCGGCGAGGTGGCCGGGGCGGCCGGCCGTACCCTCACCAGCAGTCGTGACGGGTCGCGGCACGAGCAGGACCCGGAGCAGTGGTGGCGCGAGCTGGCCGCCGCCGCGCGGGAGGCGCTGGCCGGAGTGCGGCCGGGGCGGGTGCGCGGCGTCGCCGTGGACGCCACCTCCGGCACGATCCTGCTGACCGACGCCGCCGGCAGGCCGCTCACCCCCGGCCTGATGTACGACGACAGGCGGGCCGCCGGCGAGGTCGCCCGCGCCGACGAGGCCGGGGCCGAGGTGTGGGCCAGGCTCGGCTACCGGCGCATGCAGGCCGCCTGGGCGCTGCCCAAACTGCTGTGGCTGCTGCGCGAACACCCCGGACTGCCGTCCGGCGCGCGGCTGGCGCACCAGAACGACTTCGTCAACCGGCGGCTCGTCGGCCACGAGGTCGCCACCGACCTGAGCAACGCGCTGAAGACCGGCGTCGACCTGGTCCGCGAGGAGTGGCCCGCCGCCGTACTCGACACTCTCGGCGTCCCGGCCACCCTGCTGCCCGACGTGGTACGGCCGGGCAGCACGCTCGGCGCCGTCTGCGCCGAGGCGGCCGGGCTGACCGGCATCCCTGAGGGCACGCCGGTGATCGCCGGGACCACCGACGGCTGCGCCGCCCAGCTCGGCGCGGGCGCGACTCGCGTCGGCAGCTGGAACACCGTGCTCGGCACCACCCTCGTCCTCAAGGGCGTCAGCCGCGAGCTGATCCACGACCCCCTGGGAGTCGTCTACTCCCACCGCGCGCCGAGCGGCGACTGGCTGCCCGGCGGCGCCTCCAGCACCGGCGCGGGCGTGCTGGCCCGCGAGTTCGCCGGACGCGACCTCGACGACCTGAGCCGCCGCGCCGCGAGCCGCCAGGGGCTCACCGCGACCACCTACCCGCTGGTCTCGCCCGGCGAGCGCTTCCCCTTCAACGCGCCCCGCGCCGAGGGCTTCACCCTCGGCACCCCCGCCGACGACGTCGAGAGGTACGCCGCAGTGCTGCGCGGCGCCGCGTTCGTCGAGCGCCTCTGCTTCGACTACCTGGACCTGCTCGGCGCGCCGGTGGACGGCGAGATCATCCTGACCGGCGGCGCGACCAGGAGCGACTACTGGAACCGGCTGCGCGCCGACGTGCTCGGCCGCCCGGTGACGCTGCGCGAGAACGCCGAACCCGCCCTCGGGATGGCCGTGCTGGCCGCCTCCACCGGCGGTCAGGCGCCCGACGGCATGATCCGTACCAGGAGCGTCGTGGATCCCCGACCGGACCACGGTCTCGGCGAGGCGTACCTGCGCTTCGTCGAGGAGCTGGCCGGGCGCGGCTGGCTGCCCGCCCACGCCGCCGCCCACGCCCGCGAGAGGACCTCCCGATGACCGACCTGGTGCTCGTCCGCCACGGAGAGACCGTCTGGCACGCCGAGAACCGCTACGCCGGGCTCAGCGACATCGCGCTCACCCCGCGCGGGATCGAGCAGGCCGCCACCCTCGCCGCCTGGGCGCGCGGGGCGGGCCTGACCGCCGTGTGGTCCTCCACGCTCGGCCGCGCCCGGCGGACCGCCGAGGCGACCGGCCTCGGGGTACGGCTGGACGAGCGGCTGCGCGAACTCGACTTCGGGCAGGGCGACGGGTTGACCGCCGCCGAGATGCGCGAACGCTTCCCCGAGGCCCGCGCCGCCTTCGAGGCCGACCCCGTCGCCCACCACC
Organism: Nonomuraea sp. NPDC046570; assembly: GCF_040645915.1. Classification (NCBI taxonomy): domain Bacteria; kingdom Bacillati; phylum Actinomycetota; class Actinomycetes; order Streptosporangiales; family Streptosporangiaceae; genus Nonomuraea; species Nonomuraea sp. NPDC046570. The sequence goes on along the minus strand of NZ_JBEYZF010000026.1, from coordinate 11,038 downwards.
TGCCCGGTGGGGAGGACCCCCGCGAGGCCGCCGAACGCTTCGTGGCCTGCCTGCGCGACATCACCGCCGCCCACCCCGGCGGCCGGGTGCTCGTGGTCGCGCACACCACCGCCATCAGGCTCGCGCTGTGCGCGCTGCTCGGCGTGCCGCTGAAGGACTACCGGCGGACCTTCCCGAACCTGCGCAACTGCGCCATCACCGAGATCCGCCTCGAGGCGGGGCACACCGCGTTCCTGCAGTACAACTCGCCTATCTCCTGGAGTTCCTCGTGACCATCCGCGTCCTTGCCGCCGGCGACCAGTTCGTCCTCAACCGCCTGCTCATCGACGCCCTGCGCCGCGAGGTCCCGGCCGAACTGGAGATCAGCGAGCTGGAACTGCCCTGGCCCGTCGTCCCCTTCGGCCGGGTGGGCGAGGTCGACGAGGCGTCCGACGTGGAGGACGAACTGATCGAGTCGCTGCGCGGCGTCGACGTGTGCGTGACCCAGATGGCCCCGCTGACCAGGCGCGTGCTGGAGGCCTCGCCCGACCTGAAACTGTTCTGCGTCAGCCGGGGCGGTCCGGTCAACGCCAACCTGGAAGCGGCCACCGAAGCCGGGGTCGCCGTCACCTTCGCGCCCGGACGCAACGCCGTGGCCACCGCCGAGCACACCCTCGCCATGCTGCTGGCCGCCACCCGCCGCATCCCGCCCACCCACGCCGACCTGGCCTCCGGCACCTGGCGCGGCGACTACTACGTCTACGACAACGTCGGGCCCGAACTCGAGGGCGCCACCGTCGGCCTGGTCGGCTACGGCGCGATCGGCAGCCGGGTGGCCAGGATGCTCACCGGCTTCGGCGCCCACGTGCTCGTCTTCGACCCCTACGTATCCCAGGACCTGCTCGGCTCCGCCGCCGAGAAGGTGGAACTGGACGAGCTGCTGGCCCGCTCCCGGTTCCTGTCCCTGCACGCCCGCGTCACGCCCGAAACCACCGGCATGATCGGCGCGGCCGAGCTCGCCGCGCTGCCTCGCGGGGCCGTGGTGGTCAACTGCGCGCGCGGGGCGCTGCTCGACTACGACGCGCTGTGCGACGCGCTAAACTCCGGGCACCTGTTCGGGGCCGGACTCGACGTGTTCCCCGCCGAGCCGATCCCGGCCGGGTCTCGGCTGCTGACCACGCCGAACATCGTGATGACACCGCACCTGGCCGGGGCCAGCAAGGAGACGGCGGCCAACGCGGCCCGCATCGTGGCCCAGGAGGTGGCCCGCTACGTCCGCGGCGAACCCCTGGCCCACCAGGCGGCGGGCCCGGCCCTGACCGCCGCCGGGGGCTGACGCCTCCTCCTGCGACGGCACTCCGCGGTGGCTCTGGGTGTTCAGCCGAGCGTGAAGGAGGTCTCCCCCTGGGGCGACGGGGAAATGTCGGTGGCGCGGCGTAGCGTTCCGGATGTGAACCGTACCGATCGGCTCTACGCGTTGGTCGAGGACCTGCGCGCGATCTCTCCCCGGTGCCGTTCCGCTCGCGAGCTGGCCAAGCGGTTCGACGTGAGCGTGCGCACGATCGAACGCGACATCTCCGCCCTGCAGCAGTCCGGCGTGCCCATCTACGCCGAGCCGGGCCGGCGCGGCGGCTACGCGATCGACAAGAAGGCGTCGCTGCCGCCGCTCAACTTCACCCCCGCCGAGGCCGTGGCGATCGCGGTGGCGCTCAGCAGGGCGGGCGACCAGCCGTTCGCCAGGCAGGCGCGCAGCGCCCTGCACAAGCTGGTCGCCGCCATGCCGGGCACCGAGGGCGACCTGGCCCGCGAGCTGGCCCGCCGGGTGCAGCTCGTCACCCCGGCCGAGCCGGACCCGGACATCCAGCCCCTGGGCCCGGCGGGCATCTCCCGCACCATCGAGGACGCCCTGCTGCGCCGCCGGGTGCTGCGGCTCGACTACGCCGACCGGAAGGGCGCGCTCACCTCCCGCGACGTGGAACCGGGCGTGTTCCTGGGGGGCCGCGGCGGGTTCTGGTACTTAGTCGCCTGGTGCCGCCTGCGTGAGGACGTCCGCGTCTTCCGCCTGGACCGCATCGCCGGGGCGGCGACGACCGGCGAGCGCTGCCCCGACCGGCCGCTGGAGGGGTTCGCCACCGAGGTGCCCGAGATGATCGTGCAAGGCACCATGCTCGACTGACGCAGCGATAAATCAGTGGAAACACCGACATAGGGTTGTCGCCTGGCGGATATATCGTTCAAATGTTCGAGAAGCTACGCCGAGCCCCCCGAGCGCCGAGTCTTTCCCCTCGGCGCCCGGAGCCGCCGCGCCGGAGACCTTCCCCACCGGCCTGGCCAGCGGGCCGGCGTGGAGTGGCCGCCCCAGCGCGCGGCCCTCACCCTGGGCTCGCCGCCGACCGCCGAGTGGCGGCGCGCCCAGGACGATCACCCGGGGACGGTCACGCCGCCGGGCAACTGGCGCCCTTCTGCGGGACCCGCCCGTCGTTCAGGTAGCTGTTGACCACACCCTGCACGCACCGGCTGCCCGACAGGTAGGCACCGTGCCCCTCACCCTCGTACGTCACCAGCGTCGCCGTCTTGAGCTGCGCCGTCAGCTTGGGCCCCCACTGGTACGGCGTGGCCGGGTCACCCTTGCCCGCCACCACCACGATCGGCGCGGACCCCGTCGCGTCCACATGGCGCGCCTCGTCGCTGCCCGGCGCCGGCCACACCCCGCACAACGAGCCCGCCCCGGGCCCGCCGAACAGCGGCGAGATCTTCAGCGCCTTCTCCTCGGTGCGCAGCAGCTCCGCCGCGTCCGGCCGCTCGGCCGTGTCGACGCAGGTGATGGCCGGGAAGCTGGTCATCGCCGTGGTGTAGGTGCCGTTCGGCTTGCGGCCGGTGTAGCTGTCGGCGAGGTAGAGCAGGGACTCCCCGTTGCCCGCCATCCCCTGGGCCAGGGCGGTCTCCAGCAGCGGCCAGGTCAGATCGGAGTACAGCGCCGCGGCGACCGCGGTGCTCGCCAAGCCCTGGGTGAGGTCGCGCTGGCCCACCTTCAGCGGCTTGGCGGTCAGGTCGTTCATCAGCTTGCCGACGTTGCGATCGGCGGCGGCCACGTCGGGGCCGAGCTCGCAGACCTGCTTGACGCAGTCCTTCAGGAAGCTCTGGTAGGCCTTCTGGAATCCGGCCGTCTGGACGACGGTGCGCTGTTCGAGGGTGACGCTCGGGTCCAGCGGCGCGTCCAGCACCATGCGGCCCACGTTCTTCGGGAACTTGGTGGCGTAGACGCCGCCGAGTTGCGTGCCGTACGACATGCCGAAGTAGTTGAGTTTGGCGTCGCCGAGGGCGGTGCGCAGGCGGTCCATGTCCTGGGCGGCGTTGACCGTGCCGACGTACGGCAGGACGCGGCCGGAGTCGCGCGCGCACAGCTCGGTGAACTGCTTGTTGGCCGCCGCCATCTTCGCGCGTGTCTCCGGGTTGACCGGCTGGGTGTTCATCGAGGTGAAGGTGTCCATGTCGGCGCCGTTGCCGCACCGGACGCCCGCGCTGCGCTCGACGCCGCGCGGGTCGAAGCTGACCAGATCCCAGCGCGTGTTGAGACTCTCGAACGCCTTGGCCGCCTGCGCCATCGTGTCGACCCCCGACGCGCCGGGGCCGCCGAAGTTGAACACCAGCGACCCGAGCCGCTTGCCGGGGCCCGTGGCGGGCACCCTGATCAGGGCCAGGTCCAGACTCTCGCCCTCGGGAGCGGCGTAGTCGAGTGGGACGGCCAGTTTGGCGCACTGCAGGGCGGAGTTCGGCGTGGCCGGAGCCTCCCCGTCGGGCTGGACGATGTCGGTGCACGCCCCCCAGGCGATGGAACCCGCCTGAGGCATGCCGCCGGTGGCGGTGCCCGGACTGCCGGTGGCGGCGGGCTTGGGCGTGTCGGCCGTGGTGCCGCAAGCGGCCAGCGATGTGAGCAGGCCCACCGCTGTGGCGGTCAAAAAGACGCTGCGCATGGAATTTCCCCCAAATTCGAGCACAGCAGGCATCCTTTCATACGGTGGGTGAGAGCCCGGTAACAGGGTGAGGCGGCAAGCCCCCCTCCTGAGCCTGCCGCCTCATCTGACCAGACGCGGTCACGGAGTGTTCATGACGCGACTTCGGCATGAAAAAACCGCCCGGGATTCCGGGCGGTTCTCTCGGCTGTCTCAGACGCCCATGGACTGGGTGTCGTTGCTCTCCGCGCCACCGGCCTCGGTGACGCCGTTCTTGAGGTGGTAGCGCGAGATCGCCTCGCGCAGCACCTCGGCGTCGAGCTCGCCCCGCTTGACGAGCTGGGTGAGCACGGCCAGCGTGATCGACGCGGCGTCCACGTGGAAGTGCCGGCGCAGCGCCGACCGGGTGTCGGACAGGCCGAACCCGTCGGTGCCCAGCGAGGACCAGTCACCCGGCACCCACTGCGCGATCTGGTCCTGCACGGCCTTCATGTAGTCGCTGACGCCCACGAACGGCCCCTGGGCCCGGGACAGGACCTGGGTGACGTACGGCACGCGAGGCTCGGCGTCGGGGTTGAGCAGGTTGTGCTCGTCGCAGGCCAGCGCGTCGCGGCGCAGCTCCGTCCACGAGGTGGCCGACCAGACGTCGGCCGACACGCCCCACTCCTCGGCCAGCAGGCGCTGGGCCTCCATCGCCCACGGGCCCGCCACGCCGGAGACCAGGATGTTGGCCTTCGGGCCGTCCTGGCGCGGGGCGTCGGCGAACTTGTACAGACCCTTCAGCAGGCCGGCCACGTCGAGGTTGGCAGGCTGGGCGGGCTGCAGGTAGGGCTCGTTGTAGACGGTGAGGTAGTAGAAGACGTTCTCCGGCTGGTCGCCGTACATCCGGCGCAGGCCGTCCTTGACGATGTGCGCGACCTCGAACCCCCACGAGGGGTCGTAGGAGACGGCCGCGGGGTTCGTCGAGGCGATCAGCGGCGTGTGGCCGTCCTCGTGCTGCAGGCCCTCGCCGTTCAGCGTGGTACGGCCGGCCGTGGCGCCGAGCAGGAAGCCCCGGCCCATCTGGTCGGCCAGCTGCCACATCTGGTCGGCGGTGCGCTGCCAGCCGAACATGGAGTAGAAGATGTAGATCGGGATCATGTGCTCGCCGTGCGTGGCGTACGACGAGGCGGCGGCGATGGTCGAGGCCATCGAGCCCGACTCGCTGATGCCCTCGTGCAGGATCTGACCCTCGGTCGACTCCTTGTACGACAGCAGCAGCTCCCTGTCGACGGCCTCGTAGGTCTGGCCGTGCGGGGAGTAGATCTTGGCCGTCGGGAACATCGCGTCCAGGCCGAAGGTGCGCGCCTCGTCGGGAATGATCGGCACGAAGCGGTGGCCGATCTCCTTGTCCCGCATGAGGTCCTTGAGCAGCCGGACGAACGCCATCGTGGTGGCGACCTGCTGCTTGCCCGAGCCCTTGCCGAGCAGCGAGTAGACCTCGTCGCCGGGCAGCTTGAGCGTCTTGGCGCGGACCACGCGCTTGGGCAGCACACCGCCGAGCGCCGCGCGCCGCTCCTTCATGTACGCGATCTCCTCGTCGTTCTCCCCGGGGTGGAAGTACGGCGGCAGGTCGCCTTCGAGCGCGGAGTCGGGGATCGGCAGGTAGAGCCGGTCGCGGAACTCCTTCAGCTCGGCCTTGGACATCTTCTTCATCTGGTGCGTGGCGTTGCGCGCCTCGAAGTCCTTGCCGAGCGTCCAGCCCTTGATGGTCTGGGCGAGGATCACAGTCGGCTGGCCGACGTGCTCGCGGGCGGCCTTGAACGCGGCGTAGACCTTGCGGTAGTCGTGGCCGCCGCGCGACAGCTTGCGGATGTCGTCGTCGGTCAGGTGCTCGACCATCTTGCGCAGGCGCGGGTCGCCGCTGAAGAAGTGCTCGCGGATGTACTCGCCGGACTCGACGGAGTACGTCTGGAACTGGCCGTCGGGGGTGCTGTTCATCTGGTTGACCAGCACGCCGTCGACGTCGGCGGCCAGCAGCGGGTCCCAGTCGCGGCCCCAGACGACCTTGATGACGTTCCAGCCGGCGCCGCGGAAGTAGGACTCCAGCTCCTGAATGATCTTGCCGTTGCCGCGCACCGGGCCGTCGAGCCGCTGCAGGTTGCAGTTGATGACGAAGGTGAGGTTGTCCAGCTCCTCGCGCGAGGCCAGGCCGATGGCGCCGAGCGACTCGGGCTCGTCCATCTCGCCGTCGCCGAGGAAGGCCCACACGTGGCTGCGGCTGGTGTCCTTGATCTTGCGGTTGAGCAGGTAGCGGTTGAACCGCGCCTGGTAGATCGCGCCGATCGGGCCGAGGCCCATGGAGACGGTCGGGAACTCCCAGAAGTCGGGCATGAGCCGCGGGTGCGGGTAGGAGGGCAGGCCGTGGAAGCCGTGCGAGAGCTCCTGCCGGAACGCGTCGAGCTGGGCCTCGTTGAGGCGGCCCTCCAGGAAGGCGCGGGCGTAGATGCCGGGCGCGGCGTGACCCTGGAAGAAGACCTGGTCGCCGGACTCGCCGTGGTCCTTGCCGCGGAAGAAGTGGTTGAAGCCGACCTCGTACAGCGACGCCGCCGAGGCGTAGGTCGCGATGTGGCCGCCCACGTTGGTACGGGCGTTGGCCCGGGAGACCATGACCGCGGCGTTCCATCGGATGTAGGCGCGGATGCGCCGCTCCACGTGCTCGTCGCCGGGGAACCAGGGTTCGCGCTCCGGCGGGATCGTGTTGATGTAGTCGGTGCTGCGCAGGCCCGGCACGCCGACGTGGTGCTCGCGCGCCCGCTCCAGCATGCGGAGCATCAGGTAGCGGGCGCGGGTGCGCCCCTCCGTCTTGACGACGTTGTCGAGCGACTCGAGCCACTCGTTGGTCTCGCTGGGGTCGACATCAGGCAGTTGGCTGGGTAGGCCGTCGCTGATGATCGAGAAACGCTGGCGTCCGGAAGCCACTGGGTCTCGCCTTCCGAGGATGACTGATGTCTGGTCTGGGTCGCCTTCCATCCTGGTCTCTTGCTCCGGAAAGTGCGACTCTACTCACCGGTAACCAGAACGTCCCTGCTGGCAGTGCGACCATGGTGGCCTAGACCACCGATCGTAGGACGAATCGCCACCAAAGGTTACATCGAGGTTCGGATTTATCAAGACCAGAAAAGTCACGAAATTTCGCACCAGAGGGGTTCGCTGGTGTGGGGAGGTTCACACACTCTTGACACCTGATGTGACCGACCGAGCCTAGAGCAGGTCCGATGCCCCGAGACCCGCCCATGCGCCCGGGGGCAGCTTGTCCTCCGCGTACCGCGACCCCTGGGGCCTCCTGGGTGGCCTTGGGGTCGCGTTGCCCGCCCGGAGTGCTCGCCGGGGACCCCAGGCTCTCGCAGGGGGCTTACAGGCCGCCGCCCGGTTCCCTGATCACCTCGCTTGCGCGGCGTAACGTTTCGGCCATGGTTCGACCTCCCTCTCATGGGGGAGGCTGTTCGTTTCCGGCCCGCCGTACGAGGGTGGAGGTATGAACGCGATGGCAGGAGACCGGATCCTCGTCCATGGGAAGACCGTGGGCGAAGCGGACCGTCATGGAGAGATCATTGAGGTCCGCGGCGAGGACGGAGGTCCTCCGTACATGGTGAAGTTCGACGACGGCCACACCGGTCTGGTGTTTCCCGGCCCGGATGCGGTCATCGAACACAAGTAGGATTCCCGTGTGAGATCCCAGCTCATCTCGCTGACCACCGGGTCACGCGAGACGGTGCACGACATCACGGCCGAGTGTGACGCCTTCGCGGCCGCGTCCGGCGGCGACGGGCTGCTGCACGTCTTCGTGCCGCACGCGACCGCCGGGGTGGCACTGATCGAGATAGGGTCGGGCAGCGATGAGGACCTGCTGTCCGCCCTGGGCGACCTGTTGCCCGCCGACGAGCGCTGGCGGCACGCCCACGGCTCACGCGGGCACGGCCGGTCCCATGTGATGCCGGCCTTCATTCCGCCCTACGCGACCGTCCCCGTGCTCGGGGGCCGGCTCGCACTGGGCATGTGGCAGTCCGTGGTCATCGTCGACCTGAACGTCGACAACCGGGAACGCCAGGTTCGCCTGTCGTTTTTGTCTGGTTGATCCTTGGGGTCTACGGCCGTCCTCGTGGCGACCGTTGACGACTGAGGGTCACAGCGTGTGGACTGTCCCGAAGCGACAACCGCATAAGCGGGGCCATTCAAGCAGGAGGGATAAACGTGAGCGCGACCGCGGGTCAGGCGCAGGGCGAGCGCGGCCTGGCCGAACGACTCGGCCTCAAGCCGGGTCAGGTGGTGCAGGAGATCGGTTGGGACGAGGACTCCGACGAGGAGCTTCGCGAGTCCATCGAGGACCTGACCGGCAACGAAATGGTGGACGAGGACAGCGACGAAGTCGTCGAAGTCGTCCTGCTCTGGTGGCGGGACGGGGACGGGGACCTGTTCGACGCCCTCAGCGACGCCATGAGAGCACTCGCAGACGCCGGCCAGATCTGGCTGCTGACGCCCAAGGCGGGGCGTGACGGCCACGTCGAACCGAGCGACATCGGCGAGGACGCCACGACGGCGGGCCTCTCCCAGACCAGCAGCATCTCGGCCGCCCCCGACTGGTCGGGGACCAGACTCGTCGCGCCCAAGGGCCGGCGCTAGACGATCGTGGGTTCTGTCGAAGTGGGCTCTCCTGCCCCGGATTTCGAGCTGAGGGACCAGCACGGCACTCCCGTGAAGCTCTCCGGCTTCCGGGGCGGGAGAGTCGTTCTGATCTTCTATCCACTGGCGTTCACCGGCGTGTGCCAGGGCGAGCTGGCGCAACTGCGCGACGACTTCATCCCGTACGCGCCGGCGGACGTCCAGGTGCTGACCGTCTCAGTCGACTCCATGTTCACCCACCGTGCCTGGGCGGACCAGGAGGGATATTCCTTCCCTCTGCTATCCGATTTCTGGCCACACGGACAGGTCGCGCGGGCGTACGGTGTCCTCGATGAGGAGAAGGGGCACGCGGTGCGTGGGACCTTCATCATCGACGGCGAGGGCGTGATCCAGTGGTCGGTCGTCAATCCGATCGCCTCGGCACGCGACGTAGCCGACTACCTCAAGGCACTGTCGTAACGGAGGCCACGATGCCCTGCTACCGCTGCGGGGCCCGGCAGACCGACCCGGTCCGAGGCGCCAGCCCGTGGAAGCGCGGCGTGCGCAGCGAGACCCAGGTGCTCATCTGCCCGGACTGCCAGCACTCGCACGAGCCGGAGCTCGACACCTGCGGCTCGTGCGGGTCCACCACGCTCATCTGCCGGCTCGGCGAGGTCGAATGCCGCGCCTGCGGCCAGGTACGGCTCGCACGGGCCGAATCCCAGCTCGTGACCTCGGGCGCGCCCCCCGGACTGTCGGCCGAGGTCGAGGCCGCACTCAACCGCGTCCTGGGCCGCGCCTGACATCTCCCGATATGCGGGTGCGCTATCGTTCATAGCCGTTCACCTGCGAGACCCTTCGGGATGCCTGCTATGAGTTCCTACGTTGTCGCGCTCGACGTCGGTGGCACGTCCATGAAGGGCGGCCTCGTCAGCGAGTCGGGAGAGGTGCTGCTCACCGAGCGCCGCCCCACACCCCGCGCCGACGGGCCCGACGTGGTCGTGGGCGTCATCCGGGAGTTCATCGCCGACCTCGCCGCACGCGGCGGCGGCGGCCCCGCAGGCGTCGGCCTGGCCGTCCCCGGCCTCGTCACCGCCGACACCGCCCTGTACTCCGCCAACATCGGCTGGCGCGACGTGCCCGCCACCGCCTTCACCGGCCTGGACGTGCCCGTCATGCTCGGCCACGACGTCCGCACCGGCGGCCTGGCCGAGAGCGTCCTCGGCGCCGGGCGCGGCATGACCGACTTCCTGTTCCTGCCGATCGGCACCGGCATCGCCGGAGCCATGATCGTGCACGGCGAGCCGTACGGCGGTGCCGAGGGCTGGGGCGGCGAGATCGGCCACATCCCCGTCTTCCCCGACGGAGAGCCGTGCGCCTGCGGCCAGTTCGGCTGCCTGGAGACGTACGCCTCGGCGGCATCCGTGGGGCGGCGCTACAGCCAGCGGTCCGGCGTCGCCGGGGCCAAGGCCGAAGAGGTGGTGTCCTCGGACGACCCGCTGGCCATAGAGGTGTGGGACGAGGCCGTCGAGGCGCTCTCCCTCGCCCTGGCCACCTACACGCTGCTGCTCGACCCCTCCATGATCGTGCTGGGCGGCGGCCTGGCCGAGGCCGGGCCCGCACTCTTCGACCCCGTGCGTACCCGGCTGGTCAAGCGCCTGGCCTTCCGCGAGGCGCCCCCGCTGGTGGGGTCGGCGCTGGGGGTCAACGCCGGGATGCTGGGCGCGGCACTACTGGGCTGGCGGGCCGCGGGGCGGGGGGAACTGGGGGCTTCGTGGACAATGGATGTGCGACCGACGCCCGGGGTGTCGTAAGGTGTAGTGCCGATCAGGGGCGGTTAGCTCAGCGGTAGAGCACTCGCCTTACAAGCGAGGGGTCACTGGTTCGAACCCAGTACCGCCCACCTGCGAAAAAGCCCCGTCTCCGATCTTGGAAACGGGGCTTCGTGCCATTAGCGTGCCATTCGCTCACCGGGTGAGCGTTCCTGAAGATCCATTCGCGTCGGTCGGGCTGAGCTGATTGATCTTGTCGTCCAGTGCGTTGGCGATCTTTCGGTCTGTTTCGGCGGTACTGTGCTGATAGATCATCGCGGCGCGTACGGAGTCGTGCCCCATGCGCTCCATGAGGTCTCTCAGGCTCGCCCCAGATGCCGCCGCGAGCGTGTTTCCCGTGTGGCGCAGATCGTGGAAGTGCAGATCCTTGTGACCGATCTTCCGTGTGTTCTTCGACCAGTCGGCCGCTCGGCGGAAGTTGCTCCGCCGGAAGGTGCCGCCTCGTGCCCCGGTGAAGATCAGGGCTTCATCGCCGGGATCGGCGAACTCGTCAAGGCGACGGCTGCGCCGTCGCACCCGTGCGGCTCCCCGCCCGCGCTGCGGCCTGTCCTGTTCAACACCGTGTACGGCCTGCGTGACGTCGACCCCGTCGCTGTGGACACCCAGCGCTCGTTCGGCTTCGGCCGCCTGGCC